>NZ_JBEOWK010000004.1:0-398855 GCF_040295985.1 Streptosporangium sp. NPDC002524 | reverse complement strand
CGTCCGGACGCGTGATCCGATACGTGATCGGGCACGCGGTCAGGCACGTCACTGGCCCCATGGCCGGACGCGTGGCCGGACGCGTGGCCGGACGCGTGGCCGGACGCGTGGCCGGACGCACGATCGGCCCCGGGCACGGCGGTCGCGAAGGCGCGGGCGAGGTCGGCGTCGCGGCGCCGCCGGTAGGCGTCCTCGGTGAGTGCGTCCGGGCGCAGCGCGCGGACACGTTCGTCGACGTCGTTCAAGGCTGCTCCTGCAGGGTGGTGGGGGTGAGGTCGAGTGCCTGGGACAGGCGGCGGCGGGCGCGGTACAGGCGGACGGTGAAGGCCCGGGCCGAGCATCCGGCGAGCTTGGCGGCGTCGGCCGGGGCCAGGCCGTACCAGCTGGCCAGGATCACCGCCTCGGCGTCCGGCTCGGACAGCCCGGCGAGCGCCGCGAGGGCCGCCTCGCGCTCGGCGACCTGCTCGGCGACCCGTTCGGTCACGTCGCCCGCCGAGGACAGTTCCGCCAGCCGTTCCACCAGCGCCTGCCGTCGCAGCCCGGAACGCCGCTGCCCGCGCAGCAGGTTGCGGGCGACGCCGAGCAGCCAGGGCAGCGGCGTCTCCGGCAGCCGTTCCAGCTGCCGCCAGGCGATCAGGAACGTCTCGCTCGCGATGTCCTCGGCCGCCTGCCGCTCCGCGCGCAGCAGCGTGTACCCGAGCACGCTGCGGTAGTGCCGGTCGTACAGCGCGGTGAATCGCGCTTCTGGATCATCCACACCAAGGAGTGCCTTTCCCGGCCCCCCGATCACCGGCCGGGAAGAAAAAGTTATCCGGTTCGCCCCGTTTCCTCACCCCACCACCCGCCCCGGCCGGTCCGGGCCCTCTCCCATCTCCCCCGTCCGGTCCGGCCGGTCCCTCTCACCCTCTGGTCCGGCCGTCCCGCCCGGCGCCTCCGTCACCCGGTACGGCGTCCTGCCCCGGGCCGCCGCCGTACCGGCTCTCAGTCCGGCCTGGGGGCCGGGTTGGCGGTGACGGAACGCAGGAGCGGAGCACTCGCCGCTCCCGCGCCGATCACCCCGGCGAATCCGAGCGCGACGCAGACCAGCAGGATGACCGCGCCCGTGACGTTCATCGCGACGGCGGCGAACGGCAGGGCGCAGAAGGCTCCGGCCGCGATGGTGCCGCCTCCCATGACCGTCAGCGGTATGAGGGTCTCCGCCCGCCGGGCCGCGTCCAGGACCTCCAGCGGCGTACCGGCCAGGCGGAGCAGCGCGTACGTCTCCCTGCGGTCGAGGACCGAGGAGGCGGCGGTGATCCCGGCGCTGGCGATCGCCACCAGGAACGAGACCGCCAGCACGATGACCGTGCCCGTGCCGATGTCGCCGAGGACCTGGGCGGAGAGCCGGTCGTCGTCGGCGGCCGAGGTCGCCCCGTGCCCGGGCACAAGCCCCTCCAGGGCGGTACGCGCCCGGTCGACGGCCGCCATGTCCACCGGTTCCTCCGGAGCGGAACCGGTGGCGGCGGTGCCGGTGCCGCCCACGGAGATGGTGATCACCTTTTGACCGCCGCCGGTGCCGGTGCCGCCCTCTCGCCCGTTCTTCGATATGAGACCGACCACCGCCCGGACGTCCGCCGCGGACAGGCGCTCGCGCGCCTCGGCGGTGACCTCGGCCGCCCGCGCGGCGGGCACGGCCAGGCGCAGTTCCGCCCGCGGGCCCTCGAACACGACGTCACCCGGGGCGAGGAGACCGATGAACCCGGCCACGAACCCCGTCAGGGCCACGCCGCTCACCGTCCGCCAGGCGGACCTGGGGTCGTCGGTCAACCGGCGCCCGGCCAGCAGCCGGGCGGGGCTCCGGGCCGTGCGGGTGGTGATCCGGCCGATCAGCGCGACGACCCACGGACCGGCGAGGTTGACACACAGGAAGGCGCCGCCGACGGCCGCGGCGACCACCCCCACCCCGGCCCCGGAGCCGCGGCCGAGCAGGGGAACAGCCGCCAGGGCCGCGAGCAGCGCGACGACCCGGAGGAAGCGCATCGCCGGAGGGGTCTCCCGCCTGGCGACACCGAGCGGGCTCACCACCACGCGGCGCAGGCCGACCACGGCCGACACCCCGACGAGCAGCGGTACGGCCACCAGCACGGCGAGCGTGGGAAGCACCCCCGGCCACACGTCCGCGAGGAACCAGGGCCCTCCCTTGATCTCGATCCGGGCCAGCAGCGGGGTGAGCAGCCCGTACAGCGCCGTTCCCAGCACCGCGCCGCCGAACGCGGTGATCACCGCTTCCCAGACGGTCATGGCGACCACCTGGCCGGGGGAGGCGCCGACGAGCCGGAGCGCGGCCAGGCGCCGGTCCCTGCGGGCGACGGTCAGCCGGGCCGCCGCGCCGCCGAACACCAGCAGCGGTACGACCATGAGGACGCTCGCGATCAGCCCGAGCGCGCTGTAGCCAACCGCGTCCTCCGTCGTCCTCCCCGCGAAGCCGGAGATCCTGGTCGGTACGGCGCCGCCGCGCGAGTCGTCCGACGAGGTGGCTTTCATCACCGGCGAGTCCGCCGCCTGCCCGCGTACCACGACCAGCTCCCCCGGGTACACGAGCGCCTCGTCGCCGATCGTCCCGCCGCGTCTCCCCGGGAAGCGGGCGGCGAGCTGCGCGGCCGGGAGCTCGCTCGCGAGCTCGGCCAGCCCCGGGGAGAACCAGACCTCCCCGGGCGCGGGGAAGCGGTCCAGGCCGGGCGGCGGGGATGCCTGCGGGCCGAGCGCGGCGAGGTCCACGACCGTGATCCACCGGTCGCGCACGTAGTCCGTGCGGACGGCCTGGACCGCCACGGCCCCGCTCGCGGCCGGTACCGGGTTGCGCCACGCCTCCCGTCCCGCCCTGTCCTGGAAGCCGAGGTTGGCCACGACGGCGAAGAGCAGCAGCGCGGTGCAGACCGCCACCGCCGCCATGGTCAGCCCCGCCCCCAGCAGGCCGCGGCGGCCCCCGCCGCGCAGCAGCCGCCAGCTCAGGCCGAGCGGCCCGCTCACCGGTTCCCCCTGGGAGACGTCTCCACACCGGAAAACGCCTTCACGTCGGAAGACGTCTTCGCGTCGGGAAACGTCCGGGTCGCCGTCTCGGCGCCGTCACGCTCCCCGGCGTCCTCGTACGGCTCCCGCGTGCCGGGGCCGGGCAGGAGATGGCCGTCGCGGACCTCGACCACGCGGTCGCACCAGCGGGCGACCTGGGGATCGTGGGTGACGACGACCAGCGAGGCCCCGTTGTGCCGGGTGGCGCCGGTCAGCAGGCGCATCGTGTCGTGGCCGGTGCTCTGGTCGAGCGCCCCCGTCGGCTCGTCGGCGAAGACGACCGCGGGACGGGTGACGAGCGCGCGGGCGATCGCCACCCGCTGCGCCTGGCCTCCGGAGAGCTCCCCGGGGCGCCGCTCCTCCATCCCGCCCAGACCGAGCGGGCCGAACCACTCCCGCGCCTGTCTCACGGCGTCGGCCCGGGGAACGCCGCCGAGCATGAGCGGCAGCGCGACGTTCTCGTCGGCGGGGAGTTCCGGCAGGAGCTGGCCGAACTGGAACACGAAGCCGAACCGCGTGCGGCGCAGGGCACTGCGCTTCCGCTCCCCCAGCGTGTCGACGCGTTCGCCGAGCAGGCGCACCTCGCCCGCGTCCGGCCTCACGATCCCGGCCAGGCAATGGAGCAGCGTAGATTTCCCCGACCCGCTCGGGCCCATGATCGCCACGGCCTCGCCCGCGTGGACCGCCAGCCCGACACCGCCCAGCGCCACGGTCGTTCCGAAGCGCTTGACCAGCCCGGATCCCTCTAGGACAACATTCATGTCGAGCACTTTCCCGCGTGGGGAGCGGCGGCAGATCGACCGATCGTCTCCCCGCTCCCCACGCGGGATCGGCCGAAAGAACGATTCGCCGTCCTTCATCGGCACACCGGGGCGTTCGCCGTCGTTCACCGGCACATCGGCCGGATGCCCGATCCGGAACCGCCCGTGGGCTGGCACAATCCATCAGGTGACGATTCGGGTGCTCATCGCCGACGACCAGGAGCTGGTACGAACCGGGTTCCAGATGATTCTGGACGCCCAGGCGGACATGGAGGTCCTGGCGACGGCCGCCAACGGGGCCGAGGCCGTCGAGCTGGCGCGGAGGCTGCGGCCGGACGTGTGCCTGCTCGACATCCGGATGCCCAAGCTGGACGGCCTGGAGGCCACCCGCATCCTCGCGGGGCCGGGGGTGCAGGACCCGATGAAGGTGGTCATCGTCACCACCTTCGACCTCGACGAGTACGTCTACGGGGCGCTGCGCGCCGGAGCGACCGGTTTCCTGCTCAAGGACAGCGGGCCGACGCTGCTCATCGAGGCGATCCGGGCCGCGGCGGCCGGCGACGCGCTGGTGTCGCCGTCGGTGACCGTACGCCTGCTCGAACACCTCTCCCACCCCCGGACCGGTGCCGTCCGGCCGCCCAGCGAGCCCCTCACCGAGCGCGAGCTGGACGTCGTGCGCCTGGTGGCGAGGGGGCGGACCAACCAGGAGGTGGCCGCCGAGCTGTTCGTCTCGCTGTCGACCGTGAAGACGCACCTGGGGAGCATCCACACGAAGCTGGGCGCCAGGAACCGGGTGGAGACCGCCGCGTGGGCGTGGGAGTCCGGCATCGTCAGCTGAGCGGGACGTTTGGGCTGATTAGCGGGAGAGCTCACTGGATAGAAAGAGGGCAGGTCCTCGGCGCATGGCGGGGGGAGATATACATGCGCTCTATCCCATCTCTACAGAAAAGGTCGGCTTCTGCCGTCTATATGGCCCTCACCGCGCTGGTGGTCGCGATCGCCGCCCTGGCGGTGTTCGAACAGGCCCGTGGCCGGCGCCTCGTCATGGAGATATCCAGGCTCGGCGGTGACCCCAACGCCCCCGGCGCCGACGCGGTCTTCGGCGCGGTCACCGTCTTCGCCATCCTGATCATGTTCTTCGCGGCGACCGCGATCGCCGCCGTCGCCGCGTACCTGAACTGGCTGCTCCGTGCCCGGCAGGGCGCCGACCTGCCCGCGGTGGCGCCGGTCCTGGTGAGCTGGTTCGTGCCGGTGGTCAACCTGGTCGCGCCCGTCGTGCTGGCCGACCGGCTGTGGTGGGCCTCGGGCCCGCCGCTGGACCGCCGCCTCCGCTGGACGGCGCTGCTCACCGCCTGGTGGCTGAGCTGGCTCGTCGCGTTCGCGCTGCTGCTGGCCCGGCTGTGGCCGGGGGCCTCCCAGGGGAGCACGAACCTGACCGGTCTCGGGCTGACCGAGCTGGTCGCCGTCACGGTCGCGTCCCTGCTGTGCGCGGCGACCGTGCGGCAGATCACCGGCATCCAGGCCGCGGGTGCCAGGCACCGGCGGCAGGCCGGCGCGGAGCACCACCTCCCGCCGCCTCCGGCGGAGGCGGTCCCGCACCTGCTCGTGAGGAACACCCCTCTCCTCTCGCCCGCCTTCCCGGAGACCTCCTCACGGGAGAGCTCTTCACGGGAGACCTCCTCGCGGGAGACCACTTCGCGAGACGCTTCCTCGCGAGAGGCTTCCTCACGGGAGACCCCTTCGCGGGAGGTTTCCTCGCGGGAGGCCTTCTCAAGGGAGACTCCCGCACGGGACTCTCTCTCGCGGGAAGCTCTCTCACGGGATGGTGTCTCGCGGGAAGCTCCCTCACGGGAGGCTCTCTCACCGGAGACTCTCTCGCCTGAGATGGCCGAGCGGGACCGGCCCCAGGAGGTCCACCCCGCCGGGCAGTGAACGAAGGCCGCCCCGGCCCGCCGGAAGGGAGGCGGGCCGGGGCGGAGGCATGTCCGGGGCGGAGGCATGTCCGGGCGGGGACGTCAGTCCCATGCTCTGATCAGCAGCCAGCCCTCGCCCGCGGTGTCGAACCGGAGCTCGTAGGTCCCGGCCCGGTCGCCCGCGGCGGCCTCGATCCGCCAGAACCGGCGCTCGCCGGGATCGCTGTCGGAGATCTTCCACCACTCCCGCGCGACGACCCAGTGGTCGAGGACGCGGCGGACGGTGTGGAGGCGGTCGCGCCAGACGAACTGGACGGGCTGCCCGTCGCGGATCCACACCTCGATGGGGTCGCCGTAAAGTCTGCTCAAGACGCCTCTCCCGGGCTTTCGGACGAGCACCCGGGGGAAGGCGGGCCTGGCGTATCGAACATACGTTCTTATGGGGCTGGGCGCAAGTCCCCCATCTGCCGTACGAGCGGGTTGGCGTCCACCGAGTTGCGGATGCTGAAGGTCACGCTGCCCGCGCGGTGGCGGTCGTCGGACCACTCGACGGGCCGTCCCTCGTGGGTGGTGGTGACGCGGCGCTGGCGCAGCAGCGGGCTGCCCCTGCGCACGGCGAGCAGCCTGGCGTCCTGGACGCCCGCGGCCACCGCGTCGATGAGGTGCTCGCCGTAGGCGAAGACGAGGCCGACGCTGTCGTACAGCGCCTGGGTGACCGACTCGCAGTCGGGTTCGATGCGCTCGACGGCCGGGGCGATCCACCCGGCGTAGACGGTGCGCTCCAGCATCACCGGCTCGCCCTCCAGGGAGCGCAGCCGCAGCACGGAGAGCACCGGGTCACCCGGCTGGAGCGCGAGCCGTACGGCCTCGGTGGTGTCGGCGCCCCGGTGGCGCTGTTGCAGCACCTGCCCGCTGACCCGGTAGCCCATCGCCCGCGCCCACTGGGCGAAGCTGTGCAGCTCGGCGAAGCTCTGGCTGCGCTCGCGGCCGAGCACGATGCGCCTCGCCCCCTGCCGGGAGCCGACCAGGCCCTCGGTGGCGAGTACGGCGACCGCCTGGCGGATCGTGCCGCGCGAGGCGGCGAAGCGGGTGGCCAGCTCGGCCTCCGAGGGCAGCTGGGCGCCCACGGGGTGCTCGCCTCTCATGATCGCGTCGCGCAGTTCCTCCGCGATACCCATGTAACGGGCCGTCATGCCCGCGCCCCTTCCGGCGTACCCGCGAACGCCCGCGTCCCCGCGAGAACCCGCATCCTGTCCGGACGCCCCGCGAAAACCCGCACCCTCTCCAGGCGGCCCGCGAACGTCCGCGTCCCGTCCCGCGTGCCCGTGAACTCCTGGGCACCTCTCCGCGCATCCGCGCACACCCGGTGACCGCGCAATCTCGCCTCGTCTCTCAAGCCGCCCTCACATCCGGCCCGGCGCGCGTCCGCGGGATCCCTCGCTGCGCGCACCTGGCGGCCGGCTCAGCCCCACCCTAAACAAGCATTAATGGGGCACATAGCCCGGGTTCGCGCATTTCACCGCCGTACTTCGTCCGTTCACCAAACAGCAACTGATTCACGACAGACGAGGTCTAGCTTGTTTGTACAAGTTCGTCTACTTTCGTGAAATATTGCGCGACACCCCCTTGGGAGACACAGTGATCGCATCCCGAGTTCGCTTTGCAGGCCTGGCGGCCTTCCTCCTGGTCGGCACCGCCGCGTGCGGTGCCGCTCCCGGTACGGCGGCGCCGTCCGCGGGCGCCTCCGGCGGAGGTTCCGCGGCCGGAGTGGACGCCAGGACCGCCACCTCCGCGGCCGACTTCGGCGGGCTGGACAAGCTCGTCGAGGCCGCCAAGAAGGAGGGCAAGCTCCACGTCATCGCCCTCCCGCCCGACTGGGCCAACTACGGAAAGATCATCGAAGCCTTCAAGGCGAAGTACGGCATCGAGATCGAGAGCGAGACCCCCGACGCCGCCAGCGCCGACGAGATCAACGCGGTGAAGACCCGCAAGGGCCAGGACCGCGCCCCCGACGTGCTCGACCTCGGCCAGTCCTTCGCGATCAGCGGTGCCGCCGAGGGCCTCTTCGCGCCGTACAAGGTCGAGACCTGGGACAAGATCCCCGAGAACCAGAAGGAGGCGAGCGGCCTCTGGTTCAACGACTACGGCGGCTACGTCTCCATC
Source organism: Streptosporangium sp. NPDC002524 (assembly GCF_040295985.1). Taxonomy (NCBI): domain Bacteria; kingdom Bacillati; phylum Actinomycetota; class Actinomycetes; order Streptosporangiales; family Streptosporangiaceae; genus Streptosporangium; species Streptosporangium sp. NPDC002524. The sequence continues at coordinate 390,970 of NZ_JBEOWK010000004.1, read as the reverse complement.
GGCTGCGACGCCAAGAAGATCGCCAAGTGCCCGGAGACCTACGCCGACCTGCTCAAGCCCGAGTACAAGGGCAAGGTCGCCATGAACGGCAACCCGACCAAGTCGGGCTCGGCGTTCGCGGGCGTGTACGCGGCGGCCCTCGCCAACGGCGGCTCCTTCGACGACATCCAGCCCGGCCTGGACTTCTTCAAGAAGCTGAAGGACGCCGGGAACTTCAACCCCGTCGAGACCACCCCGGCCACCATCGAGAAGGGCGAGACCCAGATCAGCATCGACTGGGACTACAACAACGCCGCCTACGCCCCCAAGATGGCCGAGAAGGGCCTCGACTGGAAGACCGTCATCCCCAGCGACGGCAAGTACTTCCAGCTCTACGCCCAGGCCATCAACAAGGACGCCCCGCACCCGGCCGCCGCGCGCCTGTGGCAGGAGTTCCTCTACAGCCCCGAGGGCCAGAACCTCTACCTCGGCGGTTTCGCCCGCCCGGTGCTGCTGCCCGCGATGAAGTCCGACGGCACGGTCGACGCCGCCGCCGAGGCCAACCTCCCGCCGGTCGAGGGTGAGCCCACCTTCCCGACGGAGGAGCAGGTCAACAAGGCCAAGGAGGTCCTGGCCGGAGGCTGGGGCGCCGCGGTCTCGGGATGACCGTCCCCGCCGTCACGGCCGCCGCCCCGCGCGGCGGCGGCCGTCCTCGCTCCAAGAACTGGCTGGGAGCCCTGCCGCTGCTGGTCGTGACGGCGGTGGCCTTCGGGATCCCGGCGCTCACGCTGCTGGCCGGCGCGTTCACCGTGAAGGACCCGGCGACCAAGGTGTCCTCCTTCGGCACCGCCAACCTGTCCAGGAGCCTCCAGGGCCCCTACCTGAACGCCCTGCTCAGCAGCGTCCAGCTGTCGGCCGTGGTGGCGGTCGCCGCCGCGGTCGCCGGGACGTTCCTCGCCCAGGCCGTGATCACCTCCCGGTTCACGGCGCTGCGCGAGGCCGTGCTCACCTTCTCCGGCGTGCTGTCCAACTTCGGCGGCGTGCCGCTCGCCTTCATCTGGATCGCCACCCTGGGCAACTCGGGGGTGATCACCACCGCGCTGGGCCTCGGCCCGGGGGTGCTGTACAACTTCTGGGGCCTCGCCCTGGTCTACATGTACTTCTCGGTGCCGCTGATGGTGCTCGTCGTGACCCCGGCGCTGGACGGCCTGCGCCCGCAGTGGCGGGAGGCCGCGCAGAACAACGGCGCCACCACCTGGCAGTTCTGGCGCTACGTCGGCATCCCGGTGCTGACCCCGGCCCTGCTCGGCGGCGTCGTCCTGCTGTTCGGCGGCGCGTTCGCCGCCTACGCCACCGCCTACGCCATGGTGGGCAGCACGGTCCCGCTGGTCACCCTGCAGATCGCCGAGGCCCTCACCGGGGACGTCCTCATCGGGTACGAGAACGTCGCGCTCGCGCTGAGCCTCGACATGATCGTCGTAGCGCTGCTGGTGATGGCGGTCTACCTGCCGCTGCAGAAGAGGAGCTCCCGATGGTTGCGGTAGCCACGCTGCCCGACGTCACCCCGGGTCCCGCCGCCACCGCCCGTCCCGGGCAGCGCCGGGCCTGGCGGGGGATCGTGCTGGTCGTCGCGGCGGTCTACTTCGTCGTGCCGATGGCGGTGTCCTTCTGGTTCACCGTCTACTCGGAGGGCCAGGGCTTCTCGCTCGCCGCCTACGGGCGGATCCTGTCGGCGCCCGGCTTCCTGCCCAGCCTGCTGCTCTCCCTCGCGCTCGCCGCCTGCACCATCGCCGCAGTGCTGCTGCTCACGCTTCCGGCGATGCTGGCCGTACGGCTCGGCGCGCCCCGGCTGCGGCCGGTGCTGGAGCTGATCTCCACGCTCCCGCTGGTCGTGCCGCCGATCACCTACGTGGTCGGCATCAGCACGGCGCTGCGCGAGGGCGTCGACGCGCTGGCCGCCACCCCGTTCTGGGCGACGCTGATCGCGATCCAGGACGAGAGGTTCCCGTTCGTCCTCGTGCTCGCGTACGTGATGCTGACGCTGCCGTTCGCCTACCGGTCGCTGGACGCCGGGCTGCGCGCGATCGACGTGCGGACGCTGGTGGAGGCGGCCCGCAACCTGGGCGCCTCGTGGCCGTACGTGCTGTTCCGGGTGATCATCCCCAACATCCGGTCCTCCATCGCGAGCGCCTCGTTCCTCACCCTCGCGCTGGTACTCGGCGAGTACACCGTCGCGGCCCTGCTCGGGTACGAGACGTTCCCCGTCTGGATCGTGACCATCTCCGGGAACGACGGGCAGCTCTCCGTCGCACTGTCGATCATCAGCCTGCTCCTCATCTGGCTGCTGCTGCTCACCCTCTCGGGTGCGGGAAGGAAACGTCGATGACCGTCGAGTTCCGGGGGCTGCGCCGCGCGTTCGGCCGCACGGTGGCCCTGGACGGCCTGGACCTCACCGTCGAACAGGGCGAGCTGATGGCCCTGCTCGGCCCCTCCGGCTGCGGGAAGACCACGGCGCTGCGCTGCGTCGCGGGCTTCGAGCACCCCGACGCCGGAGCCGTGCTCATAGACGGCAAGGACATCACCCGGGTCCCCGCCAACCGGCGTGACGCGGGCATGGTCTTCCAGTCCTACAGCCTGTTCCCCAACCTCAACGCCAGGGACAACGTGGCGTTCGGGCTGCGGGTGCGCAAGGTGCCGACCGCCAAACGGCACGCGCGGGCGGACGAGCTGCTGGAGCTGGTCGGCCTGCCGTCGCACGCCCAGCGCTACCCGCACGAGCTGTCCGGCGGCCAGCAGCAGCGCGTCGCCCTCGCCAGGGCGCTGGCGCTGGAGCCGCGCGTGCTGCTGCTCGACGAGCCGCTGTCCGCGCTGGACGCCAAGGTCCGCGTCTCGCTGCGCGAGGAGATCCGGCGGCTCCAGCTCGAACTGGGCATCACCACCATCTTCGTCACCCACGACCAGGAGGAGGCCCTGTCGGTCGCCGACAAGGTCGCGGTGCTGCGCGCGGGACGGCTGGAGCAGTGCGGCCCGCCCGCCGAGGTCTACGACCGGCCCGCCACCCCGTTCGTGGCGGAGTTCGTCGGCGCGATGAACCACGTCCCCGGCCGTCTGTCCGGCCAGGAGGTCACCGTCATGGGCGAGCTCATGCCGGTGGACGGCCCGCTGCCGTCCTCGCCCGACGTCGACGTGCTGGTACGCCCCGAGGCCGTGCTGGTCACGCCCTCCCCCGACGGGAAGGCCACGATCGTGGCGTCGTCCTTCCGCGGCTCCACCGCGCGGCTGCGGGTGCGGGTGGGCGAGCTGGAGGTCCTCAGCGACGTGCCGGGCCACGACGCGGTACGTCTGGCGCCGGGCACGCGGGTGGACGTCGCCCTCGTGCAGCGGCCCGTGCTCGTCGCGGCGCGCACCGCCCCCGCTCCCGCCCTCACCTCGGAGGACCCGGCGCCGGGGTCCCTGGAGTCCCCGGAGCCCTCGAAGTCCCCTGACTCCTCGAAGTCCTCGGAGTCCTCGAAGTCCTCGAAGGCGGCCGAGTCGGAGGACGTCGCGGGTGTCGGGTGAGCTCGGGGCCGTCCTGTTCGACATGGACGGCACGCTCGTGGACACCGAGGGCCTGTGGTGGCAGGCGTGCGTGGAGGTCGCCGCCGAGCTGGACCTGAAGCTGACGGAGGCCGACGCCGGTAACGTCCTCGGCCGCCTGGTCGAGGACGCGGCCGAATACCTCGCGCGCCGCGCACCCGTACCACCCGGGGCCGAACGGGCCGGGGCGGCGGAAGCCGAGGCGGAACGCGCCGGAGTCGCGAAGATCGAGGCCGGGGCGGAACGCGCCGAGGTGACGGGGACCGAGGTCGAGGCGGAACGTGCCGAGATGACGGAGATGGAGGCCGGGGCGGTACGTGCCAAGGTGACGGGGATCGAGGTCGAACGGGTCGGGGCACGGCTCACCGAGGCCTTCGCCGAGCGGGTCTCCCGCGGGGTGACCCCGCTGCCCGGCGCGATCCGGCTGCTGGACGACCTGGCGGCGGAGGGCGTGCCCACGGCGCTGGTCAGCGCCTCGCCGCGGCTCATCGTCGACATGGTGCTGCACACCGTCGGGGCGGAGCGGTTCGCCCTGGTCGTGGCCGCGGAGGACACCGCGCGCGGCAAGCCGCTGCCCGACCCGTACCTGCTGGCGGCCTCCGGGCTGGGCCTCGACCCCGCCGCCTGCGTGGCCGTGGAGGACAGCCCCACCGGGCTCGCGGCGGCCCGCGCGGCGGGGTGCCGGGTGGTGTCGGTCTCCGGCGACCCGGTGGCTGAGGACGTGCTGAGCGTGGACAGTCTGGAAAAAGTGGACCTGCCGCTGTTGCGACTGCTGGCGAGCGGCCGGAGATCGATAGGCTGAACCACTCATGTGACGGCAGATGCGGCTAGGTACAAAGGTGAACAACCTCAGTCCCGACGAACCCCTGCAGATAGGCCGATACCGCGTGCTCAGCAGGCTGGGCCGGGGCGGGATGGGCACGGTCTATCTTGGCGAGTCCCCTGACGGGCAGCAGGTCGCCATCAAGGTCATCAACCCCGAGTACAGCCAGCACGAACGCTTCCGGATGCGCTTCCGCAGGGAGGCCGACGCGGCGCAGCGGGTCCGCAGGTTCTGCACGGCCGCGGTCATCGAGGCGGCGCTCGACGACGACCAGCTCTACGTCGTCACCGAGTACGTCACCGGCCCCAACCTCGAGGAGGCCGTCGACGCCGACGGCCCGCTCCGCGGCTCCAGCCTCGACGCGCTCGCCGTCGGGGTGGCGACCGCGCTGACCGCCATCCACAGCGCCGGGGTGGTGCACCGCGACCTCAAGCCGTCCAACGTGCTGCTCTCCCCCGTCGGCCCGCGCGTCATCGACTTCGGCATCGCCCGCGCGCTGGACACCCTCAGCGGGATGACCGGGACCGGCGAGATCCTCGGCACTCCCCGCTACATGGCGCCCGAGGTGCTGCGCGGCGAGCCGGTCTCGGCCGCCTGCGACGTGTTCTCGTGGGGCTGCCTGATGGCCTTCGCCGCGAGCGGGCGGGCGCCGTTCGGCGGCGAGGCGCTGCCCGCGGTGCTGTACCAGGTGCTCAACACCGAGCCCTCCCTGGAGGGCATGGAGCCCGCGCTGCGCGAGCTGGTCACCTCCGCGCTGACCAAGGACCCGCGGAACCGGCCCACCTCCCAGCAGCTCCTCGACCACCTGGTGGGCCGCTCCGCCGCGCCCGAGCAGGCCGCCCACTCGGTGCAGGCCTCCTGGCAGGGACCTCAGGCACCTCCTCCGGCACCCCAGGGACCACCCGGCGGCACCCCCTGGACCGGCCCCTCCGGGACACCCGCCCCCGGCGGGGGTCACGGTACCGATCCGGGCTGGAGCCACACCGCGCCGTCCGCGCGAGGCGGCCACACGATCTCCGGTGTCTCGCAGGCGGGGCCCGGCCACGACGGTCCCGGCCACACCCTCCCCGAGCGGCCGGGGGGCGGTACCGGGTTCTTCCCCGGGGGCGGGACGGCCGGGCGGCGGAAACTGCTCGCCGGGGTGGCCGTGGCGGCCGTGATGGTGGTGGCCGGAGGGATCGGCCTGCGCCTCGCGCTCGCTCCCCCCGGCCCGCCGGAGAACCTCACCCTGCTCTACCAGGACGACTTCACCCAGAGCGGCACCGGCTGGAGCGGCGGCACCTACAGCCCGATGACCGGCACGTACGGCTACGCCCCCGAGGGCTACTACGCCGTCGACGTCAGCGGATACTCCCCCGTACGGCGGGAGCAGGCCCCGATCCCGTTCGTGTCCGCCCCCCCGGCCACCCCCGACCCCTCGGCGAGCCCCACCCCGATCACCCCGAGCCGGATCCTGCTCGGCTCCGACATCACGATCCGCTCGGGCACCACCGGGATGGGCGAGTACGGGCTGTTCTGCCGGGGCGAGGACGACAACAAGGCGACCCGGTACGAGTTCCTGCTCGACACCGCGGGCAACGCCCGCATCCGCAAGACCGTCAAGAGCGCCGGGGGCGAGCTCACCAAGCCCGTCAAGGTCGACCTGCCCAAGGGCGAGGTCATCCGGCTCGCGGCCGAGTGCACCGGCGTCGAGGGGGGCGTGCGGCTCACCATGTGGGTCAACGACGAGCAGGCGCAGTCGTTCCTCGACACCAACCCGCTGCCCAACGGGCTGGTCGGCGTGATCGCCCGGGTGGGCGAGAACAGCAACGCCGTCCTGCGGACCGCGTTCGACAACTTCACCCTGCACGGCCCCGCCGTCACCAAACAGCCCTGACCGGCCTGGTCGGCCTGACCGGATGACCGTCCTGACCGGTCTGACCGAATGGCTAGATGACCGAATGGCCTCGACGGCGAGTGATCCGCGCGCCGTTGGGGACGATCAAGACATTTGACCGACCGAAGGAGTTCAGCACGATGCGCGCGATAGTCGTCTCCGCCAACGGCGGGCCCGAGGTTCTCGCCTACACCGACGACCACCCGGACCCCACGCCGAACCCCGGCGAGGTTCTCGTCGACGTCGCCGTCGCCGGGGTGAACTTCATCGACGTCTACCACCGGATCGGCCGCTACCAGCTCTCCCTGCCCTTCGTCCCCGGCGAGGAGGGCGCGGGCACCGTCGCCGCGGTCGGCGAGGACGTCCGTGACGTCGCCGTCGGCGACACCGTGGCCTGGTCGAGCGTGCCGGGCAGCTACGCCTCCAGGACCGCGGTGCCCGCCTCCAAGCTGCTCGCCGTGCCGGAGGGGGTCACCGCCGAGGTCGCGGCGGCCGTCACCCTGCAGGGGCTGACCGCGCACTACCTGACGCACTCCACGTACGAGGTGAAGGCGGGCGACGACGTCCTGGTGCACGCCGCCGCCGGGGGGATGGGCCTGCTGCTCACCCAGATCGCCAAGCTGCGCGGCGCCCGGGTGATCGGCACGGTCTCCACCGAGGAGAAGGAGATCCTGGCCCGCCAGGCGGGCGCCGACGAGGTGTTCCGCTACCAGGGCTTCGCCGACGCGGTCCGCGACCTGACCGGCTCCGGCGTGCAGGTCGTCTACGACGGCGTGGGCGCGGCCACCTTCGACGAGAGCGTCGCCTCGCTGCGCCCGCGCGGCATGATGGCGCTGTACGGCCAGGCGAGCGGCCCGGTCCCGCCGCTCGACCCGCAGATCCTCGCCAGGAACGGCTCCCTCTTCCTCACCCGCCCGACCCTGGGCTCCTACATCGCCACCCGCGACGAGCTCACCTGGCGCGCCTCCGACCTCTACGGCTGGGTGGCCTCCGGGGAGCTGCGGGTGCACATCTCCGAGCGCTACCCGCTCGCCGAGGCCGCCCGCGCGCACGAGGACCTCGAAGCCCGCCGTACGACCGGCAAGCTGCTCCTGATCCCGTAACGAAGCGGCGGACGGGCGCGGCGGACGGACCGGACCCGTCGATGCGGCGAGTGAGCGAGCCGGGCCGGGCCGGTCAGCGCAGCGGGTGGGCGGGCCAGTCCAGGAGGCGGGCGCCCAGGACCGCCGTCTCCAGGGTGAAACGCTGGGTGGAGTCGTCCGGCGAGAACCCGGTGAGGCGGCGGATCCGTTCCAGCCGGTAGGTCACCGCCCGGGTGCTGACGCCGAGCCTGCGCGCGGCGGCGGTCTGGTTGCCCTGGGAGGCGAAAACCGCCTCCAGCGTGGCGAGCAGCGGCTCGGGACCGCCGCGCGCCTCGACCAGCGGGCTGAGCACGCTCGTCACCAGGTCCTCGATGGCCGCGCGGTCCCGCAGCAACACGGGGAACACCAGCAGGTCCGCGGCCCTGAGCACCGGGGCGCGCAGTCCCAGCCGGTCACCGAGCTCGATGGCGTTGGCGCCCTCCCGGTAGGAGGTGACCACCCCGCCGGGGCCCCGGTGCGCCCGGCCGAGCCCGACCCGCCAGCCGGGCGCGAACGCCTGGCGCACGTGGTGGGTGAACTCGCCGTTCGCGACGGTGAGGCTGCCCGGCGCGACGCACACGAGCATCCCGTCGCGGACCGCGACCAGCACGTTGTGCGAGCCGAACCGGGCGACCAGCGCGTCCTCGATCCGCCGGGCCGTCCCCTCGGCCTCCCCCGCGAGCCCGCCGCCCTCTCCGCCTTTTCCGCCTTCTCCGGCAACCCCGACAGCCCCGGTTCCGGTGACTCCGGCGGGGCGCGCGACGGCGACCACGTACGTCTCGGCCAGCCGGAGCCCGAAGTGCTCGGCCCGCTCGGCGAGCCTGTCGGCGCGTCCCTGGAGCAGGTCGTCGACGAACTCCCTGCGCGCCGCCTCCTCCAGGCGCAGCGCCGACCGCTGGGCGTTCTCGTACCCCTCCATCAGGGCCGAGACCGTACGCCGCAGGGCCGGGAAAGGGGTGGGGGTCACCGACTCGGCCAGGGCCAGCGCGGCCTCGACCAGGGCCCGCACGGACGCGCCCCGCTCGGCGGCCAGCGCGCCGGCGGCGCGGCAGTCGTCGAGCTCGGCCCGGCCGGGCGGCCTGCCGGTGGCGGCCGCCTCCCGTAACACCCGGAGATGGCCGCCGAGCAGCTCGTCCATCAGACTCCCACGTCACGCCTGTCGAAGGCCGGCATCGCGACCAGGACCAGCGCGACGGTCGCCCCGGCCAGCACGAGATAGTCCCACGCCGGGAATCCCAGCTGGATCGGGCGTCCGTCGAGGTAGTAGTGGAACGGCGAGATCCAGCGCAGCCAGGACACCCCGTCCACGTCCTTGCCCATGGTCTCGACCACGTATCCGGCCACGGCGACCACCCCGACCACCGCCAGGGCGACCCCCCGGCGTCCCGTCGCGGCGCCGATCGTCAGGGAGAGCGTGCCGAAGAAGAGCGCGAGCAGGAAGACGCCGACGTGACCGGCGAGGATCCTGTCCGCGGGGACGCCCATGTCGACGGCCGCCACCAGGCCCAGCACGACGAGGAAGGTGACCGCCGCCACGCCGAGCAGCGCGAGGGCGAGGGCGGCGAAGCGCTCCAGGACGAGCCGCCTGCGGTCGATCGGGAGGGTGAGGACGAGCTCCAGCGTGCCCGACTCCTCGGGCTGGGCGATCGCCCGGTTGCCGATCACCGCGGCGCACACGATGAACAGCAGCGGCCCGAACAGCTGGTAGACCAGCGCCTGCAGGAAGCCGGAGCCGCTGGTGAAGCCGCCCTCCAGGCCGCCCATGAGGTCGCGCATCGCCCCGGGGAACTTCGTCAGCGCCACGTCCCCGTAGAGGTCGGGGTTGCTCTTGATGGTCGGGAAGTAGGCCAGGTACAGCGTGAAGAACGCGCTGATCCCGACGGTCCAGCCGAGCAGTGCCCGCCGGTAGTCACGCAGACTCTTCGACACCAGCGTGGGCATCGCGCGCCTCCTTCTCCTCGCCGTGGCCGTAGTAGGTCAGGAAGATCTCTTCCAGGTCGGGCTCGGCGCTCACCATGTGCACCACGGTGAACCGCGCCGCCGCCTTGATCAGCGCGTCCGGGCGGCCGTCGATGGTGCAGCGCAGCCCGGCCCCCTCCACCCGCAGGTCACGCACCCCCGGCAGGTTCTCGAACGCCTCCCGGGGCACCGGGGCGTCGAAGTGGAACTCCACCCGGCGCACCGCCTTCTCCCTGAGCGCGGAGATGTCCTCCACCGCGACGAGCCTGCCGCCGCGCACGATGCCGACCCGGTCGGAGACGTCCTCGACCTCGGCCAGCACGTGGGAGGACATCAGCACGGTACGGCCCGAGGCGCGGACCTCGCGGACCATCGCGAGGAACTCCTGCTGCACCAGCGGGTCCAGGCCGCTGGTCGGCTCGTCGAGGATCAGGAACTCCGGCTCGTGCATGAAGGCCTGGATGAGCCCGACCTTCTGCCTGTTGCCCTTGGAGAGCTTGCCCATGGGCACCGACAGGTCGGCCTCCAGCCGCTCGGCCAGCCCCTCGACGCGCCCCTTGGGCACGCCGTCGCGCACCGCGCCGAGGAAGGCGAGGAACTCCCCGGCCTTCTCCCTTCCCTCCAGGGCGAGCTCCCCGGGCAGGTAACCGATCCGGCTCCGCACGCTCGCGTCGCGGGGATCCCTGCCGAGGACCGTCATCCGGCCCCTGGTCGGGCGGATGACGTCCAGGAGCAGCCTGATCGTCGTCGTCTTTCCCGCGCCGTTCGGGCCGAGGTACCCGAACACCTCCCCGGGCCGGATCTCCAGGTCGAGATCCTCAAGCCCGCGGCGCGCGCCGTAGAACTTGGTGAGCCCCTCGGTCTCCACTACCGCTGTCATGCCTCAGATCGTCCCCTCTCGGCGCCGCCGGGGGCATTACCGGACCCGGACAGCTGACGGCCCCTTCGTTGCGCGGATCCGGAACCGGCCCGGCGGCGGGACTGGGGTGAGACCGCCCTTTCGTCATGCGGATCCGGAACCCGCCCGGTAGGGGAGCCAGGGTGAGACCGCCTCTTCGTTGCACGGATCCGGAATCCGCCCGGCCCCGCCGCGCCCGGTCGCGGGACCGTGGTCGGTCATGCGGATCCGGAACCCGTCCGGCCCTGCCACGTCCGATCGCGTGACCGTGGTCGCCCGGCGACGTGTACCGCACACCCCGGAGGGGTCCGCCCCGCCGTACCGCGCCCGGAAGCGGGGCTAGGGTGAGCCCATGAGCCTGGACACTGCCTTCGTACTCGGCGGCGGGGGCGTTCTCGGCGCCCACGAGGTGGGCATGCTGCGGGCGCTCGACGAGGCGGGCATCAAGCCCGATGTGATCATCGGCACGTCCGTGGGCGCGCTGAACGGCGTCGTGCTCGCCGCCGCCCCCGGTGACGCGGTCGCGCGCCTGACCACGCTGTGGGCCTCGGACATCGTCCGCACGGCGTTCGCGGGGTCCTGGGTGACGCGGCTGTCCACCCTCGCCAAGAGCGGCACCCACCTGCACTCCTCCGAGCCGCTGCGTGACCTGCTGGCCCGGACGCTGCCGGTGTCCCGCATCGAGGACCTCTCCGTGCCCTTCCAGTGCGTGGCCGCCTCCGTCGAACGCGCCGCCGCGCACTGGTTCACCGAGGGCCCCCTGGTCGACGCGGTCCTCGCCTCCTGCGCCGTCCCCGGGCTACTGCCGCCCGTCCGCATCGGCGACGGCCACTATCTCGACGGCGGGCTGGTGCACAGCATCCCGGTCGGCCGGGCCGTCGCGCTCGGCGCCCGGCGGGTCTACGTGCTGCACGTGGGCAGGATCGAGCGTCCCCTGGTGGTGCCCCGGCGCCCGTGGGAGGTCGGCATGACCGCCTTCGAGATCGCCAGGCGGCACCGCTTCACCGAGGAGATGGCCACCCTGCCGGACGACATCGAGGTCCATGTCATGCCGGCCGGGGCCGAATCCCGTCCGGGAATAGATCTATCTCAGCTGCGTTACCGGGATTTATCGCATATATCTGAATACATCGACCGCGCGTACCGGGCCTCGACCGACTACCTGGCCCAGCGCTCGTCCTCCTGAGCCGCTTTCGTCCACACCAGCATTGATGTGAAGCACATCGCGTCGTACGCCCACACCGGGGTACTCCACCCCATATGAGGGCTATGTCCAGATCAGCCCTCCCGAGTCCCACCGGCCCCACCCGCGCACCACGACCACAACCCCGGCCACGCACCACAACCGCACATCCACACAGGCAGGAGCCGCTCGTGCTGCCTCCTCGCATCATCCGCCGCCTGGTCCTGGCACCGCTCGTCATCGTGCTCACCGTCGGCGCGGTGCTCACGCTCCCGATCTGGCTGCTGGTGGTGACCGCCGCCTCGCTGCGCCTGCCGCCCCCGCAGCGGCGCGGCACCCGGCTGGTCTGGTTCGCGCTGGCGTGGCTGACGCTGGAGTCGATGGCGCTGTGCGCCTGCCTGTGGCTGTGGGTGACGAACGGCCTGGGCGGCCGGCTCAGCCGCGACGAGTACCAGGAGCGGCACTACGAGCTGATCCAGTGGTTCCTGTCCAAGATCTACGAGGCCGCGGTGCGGATCTTCCGGCTGAGCGTCGAGGTCGACGAACCGGCGCCGACCTCCGACGAGATCTCCCGGCGCCTCACCCGTCCCGTCATCGTCCTGTCCCGCCACGCGGGCCCCGGCGACTCGTTCCTGCTCATCCACCACCTTCTCGCCCGGTACGGCAGGCGCCCGAGGATCGTGATGAAGGCGGCCCTGCAGTTCGACCCCTCGCTGGACGTGGTGATCAACCGCCTCCCCAACGCCTTCGTCCCCCACAAGGTGGCCGAGAGCGGCATTCTCGGCGAGATCCGCCGCCTGTCCTCCGACATGGACGCCGACGACGCCCTGGTGATCTTCCCGGAGGGCGGCAACTTCACCCCGAAGCGCCGCTGGCGGGCCATCCTGCGGCTGGAGCAGAAGGGCCTGGCAAAGGAGGCCGCGCGGGCCCGCAGGCTGGAGCACCTGATGGCCCCCCGCCCCAACGGGGCCATCGCCGCCATCGAGGCCTGCCCCGAGGCGGACGTGGTCTTCGTCGCGCACACCGGCCTCGACGACCTGGTCACCCTCGGGGACATCTGGACCCGCCTCCCGCTCAGCGCCCAGATCAAGGCCAAGTGGTGGCGGGTCCAGGCCGCCGACGTGCCGCGGGAGCGGGAAGAGCAGATCCGCTGGCTCTTCGACCAGTGGGAGGAGATCGACGCCTGGATCTCCGCGAACCAACCGGCCCCCGCCCCCACGGCCTGAGCCGGGAACCCGCCTCCCCCTGCGGCCGACTACAGGCGCCGGATCCTCGCGGTCGGATCGAGCAGGTCCGCGTTGCGGACTTCTTGCCCGTCGTCGAGCTCGATGACCAGACGCGGCTTTCCCGCGAGAGGCGCGACATCGATCACACCGGGCAGCTCGGCCAGATCGACTCGCTCTAATTTCTCCAACGGCCCGAGAGGCGAAAGATCACGAACGTCGCAGCCCCTGATGTTGACCTCCCGGAGTTCTCCCAGCCCGGAAAGCGGTGTGAGGTCAGAGAGATTGACACAGTGAGAGAGCGTTACCTCCTCAAGAGCGAGCGAGGCGAGCGGGGTGATGTCGTCCAGCCAGGGAGCGTGTCTGAGGCCGATCCGCCTGACGTTCTGGCAGTTGCCGACGAGCCCGTCGAGCCCGTCAAAAGCCGGATGGGTGAGATGCAGACTCACCAAACCGGGAAACCTCCCGAAGATAGAGGAATCGGAAAGGCCGTGACAGCCGGAAAGGAACAATATCTTCAGCCCGCTCAGCGAGGTCAGCGGAGTGAAGTCCGTGACCTCGTCGAGACGATCAAGCTTGAGCGCCTCGACCATATGGAAACGGTCGACAAACTCGATGTCGGCCACCGAATCGTTGTGCGACACGATGGCGTACAGCAAGGCGCGCGGCATGGGGGGCCACGGGGAGGCGACGGGATCCTTCCTGAACCGAACCCACAGCCACTTCAAATCCGGATGACGCTCCAGCACGTCCAGCGACCCCGGCCCCGCCAGTTGGAAGACGCCAAGGCCGCGCAACGGGCGGACATCCCTGAGAAAGCCGAGGTCCTCACCGCCGAAGCCGATCCGCAGGTCATCCAAACCGCGTAAGTGCCGAAGGTGGGGAAAGACCCGTGGATTGTCCACTCGCGCGAATCCGCCGTACGGCCCGACCCAAAGGGAGGCATCAGCCAGCACCCGCCGGGCGTACTCCTCGGGATCGAAGTAGTCCCATGCCGTGACCAGCTCATGTTGCACGTCGAAACGGGAGTCACCGGCGTACCGGGAAAGTCGCTCCAGCGCCTCGGGGCCGTTGATCAACCAGCAGGTCCGCACCGTCGCCACCGCCCGCGCCGGGGAGAGCCCGGTGATGTCGTCGGGGAGGCGCCGGAGCACCTCCTCGCCCGCCGAGGCGAGAGCCGCGGCCTCGCCCGCGTTCCGGGGAGGGATCACCGCCGCGAAGCACTCCTCGATGTCCTCCGCGAGCCCTCTCGGCAGTTCCTGGATCGTCTCCAGGCAGCCGACCACGAGCAGCCGCAGCCGCCGGGTGTGCTTACCCCCCTCGGCGACACGGGCGAGCAGCCCCCTCAGCAGTTCCTCGCGCAGCGGCGCGTTGGCGTGCCCAGCGGCCATCACCACGGTCTCGCGCCACTGGTCGAGGTGGGCCCGCTCGATCAGCGGCTCCACGTCGGCGCCGTCGGCCGCCTGCTTGGCGGCGAGGTACTCCTGCACCGTACGGTGCACGAAGTCGATCCGCCCGGAGACCGGCTCCCTGATGACCCCGCTGCGCTGGAGGAGATGGTCCAGCAGGGCCTCGGCGGTGCACTCCACCCGGGGCATGGTCTGGATCTTCTCCTCGACCCGCTTCAGCGCCGTCGCCCTGGACAGCTCGGACCGGCCCCACACCCCGAGCTGCCAGGCGAGGTCCTGCAGGACCCGGACCTTCTGCTCCGGCTCCAGGACGACCTCCGGGACGATCCCCCGCTCGGCGTCCCTGCGCTGGAGCAGGAGTTCGAGCGCCGCCGCGTACAGTCCCATCCGGTTGCGGGGCAGCTGCTTGCCCCGGTCCAGGTTCAGGGCGCACAGCATCGCCGCGAGCAGCGGCGTCGAGGCGAGCGTCCGCAGGTACGGGCTGCTCTCGAACCTGGCCAGCAGCGCGCCCTCGTACTCGTCGAGCTTCTCCGCCGCGAACGGCAGGTTCCCGGAACCGCGCATGGCGGCGTGCCACTGCCGTACGAGTTCCCGCAGGTGGACCGGGGTCATCGGCTCCATCGTCACCGACGAGAACCCCTCCCCCTCCAGCCACCGGGCGTCGGCCGCCGCCGGGCGGGAGGTCACGACGACCCGGATCTCCGGGTAGGCCGTGAGAAGGCCGTCCAGCCACTGCCTGACGGCCGGGCGGTGGCGCGGGCTCAGCTCGTCCACGCCGTCCACCATCAGCAGGGCCCGTCCCGAGCCGAGGACCCGGTGCGCCCAGCCCTCGGGCATCAGCCCGGCGACCGGCCTCGCGACGTCGGCGAGGAAGTCCTCGGGGCGGGCAGGTTCCCCGCGCCGTGGCTGCGGAGCTTGATCACGAACGGGACGGAGCCGTTCCACCCGGCCAGGTCCCCGGTGAGGCCGCCCCGGGCCGCCGTCACCGCGAGCCAGCGCAGCAGCGTGCTCTTGCCCGAACCGGCGCCTCCCCTGAGCAGGACGCGCCGGAACCGGCCAAGCGCGCTCTCCACCCGTGACGTGACGGGCTCGTGGTGGGCCGCCGCCTCGGTCAGCTCGGCGAAACGGACGCGCGGGAGGACCTCGCCCCGGTCGAGCTCATCGGGGTACGCGTTGAGACTGATGTAGGCGACGCTCAGCGTGGCGCGGGGGCGGTAGCTCTCCACCCGGACGCCGAACAGCTCGACCTCGTCGAGAGTCGTGCTGACGTGCCCGAGATAGCGGCGCAGGAACTCGTCGTCGCCCCAGGTGCCCGAGGGCGCGTCGAGCGAACGGGCCGGGAGGCGGGCGAGCACCGAGGAGACCTGCTGGCCGAGGGTGGCGAGGCGGTCCTCGACGGACGAGACGCGGCTCTCCACGGAGGAGACGCGGCCGAGAAGCTCGGTCCCGGCCCGGGGCAGATACTGCGGGAGCTGCTGGACGATCCGCACCAGGCAGTCGAGGCACTCGTCCAGCAGTACGTCGAAGAGGCGTGCCCCGGCCTCGCCGAGTTGCGCGGCCGGGTCGGGCAGGCCGGTCCGGATCGCCCTGGCGAGCTTGATCGGGTCCATGTCCGCGGCCAGGAGCGCCCTGTCGGAGAGGTCGGCGGCCTGGACGACCGCCACCACCTCGTGCAGGACGGCCGCCCGGTCGTTCTCGGCGAGGCCGCCGTACTCCCGCTCGACGAGCACCGTGAGCCGTCTCTCCACCCCGTCGGCGATCGCCTCCAGCTGCCGTTCGAGGCTGCGCCGCAGGAACCGGTCGGGAAACCCGCTCTGGATGAGAGTGGTGAGGTCGGCGCCCCGCTCGGCCCTCGCCGTCCGGGCGGCGAGTCCCTCACGCATGGCGCGTTCCACCACGGCCTTTCCCGCGGCGGCGGCGACGGCTTCGAGTCCGGGCATCCTGCTCCTCGGCGCGCTGTGGAGTTTCCCTCCAAGGATTACCGAGGATCACCGGAAAAGAAGCGATACGCCGACAAATCCATCGTCCCCGAAGAGCACCGGGAGCTTCGGGAACACCGGACGACCTACCGGTCCCAGGGGAGGCTCGGGAGCACCGGACGACCGAAGGACCCATCACCGGGAGAGGCCCGGGAGCACAGGGAGCACAGGGAGCACCGGGAGCCGTGGACGGCCGGCGGGGACCTACCAGTCCTGGGAGAGGCCTGACATGCGGCGGAGATACTCGTCCTCGTCGATCTCACCGGCCGCGTAGCGGCGCTTGAGGATCTCGCGAGGGTTGTCGGCGACAGCCGCGCGAGCCTCGGACGCCCGTGTCGCGGACGCGCGGACGAGCATGATCACGCCGAGGACCACCACCGCGACCACCGCGATGACGAAGAGCAACATCAGGATGCGGGTCATGGTCGGCCTCCCATACCCCCATCGGACCTGGCGGGGGAATACCGAGTTTACCCGGCAGAGGAACCCTCTCCTTTTCCCCGGCCGAAGCGATCCGCCCGCCTTCGCCCCTCAAGGGAACCCGCCCTCGCCCCTCAAGGGAACCCGCCCTCGCCCCTCAAGGGAACCCGCCTCCGCCCCTCAACGAAAACCACGCGAGGGGCGAGAACCCACCTCCCCGACCGGCAAGGGAGACACCGGCTCGATCACCGAAGGAAGGGACCTGGCCGAATGGCGGCGGGAACACCGGCTCGACCGGCGAAAGGCGTATCGGCTCAACCGGCCGCGGGAACACCGGCCGAGAAGTCCGGAGCCTCACGCGAAGCCCCGCCGGGCGGCAACACCGGCAGCCCACGCGGAGCCCCGCCCTCCAGCAGCCGGAGCAGCGCATCGGTGTCGACGTTCCGCTCGATCAGGTCGCCGAGCGCGTCCAGCCGCTCCTCCCTCAGGGCGGCGAACGACACGTCCGGCGCCGGGGTGAAGTCACGCCCGGAGGCCGCGGCCACCTCGGCGAGGAAGGCCCGGCGGAAACCGTCGTTCTCCAGGGCGCCGTGCCAGGTGGTCCCCCACACCGAACCGTCCCGGCAGCCGTCCAGGAAGGGCTCGCCGCCGTCGGCCGTCACCACGCCGTGGTGGATCTCGTACGCGGAGACCGGATGGCCGTACGCGGTGCCGGACGGGCGGCCCAGCGTCTTGTCCGCGGCGAACTCCACCGACGCGGGCAGCAGCCCCAGCCCCTCGACCAGGCCCGCCCCCGACTCGACGTCGTCGCGGATGGTCCTGGCGAGCATCTGGTAGCCGCCGCAGATGCCCAGCACCGCCCGCCCCGGCAGGGCCGCGGCCAGGCCGGTGGCGCGGAGCCACGCCAGGTCGGAGACCGTGGCCCGGGAACCGGGCAGCACCACCAGGTCGGCGTCGTCCAGCTCACCGGGGGAGGTCACGAAGCGGACCGTCACCCCGGGCTCCGAGGCCAGCGCGTCCACGTCCGTGAAGTTGGAGATCCGCGGCAGCCGCACCACCGCCACCCGCAGGGTCTGCCCGCCATGCGGGGCACGCGCTCCGATCGCGGGCCGGTTGTCCAGGGCCAGGGAGTCCTCGACGTCCAGCCAGAGGCCGTCCAGCCAGGGCAGCACCCCGTACACCTCGCGGCCGGTCAGCTCCCTGATCATGTCCAGCCCCGGTTCGAGGATCTCGGGCGCCCCCCGGAACTTGTTGATCACAAACCCGGCGATCAGCGCCTGGTCGGCGGGCTCCAGCAGCGCCACCGTCCCGTACAGCGCGGCGAAGACCCCGCCCCTGTCGATGTCGCCGACCACGACGACCGGCAGGTTCGCGGCACGCGCCAGGCCCATGTTCGCGATGTCCCCCCGGCGCAGGTTGATCTCCGCCGGGCTGCCCGCCCCCTCGCAGACCACCACGTCGTACGTGCTCCGCAGCCGTTCCAGCGCGTCCACCGCGACCTGGCGGAGCCGTTCCTTGACGTCCCAGTACTCCATCGCGTCGACCTCGGCCATCGGCCTGCCCATCACCACGACCTGGCTGCGCCGGTCGCTGCCCGGCTTGAGCAGGATCGGGTTCATGTCCGCGCTGGGCTCCAGCCCGCACGCGGCGGCCTGCATCGCCTGGGCCCGGCCGATCTCGGCGCCGTCGGCGGTGACGAAGGAGTTGAGCGACATGTTCTGCGCCTTGTACGGCGCGACCCTCACCCCCTGCCGGGCGAGCCAGCGGCAGATCCCGGCGGTGACGACGCTCTTGCCCGCGTCGGAGGTCGTCCCCGCGACCAGCAGCGCCCCCTTCACGCCTCCGCCCCGCCCCGGCACACGCCACCCGAACGAGCCACGACACCGGGACAACCCACGGCACCGGGACGACGGGTGACATTAGGACAGATCGGAACAACGAGCGGTTCTCCAGGGGAATCAACCATCATGGCGACCAGCATGCCGCCCCGGCGCCCGCACCGCCCACCCGGACTCCCCGCGGACCCCTGACTTGCGGACCCCCACCCCGCAGATCCTCGACCCGCGGATTCCCGACCCGTGGATCCTCGACCCGCGAACCCGGGGCCCGCCCCCGAACCCCCGCAGAACCCCCTGCTCCCGGGGCCCGGCCCAGCCCCCCGAACCCGTCAGCGACTTCTCCCCAGCGGCCATCCACAGGTCCGCCGGGGTCCACCGGGGGTTCATCGGCGCCGCAGAACGGCCAAAACAGCCAGAGCCGCGGCCCCGAGTCCCACCGCCCGCGCCAGCCGTACCGACCTGCGGATGTCCGCGACCGAGGGCGCGGGCCCGTCACCCATCTCCGGCCGATGCTCCACCCGGGTGCCGTACACGTTGACCCCTCCCAGTGTGAGGTCCAGCGCGCCCGCGAAGGCGGCCTCGCAGCGGCCCGCGTTGGGGCTGGGGTGGCGGTGGCCGTCCCTGCGCAGCACCGCCGCCGCCCGCCTCGGCGAACCCCCCACCAGGGGAGCGCCCAGTGCGGCGAGCAGCCCGGTGATCCGGGCGGGCACGAAGTTGGCGACGTCGTCGAGGCGGGCCGCGGCCCACCCGAAGCGCTCGTAGCGCGCGTTCCGGTGACCGACCATCGCGTCCAGCGTGTTGACGGCCCGGTACGCGAGCAGGCCGGGCACCCCGGCCACCGCACCCCAGAACAGCGGCGCCACCACCGCGTCCGAGGTGTTCTCCGCGATCGACTCGACGGTGGCCCTGGCGAGCCCGGACTCCCCCAGCCCGGACGGGTCGCGCCCGCACAGGTGCGACAGCCGTCCCCGCGCCCCCGCGAGATCGCCGTCCTCCAGGAACCCGGCCATCGCCGCGCCCTCGCGGCCCAGCGTCGTACCGCCGACGACCGCCCACGTCGCCGCCGCGCTCAGCGCGGCCCGCACCACCGGGTTGCGCGCCCGGGACGCGATGTGACCGAGCAGCGCGACCGGGACGACGCACAGGACCACGTGGAGGACACCCCGGGCCCGGCCGTCTCCGTACACGCGCCGCTCCACCCTGGCGGCGGCCGTACCGAACAGCGCGACCGGGTGCCCGCGCCGAGGGTCGGCGAGCACGGCGTCGATCGCCACCCCGGCGAGCATCCCCACCCCCTCGGCCACCCCCGGCCGCCATCCCCGCACCCTGGTCTTCTGCCGCCTAGACGAGATGCTCATGGAGCTCATCCTGGTGGGTCTCCAGCCACGCGCAGGCCCGCCGGATGCGTTCCCCCGCCCCACCGGCCCACATCCGGGCCCATCCGCCGCCCTCGCCCTGCGCCTCGGCCTTGACCCGCATCGCGTGGTACGAGCGGTCGAAGCGGAGCCGGGCGAGATCCAGCAGGTGACGGCGGTCACGGGGCGTCAGGCCGTACGCGTCGCAGAACAGCCGGAGCCGCGGACCGACGTCGAGACGGCGCTGGAACGGCTCCAGGTCGACGGGATCGGCGATCGGCGCCCAGTGGCGCAGCGTGGTCACCACGTCGAACAGCCTGGTCGTCGGCCGGGCCATGTCGAAGTCGATCAGCGCGGCGGGAAGCCCGTCGCGGAAGATCACGTTGTCGAGGTTCACGTCGCAGTGCCCGACCAGCTCCGGTGCCGCGTCGTCGTTGGACCCGGCCTCCCAGACGGCCCCCCGCGGCGGGACGAACCCCTCCACCGCGTCGTGGAACCCGCGCAACAGCCGCGCCAGCGCGACCAGGGACTCCCCGGTGAGCGCGTACGAGGGCAGCGGCCTGGCCGCGGACTCCCCCTCGACGTAGCTCAGGATCTCCCTGCCCCGCTCGTCCACCCCCAGCGCCCGGGGAGCGCCCTCGAACCCGGAACGCTCCAGGTGACGCAGGAGCGCGTGCACCGACTCCGTCGAGGCCCTGCTGGGCCGCCGGACGGTGTCTCCGACCCGCACCACCCCGTCGGTGACATCACCGCCCAGAAGGGGAATCTCCTCTTGGACCGTGGTGACGAACATGGCATACGAGCCTAGACCGCCTCACCTCCCCAGGAGAACGATTCAGACACACCGCCCCCGCCAACCGAGCCCCCGGAAGCCCTCCCGCCCTTTCGCCCCCCGAACACCCGGCCCCGCCCCCCGAACACTTCATCCACCCCGTGCCCTCTCGGACACTTAACCCCAAACTTCCAAACCCCGCCCACGCCCTCCAGGACCCCCACCCCTCGACTTCCGAACACCCGGCCCCCGCCCTCGCCGCGCCCGGCGGAAGAACGACCAGGTCAGCAGCCCAGAAGCCCCCTCCGCCGTCCCGGCTCCCCCCTTTCGAACGGCCGTCACCCGCCTGAGCCGGAGCAGTCGAGCGGTCACTCCCCCGGGGGAGCGGGAGATCAACAGAGTGATCCTCACGACACCGGCCCAAAACCGATACGTGGGCACTCCCTGGATCATGCACAATTGAGCGGGAGCACCCTTAGCTCAGCTGGATAGAGCATCGGACTTCTAATCCGACGGTCGCAGGTTCGAATCCTGCAGGGTGCGCTGCCAAGACCAGGTCATCCACGCGCTGACCTGGTCTTTCGCTTCTCCGGGGCCCGACCCTCTCATGCAGCCGCAGGCGGCCGAAAGCAGCCGTATGCCACCGGGCACGGAACATGCGCGGAGTGGATCGGCCCCCGTTTTACCAGGTAGGGCCGGCGATTCCGGAGGCTCGCGGAAGGCCTCGGAGCCTTCCAGGGCACGCTGCGGGGTGGTTCGTGATGTCGAGATGTGGCACCAGGCGGATCATGACGACCCGAAAGGCCGATGCCGCGTAGACGGCCGAGCATCCTCCGTGCGCAAGTGTGGGCGAATCGCCGACGCTACCGCCCAGCTCCCAAGATTCCCGGCGTCTCCAGCCGGACCTGTGCAGCCATCGCACGAGTCGAGTTCCAGCGTCTAGGGCCTGGAGCCATCGTCGGGGCCCTCGCCGAATACGAACGGTTCCTCCGGCAGTCCGGCCGCTATCCCTATCTGCCCGAAGCAAACTGCCCTTGCTGCGACCCGGCAGAGGCCCGGAACACCCTGGAATACGCCCTGCGACGCCTTCGATCCCCAGCCAAGGCAGAACTTTCACGAATTGCGACACGGCTGGACGAGGAGTTTTACCACCGAACCATCCCAGACCCCTGGGCGCGCTATTACCCCTGGCGCTTCGGCGGATGGTGGCATCACCGCATTCACGAACAATGATCACCTTCCGACACAGCGACACCAGCCGATCACGAGCTGAATCACTGCCGAATCGTTCCGAGTGGCATCAAGCAGTGGCGCGCCGCGCATGCGGCCTGGAGGCCGGTCACGGCGCAAGCGCCGCACGGGGCATCGCCGTAGCGGCCCTGCGCCGCACCCAACACCGTGCCGACCATCGGCACACCGCCGCCTACCTGAAACCGCCGAACTCGTTCACGGCCTGCTCAACGGTCTCGCGAAACTCCAACCGCAGGTCCAATCTCCCTCGCCGGAAACGCTCCCTGAGATCAACCGGAGTCGCCGCGATAAGCAGCCTCCCGCCAGCCGTCATGACCCGCTTCGCCGCACCGATGACGGCCCCGACCCCATCGTCATCCCAGGCGGTGACTCCCTCCAGGTCGAGAATCAATCGCGGAGGACCGTCCACCTTCAGACTCACTATCTCGCTTTGGAGGAGCATCGCCGGGGCAGCGTCCCGGATGAGATCACCCCTCACATGCAGAACGGTGTACTCGCCGTAATACCCCAACTCCAGCGTGATTCCAGGTTTCTTACTCGGCACGGCGCACCCGCCTTTCTGGCTCTACCCGCTGCTGCCTCATTCTGCCTCCGGCAGGGGTATTTCGGCTCCGGGATGATCGGATCGCAAGACCGAAGAGTTGTAGACGGCCGAGGTAGAGCCGGATCTTCCCGCCTGCCACGTCCCCGGCAAGCCCAACATCTCGACTCCTCCGGATCGAGACCATTTGTGACCGTTGACATCCCATGACCGAGGAACGTCCACCGGCCGACGTACACGCGAAGACGACCTTGATCCTCCGTCCCCGAACTGTCACCCCCTCCGGGATGGGACGAGGCAGACGGGAAGATCTGACGGGAGGAGTGTGTGCGTCCGCACGGGGCTCTCAAGCCGTGCCTGTTGCGCACCCGCCGGCAGGGGAAACCCGGGGGGATCACGGGCAGCCGAGGTACTCCCCCGCAGGTCAGCTTCTCTCCAGCTCAGGGACCAGGTGCGTTGGAGATTCCCCAAGCTGACGACGCCACCCGATCTCTTCCGTGCCGGCCTTACCGCATCACCCGCCGCTTAGCCAGCACCGGAAATATGAGCTCGTGGACTTGAGTACGACGGGGTCACTGTGCGACGCCGGCCAAATTTGAAGAAGGTAGTGATCGATCACCACATCGGGAAAACTCTCTTCACGGGCGGCGTCCATTCCACGCGCGTGATACCGGAAACGGTAGGTCCCGGGGCCGGCAGATAACGAAGGGATGCCGTGAACGCCTGCACCCCCCGATTCATACAGTGAGATGTAACCTGACGGCGACTCGAAGCTGATCTCCACTATGTCTTCATAGCCCTCAAGGTCGGCACCCGGATCCTGATCGGCAACAGCTACGGTGAAACTCACCGTGCCTGTGTGAAGACCGGTGATCAGGAAGGCGATCCCCTTCTCCACTCGGATGATCCCGATGGGATGAGTTGGAGAGTCGTCCAACATGCCGTCTGGATAGCAGTCGTCATCCTCATCGACGAGGTAAGCGTGGCTATAGCGCACTTCGACGTCCATCTGTGCGATTTCCGCCGCAGGAGTTTCGTCTCTTTCCATGGTCGAGAAGCATAGGAGGCTCCACTGACAAGATCACTGTGCTGCCGCCCTGGTGAGAAACCCTGTTTCCACTGAGAATGTAGCCCTCTTGAAAACCGGTGCCGTCGGTGGCGTCTCCTCCCGGAGAGCACGGAACACGACAAGCTGACCGATCATGTTCTGTCAATGGCATCTGAGATGGTCTGCGACATGGTGTTCTTCATCTACCGCAGCGTTTACGAGCCCCCCCGGCAGGTTGGTGCGGCACTTTCCCGACGCGACGGTGCTCGACTGGTTTCGCAGGGTGTGGGACGAGGCGGGAAGCGGCAACGCCCACGAGTGGATCGAGCGCGAACTCGGGGCGAGCGTCTACAGCCTGTCCACCATCGTCGATGAGTACTTCGGCCATCGCCAGTGGTTCGTCTTCGATGACG
This sequence comes from Streptosporangium sp. NPDC002524, assembly GCF_040295985.1. NCBI lineage: Bacteria > Bacillati > Actinomycetota > Actinomycetes > Streptosporangiales > Streptosporangiaceae > Streptosporangium > Streptosporangium sp. NPDC002524. The sequence goes on along the minus strand of NZ_JBEOWK010000004.1, from coordinate 367,306 downwards.
TCTGGGCCGCCGCCCACCCCGACCTGGCCGTTTCGCTGCTGCATCACGGCTCTCACTGGGATCCTCGCTGCCATCGCGATCACGGGATCGGGGAATGCACTCCGCGGGGGCGGCAGTATCGACCTGCGGGCTTACCGGGTGCGGGAGCGTAACCACCCGATGCGGTATTTCACTCTCAGTCTGAGAGACCGAGGGGCGGGGCGCCCGCCCAGGCCGGTAGCGGCTCGCATCGTTTTCGCCATCCCGAAGGCAGGCGAGCACTTCCCGAAGCCGCGACAACGCCTCCGACGATCGCGCAGGTGGTGTCGATGTCACCACCCGCCACCGCGGTGGTCCACATGGCCGCCTCGAAGTCCCGGCGTTCGCGGGCGGCGACCCAGAGGGTGAAGGGCACCGTGTCGTGCGCGCTGACCTGTCGCCCGTTGCCCAGCGCTTTGGCGGCGAGGACGGGATCACCGATGGTGAGGAGTCGCCGGGCCTCGACGATGCCGTCGCGGACCATGCTCGCGGGCACATGCTCCGTGATCCTGTCCAGGAAACGCCCTGACGGGAGAGCGGGCTCCGTGGCGGTCGTCGCGGCGGCCACGGCTACGGCTATCGCACCGGCCACCGCTTCGGGGTGGGTGTGGGTGACCCGCGCCGACAGGGTGGCCTGGTGGACGACGTGTGCGAGATCGTCGGCGAACCAGGCACCGAGCGGCGCGACCCGCATCGCGGCGCCGTTGCCCCACGAGCCCTTGCCGTCGAACAGCTCGGCCGAGAGCGTCCGCCAGTCACCGCCTTCGCGGACGAGGCGGAGCATCCGGTTGGTGGCCGGGCCGTACCCTCGGTCGAAGTCGTGGCGGGTGGCGAAGCCGGCGGCGAGCCGATCCTGGTCGATGACGCCGTGATCGGCCAGGACGCGGTAGACGGAACACGCCATCTCGGTGTCGTCGGTCCACTGCCACGGGCCGGGCGGAAGCAGACGGCCGGACAGGGCGTGGCGGTTGGCCGGGACGAAGAACTGGGAACCGAAGGCGTCGCCCAGAGCGAGGCCGTGAAGAGACGTGGTGGCACGCACCAGAGGGTCGGAGGACATCTCCTTCATCATGACGCACGCGCCCCCTCATGACGGAGAGGCGGCCACGGCCTACGTTCCCGATGTTCGCCGTGAAGCGCGTCCCCTCCCGGCGCGCGAAAACGAGGTGAGACCGCCGGGGCTCGCTCGGTAGTCTCAACCCAACGCGCAGGGGCTGAGCACGTGGTGAGCTCACCCGGTTGTAACCCGGACGCTTCGGCTGTGGCGGTTCGACCCCGTCCCACTGCACGCCTGCATAGCTCAGTCGGTGAGAGCGCCGCACTCATAATGCGGAGGTCCCAGGTTCGAATCCCGGTGCAGGTACGCCTCGATGTCGATCATCCAGGCTGTGGTCCGGGCACCCGGACGTGGCCCCCTCGCGGAGGAGTGGAGGCGACGCCCAACGGGGTTACGGGTCAGGGCGGGTGCCACAGGTATGGCACCCGGGGCGTGGCGTCCATGACAACGAGATCAAAACCCATGCACAGCCGTACGCGAGATTCCGCGTCTGGCGCACGTCTCGGATCTCGTTCTCGATCGGGTCGCGAAACGTGCGCGGGATGTCTTCGGCTCCGTTCTCCCGCGTGAGCCCGAGGATTCGGAAGTTCCGAGAAGCGATTGCTGGGCCGGAACGGCGGAGCCCCCGAACTGGGCCTGGTGGGCATGGCCGTTGTCGGGCGGCGGTACCGGACCGTGTCGGCGGTGCCCGAAGTTCTGGCCGGGCGGGACCCAACCTTTCGACATGTCACGAGCGTCAGTAACGGTTGAGAGGAGTCCCCTTGGACCGCAATGACAGCTTCCGCGGGTTCGTCGCCGGCCATCAGCAGGCGCTGATGCGCACCGCCTACCTGCTCACGGGAGACGCTCACCAGGCCGAGGACCTGCTGCAGAGCGTCCTGCTCAAGGTGCTCGGACGCTGGTCCAGGCTGTCGCGCGTCGAGCACCCCGAGGCGTACGCGCGCAAGGCGCTGCTGAACCAGTACATCTCGTGGCGGCGGCACCGGGTCAGGGCCGAGCTCCCGACCCCAGACCCGCCTGACCGGCCGTACTCGGGTGAGGACTCGACCATCGTGCGGCTCGTCATGCGCCAGGCTCTCATGCGGCTGCCACCCCGGCAGCGGGCGGTGATCGTACTGCGCTACTACGAGGACAGGACCGAACGTGAGACGGCCGAACTGCTGAGCTGCTCGATCGGGACGGTGAAGAGCCAGGCCCACCACGCGCTGGCCCGCTTACGCGAACTGGCGCCCGAGCTGGCGCCGAAGCTCGCCGACCTGGAAACCGAGGAGGCCTACCGATGACCTGGCTACGGGACGTGCTCGTCGACCTGGCCGACGACTCTCCACAGGTGGACCTGGCCGAACGCACGATCGCGACGCACGGCCGCAGGCGGCGTACCGTGATCTCGCTCCTCGCGGCGGCCATGGTCGTGCTCGTCGCTCTCGGTACGACGGCCGGCATCCGGCTGCTGCCGGACGAGCCACAGAAGACCGCTTCCAAAGGCGACCTGCCGGCAAGCAACCTGCCAGCAGGCGACCTCCCGGCGGGCGACCTGCCAGCAGGCGATCTTCCGCCGCGCGGAGTGGGGCCGGTGAGCCACGCGTACAAGACCTTCTGCGGGCCGGCCACTGGAAAGGCGCCGTCGGGCTGCCGGGACGGAGGATGGCGGGTGGTCACCCGGAGCGGCGAGACCTACCACGTGACGGAGGCGCTGCCCAGCCTCGCCCCCGGCCGCACCGGCCTGCGCGACAGCCCGCTCGCGATCAGCCGGGACGGCCGGAAGATCGCCTACTACGGCGCCGAGGAGGGCACCTTCCAGGTGCGCGATCTGGCCTCGGGTCAGAAGACGACGGCCGCGCGCAAGGTGCCGAAGTCCCTGCTGGGAAGCGTCTCGCGTTTGATGCTGTCGGACGACGGGCGGTTCGTGGCTTTCAGCAAGGTCCCGGAGTTCAAGCACCCCGCGCTGCTCATCGACATGCGCGACAGGGCCGTCCGCGAGTTGCCGAACCGTTGGGTCCCCGTCGGCCTGTCGAGGGACGGTGCCACCATCACGCTCGCGGACTACTCGCCCAGATCACGGCTGCAAACGATCTCGAACCTGTGGCCGAGCTCTTCGAAGGGCGATTCCACGTCGTTCATCCTGCCGGTGAGCTACTTCTTCAGCCCGCTCGCCCCCGACGGGAAGACCGTCGCGGTGATCGAGAATCTCAGTACCCGCGAGAAGCCGTGCCGCCGGGGCGGCGACCTCGCCCTGATGGACACGCTCACCGGCAAGAAGCGGAGGACGACCGTCATCAGCGGGCTGCCCGCCGACGTCTCCCACATCTCGCTGCGCACCTGGCTCGGCGCCGAGGAGGTCACGGCCCTGACCATGTCCCTGCGGTGCAGGCCGTTGTCCCAGGTGCCGGACGACGAGCCCGCGGTGATCGACCCGCCGTACCGGACGTTCACCGCCTACGCGGTGAACGTCGAAACCGGTAGGGCGAGGAAGCTCGCCACCTACAGGGCGCAGGGCTTCTTCGAGATCGTCCTGCCCGGCCCGCCGGGGGCGATGTGATCTCGGCACACCGCGGGAGGTGTTCCGTCCTCGCCGACCCCGAACGTCCGCGCCACCTCTTGGTCACCTGTCGCGCGTGTCCTGGGACGGAATCGTCACCCGTCTTCCGGGACGGGACGAGCCGCCGCCGGATGGTCCGGGTGAATGTCAGGGCGGCGGCACGGCCCTCCACCCGCCCGCCGTCCGGGCCTGCGGTACGGGTGCTTTCCCCTGTGTTTCCCCGGGAAAGCACCCGACTTCGGATGTCCGTCACGCCGGATCGAGCCCAGGCACCACGGTGTCGGCAGGAGGGTCTCAGCCGGTGTCCTCGACGGGCGTGCACGGTCGCACCGGGGTGTCCGCCTGGGCCAGCCACGTGCCGAGTCGCCAGGGCGCCTGCGCGTTCGCGTTGTCGCGGAACTCCATCACGAGCGTCTCGCCCGGTTCGATGTGCTCCGGGGAGATCCGGATCGTCCGTACGGAGGTCACCGTGGCGGCCTTGGGCGAACGCGACTCGTTCACGACCGCGCGCAGCTCGTCCGGTCCCGTGGCGGGTGGACCGTCGTAGGTCGCGTCCACGGCGGCGAACCGGGGGGCCGCGCACCGCGTGCCCGCGGCCAGGAACGTCACGTCCGCCCTGACCCCGGCCGCGCCCAGCCTGGCCTGCAGCCCGGCGGGGTCGCGCAGCTCGTTGACGGTTACCGTGATCGTGCCGTCCGGGCTCCTGGCCAGCGCGTAGGCGGGGGTGCCGTTTCCGACGACCAGCGCCGTGCCGGCGACGGCCGCCGCGACACCGGCCGCGACCAGCAGCCGGGGGGCGGTGACGAAGCGCCGCCGGGGGCGCATCCCGTCGAGGAGCCGTCGCCGCGCTCCGGCGAGCTCCCCCGGGTTGGCCGGCTGAACGGTGCTCCACATGGACTTCAGTTCGTGCATCGTCATTCTCCTCGTTCTTCCTGGTCCAGGGCTTGGCGGATCTGGAGACGGGCCCGGTTGAGCCGCGAGGCCACGGTGCCGGGCGGGATGGCGAGCGCGTCGGCGACCTCCTGGTAGCTCAGCTCGGCCCAGGCGACGAGCAGCAGCACGTCGCGATCGGCCCGTTTGAGCCCCAGCAGGGCCCGCGCCAGCGGCCGGTTGACCGCCAGGGTGTTGACTCCGTCCTCCACCTGCGGGCCGGGTATCTCCGCCGGATGCACGCCGCTGCGGATGTACGCGCGGTAGAGGTTCGTCTCGGTGCGCCGTCGCTTGCCGATCACGTTGGAGGCGATGCCGTACAGCCACGGGCGGGCGTCGGGGCGGCCCCGGTCGTAAACGCCCCGACGCTGGAAGGCGGCCAGAAAGGTGTCGGCCACGACGTCCTCCGCCTCGCCGGGTCCCAGTCGCCTGGTCACGTAGCGGTGCAGGAGCGGCGCGTGCCGGTCGAACAGAATGGCGAAGATCTCGGGCTCGTCCAGCGACCGCTCGATGAGGGTCGCGTCATCGACCTCGATGACTTCGCGGGGGATCGTCATGCATGCTGGCCTTTCCTGGCGTATGAGGTCACCTGTACTTACCGCGCCGGGCCGGAATCCTTCATCGGACGATCGCCGCACCAGGGGGACGCGTCCGACGCGGAACGATCCTCGGCAGGCGTCGTCCGCTGTGGAACGTCAGGGCGTCGGTGGTCGGTTCGCCCCGCTGATTCCTCGAATACCGGCAAGGGGGATGATGGCGGTCATGACGTTGTCGACGGCGTTCACGGAGTTGTTCGGTGTCCGGCACCCGATCGCCCTGGCACCGATGGGCGGGTCGGCCGGTGGTGCGCTGACGGCGGCCGTCTCTCGCGGCGGGGGGCTCGGGTTGCTGGGCTCGGGGGACGGGGACCGCGACTGGCTGGCCCGCGAGGTGCCGCTCGTCACGGAAGGTACGGACAGGCCGTGGGGAATCGGTTTCCTGACCTGGGCGATAGACGTCGGCGCGGTCGAGCGCGCGCTGGAGTACGACCCCGCGGCGGTGATGCTGTCCTTCGGTGACCCGAGCCCGTTCGCCGGCCGCGTCCACGAGTCGGGCGCGGCACTGATCATCCAGGTCACCGACCTGGACGAGGCCAGGCGTGCGGTGGACCTGGGCGCCGATGTCATCGTGGCGCAGGGCACGGAGAGCGGTGGGCACGGGGCACGGCACGGGCGGTCCACCCTGCCGTTCGTGCCCGTAGTGGTGGATCTGGCGGCACCGGTGCCGGTGCTGGCGGCCGGCGGGATCGCCGATGGCCGCGGGGTGGCCGCGGCCCTGGCCCTTGGCGCCGCCGGGGCGCTCATCGGCACCCGTTTCCAGGTCACGGCCGAGGCTCTCGCCGACCCCTCGATCATCAAAAGGATCATCGAGAGCGGCGGGGAGGACACCGAGCGCAGCAGCGTGCTGGACATCGTCCGGGGCTCCCGGTGGCCGTCGAGATACACCGCTCGCACTCTCGGCCATCCCACCCTTGACCAGTGGCGGGGCAGGGAAGCCGAACTCGCCGCCGACCCCCGGGCCAAGCAGGCTTACCTCGATGCCGTGACAGGGGGCGATGTGCCCCCGCTGCCGGTATGGGCCGGCGAGGCCGTCGACCTCATCGACGACCTGCCGTCCGCGGCCGATCTCGTCTCCGCGCTGGCCGCGCAGGCCGAGGACGCGCTGGCCCGGGCGGGAAGACGGTGAGACACCCGCTCGCGGCCGATGCGAACGGTTCGCCGGGTCGCCGGATCGCCCTGGCCCTCTCCGCGCCGCCCTGGCCGCAGTCCCGGGAAAGCCGCCCTGGCCGCAGTCCCGGGAACTGAGTGAGCTTCAAGACAGCGGTCACCGCCTCGGAAGGCGGCACGCGGACCGAGGGCCCGCGATCTCCCGGGCGCTTCGCACGAGGCACCGGCCACCGCCGCGCCCGCGTCGGTAGGGTGACCCGGACGCGAAAGGAGCGCCTTGTCGTACTCTCCCCGCTATCTGTACGTCACCCGGCACGGCGAGGCCTCACCGGCCGGGGGCTCGCTGACGGAGAACGGCCGCCGCCAGGCCGTGCTGCTCGGCAGGCGGCTCCGGAGCGTCCCCATCTCGGTGATCCACCACGGCCCGCTGCCCCGCGCCGCGCAGACCGCGAGCCTGATCGGCGAGCAGCTGGACGGTGTCCCCGTGCGCGTCTCGGAGCTGGCCGGAGACTACGTCCCGTACGTACCGGAAAGGGAGGAACTGCCACCGGAGTCCGCCGACTACCTGCTCCGTTTCCTCGACCTGTTCCCGGTGGAGGAGCGTGAGCGCGGCGCGGAGCTGGCCGCCGAGGCACTGGAACGGCTGACGGGGCCGGTGGAGGGCGAGGAGACCCGTCACGAGCTGGTCGTCACCCACAACTTCCTGGTCGGCTGGCTCGTCCGGGCCGCGCAGGACGCCCCGCGGTGGCGCTGGCTGGGGCTCAACCACTGCAACGCGGCCCTGACGGTGATCCGGTACGCGCCCGGCCGGCTCTCCGGCGTCCTCTGCTACAACGACATGGGCCACCTGCCCGCCGAACTGCGCTGGACCGGCTTCCCCGACGAACCGCGCCCGTGAGTCCCCCCGCCGGACCACCGGCCTGAACGGAACCGCGACGGGCCGCACCCGGTCCGGCCGGAGCGGCTTCTGAGTATTCGTACCGGGATCGACCGGGTATTCGTACGGAGGTCTCACCGGCGGCCCCGGGGGCAGAATCGGGGGCATGAGACCAGTTCGCGACGCGGCCCGTTTCGCCTCCCGGTACAAGCGGGGCACCCTCGCCCTCGTCCTCAGCGGCGGCTACATGCTGATCGTCATCGGTGCGCACGTCTTCGCCGAGGTCGGCATGCGCCAGAGCGACCAGGGCCTGTCGGCGGTCATGCTGATCCTGGCGACCCTGCCGCTCTCTTGGCTGGTGATGATGATCCCCCCGGAGACGATTCCCGTCAGCGCGCATCTGCTGCTGCTCACCGCCGCCGGGTTCGTCCAGGCGTCGATCCTGTGGTGGCTCCTGCGCGGGCCGAGGGTGGACGTCCCTCCGGCGCGGGAGCGGTGACCACCACCGCCACCGCGACGAAGATCCACGCGTGCGCGGGCACGGGAACGGTGACCGCCGCGGCCACCGCGACGAAGATCCACGCGTTCGCGCGCCCCGGCACGGGAGCGGTGACCGCCCGCCGGCCCGGATAGTTCCGGGTCGGCGCCGGCGGACGGCCACCACCGTGCCCGCGGGCGGGGGCACGCCCACGGACGACTGGGTCCGATCAGGTCAGAGGAGACGGGCTGCGGAGATGTCTCCGCGTGCGCGTGACGTCGCGCGTACGTCCTGGTCACCGGCTGTTCTCATCGGCCTGCCTATCGAGAACGGGCGGCGTGACGTCACCGGGATGCGAGAGAGCGCTCTCTCGGCACCGCCAGGCTTACGTCAAGCCTTAAACGAAGAGGTGTCGTATTTCTATACGGTTAACCACGTCTCGCGCTACGGCAGAACGACACCTTTGTTCGGCTCGTTGTGGATCGAGCGGAGTCGAGGCCCGCCCACCCTCCGGGGACGACGCCGCCCCCGGACGGCGACGAGCCGCGCCGCTCCGGATTTCACCAAGATCGGCCGGTCCGCGGACGGTGAAACGCCCGCTTGGGGGTAGAGTGCGCGGTCATGAAGGCCACCCCCGAGGCGAGCCGTTGGACCAGCGGGTTCGTCAGGGTATGGGTCGCGGCGCGGGACCGGTGCGGCTGGTTCGACCACCTTGTCCGGGCCGCCGTCCACTACGACCGAACCGACGCGGGCCGCCTGTCCGCGGGAATGACCTACTACGCGTTCTACGCCATCTTCGCGCTCGCCCTGCTGGCCTTCGTGATCATGGGTCACGTACTGGACACGCCCGCCGCGCTCGGTCAGGTGGAGAGCTATCTGAGCGACACGTTCCCCCGGCTGGACGTGCAGGCGCTGCGCGAGGCGCGGGACACGGCCGGGGTGATCGCCTCGTTCGGCCTTCCGCTGACCGGCCTGTTCTGGATCGACTCGATGCGCTCCTCCATGCGGGCGGTCTGGGGCCTGGAGCAGTATCCGGGCAACTTCTTCCTGCGCTGGCTGATCGACCTGGCCGTGCTGGTCACGCTCGGGCTGCTGCTGTCGATCTCGCTGGCCCTGTCCTTCGGCGCCCAGAGCGCGCTCACCTGGCTGGCCGGGCAGACGATCGGGGTCGACGCGCTGCCGGCGCAGTGGACGCTGTCCACGGTCGCCTTCGTGCTCGGCATCTGCGTGAACATCCTGCTGTCGACGGCGTTGCTGACGCTGGCCCCCCGGCTGCGCCTGTCGCCGCGCCGGGTCATCGGACCGGCCCTGGTCATCACCATCGGGCTGGAACTGCTGAAGACGATCGGGCAGGTCTACCTCAACTTCAGCTCGGCGAGCCCGGCGTACCAGGTCGTCGCGGGCGCGGTGGGCATGCTGCTGTTCCTGAAGCTGGTGAACGTGCTCATCCTGTTCGCCGCCTCGCACGCCGCGACCAGCCGCTACGGCACGGTCATCGACCTGACCACGCGGCGGTCCGTCGGCGAGCCGCGCACGGAGGTCGTCACCGCACCGGCGATCCCCGAGATCAGGTCGGAGCCGCCGGCGCGGGAGGAAGCGGAGCCGGAACCGGAGCCGGAGGCAGCCCCCGAGACGGACGCGGCCCCGGAGGCAGAAGCGGAGGCGGAGGCGGGATCCCAGGCGCGGACACCGCCGCGAGCCGGGCCGCGCAGGTACGACTTCAGGTCGCGGCGGGTGCGCTGACCTCACCGCCGGGCGGCCGCGATCTTCCGGAAGGCCCGCGAGCCGCCACGGCCACGAACTTCCGAAGGAACCGCGAGCCGACAAGGCCGCGACCTTCCGAAGGGACCGCGAGCCGACGCGGCCATAACCTTCCAGAGGGACCGCGAGCCGATACGGCCATGACCTTCCGGAGGGATCGCGACCCCCCATGGCCTCGACCTTCCGGAGGGACCGCGAGCCGACACGGCCGCCTCCCACCCCCCGTCCCCGCCCACGAAGGCCCGGATCTCCCCGCCGTGTCAGGGGAGCGGAGCCGGCACCGCCCTCAGCCGCGAGCCGACGCGCGCGGCCGCGGTGCCGAGACCGGCGGGGCCGCCGACCGGGCGGACCGTCGCGGGCGGGTGGTGCAGCTCGGACTCGTCGTAGCGGCGCGTCTTCATGTGCCACAGCAGCACGCCCGCCATCCAGTCCTGCAGCTCTGTCACGTATCCGCCGAGCGTCTTCCTCGCCTCCCCGTCGAGGTCGAAGTCGTCGAGGAGAGCCGGGAGCTCGGTGGCGACGATGTGCTCGAACTGCCGCATCCGGGACGTCATCAGGTCGTTGACGATGTCGGCCGCCCGCCGCGCGTCGCAGCCGAGGAAGTCCTGGACCACCAGGACGCAGTTGTGCAGCTCGCCCTCGAACTGGATCTCCTTCTGGTACGAGCAGAGGTCGTTGACCAGGCAGGCGTAGTCGGCGGCCGAGTCGTCCAGGCCGCGCATCGTCCGGGTGTCGTAGATCTCGGGCGGCACCGCCTGGCCGTGGGCGAGCCGCGACAGGCTCATCGTGAGGTCGGAGCCGAAGGTCCTGCGGCGCATCTCGATGTAGTCGACCGGGTCGGGGACCCGGTTCTGGATGTGGTTGGCCAGCTCCCACAGCCAGCTCTCCGTCATGTCCTCGATCGCCTGGCGGAATCGGGCGCGCGCAGCCTTCGACATCGGGGCCGCCGTACGGGACCACAGGTCGGCCAGGCCCCGCTCGATCGGGTTGACCGGCGGCGGGGTGGCGGAGAGGTCGAGCGGCATGAACGCCGACAGCCGCTCGTTGAACACCTTCGCCCCGGCCATGTCGCGGCGGGGCCCGAACACGACCGGGAAGTAGTCGTCGGCGTAGGTCCCCCAGGTGAGCCAGAACGTCGAGATGTCCAGCTCGGGGCCGGGGGCGTCCGGGTTGATGGCCCCGGCGCAGATGGCGAAGTCGTAGGTGTCGAGCTTGTGCTCGGTCCAGATGGCGAGGCCGGGGAAACCGGGCAGCTGCTCGAACATCCCCATCTCGCGCGCCCACTTCACCGCGTTGCGGCGGGAGGCGTCGAGGTGGGGATTCATCCGGGCGGTGTACGGCATGTAGATCTCGGGCAGCGGCAGCGGCCCCACCTGCCGCAGGGGGGCGTGGGCGTGGCTTCTGGGACCTCCCGGGCCCGTGACGCCGGGCGCCAGCCTGACGCGCGCCGCCGAGACGCCCAGGCCGGTGGGCCCGCCGAGCAGGGCCGGGGCCGCCGGGTCCGCCCGCGTGGCCCCGTTCATGTAGCGGCTGGAGCGCATGTGCCACTCGTGGCCGCCCGACTGCCAGTCCTGGAGCCCCTTGACGTACGCGAGGACGTCGAGGCGGGACCGCAGGTCCAGGCCGTGCTCCTCGAAGAGCGGGGGCAGCTCGGTGACGACGGTGTTCTCGAACTGGTGCAGCCGGGAGGTGATCAGGTCGTTGACCGCGTCGGCGGCCCGCTGGGTGTCGTAGCCCAGGAAGCGCTCGAAGACCAGCACGCCGTTGCTGAGCTCGCCCTCGTCGCCGACCTCCCGCTCGTACGAGAAGAGGTCGTTGCGCAGGTGCACCGCGTCGGAGAAGGTGTCCCTCAGCACGCGCAGCGGCCTGCTCGCGGCGACGGCGGCCGGGACCTCGGCGCCCGCCGCGTGCTCGACCAGGTTGGCCGACCAGGGGGCGCCCCCGACCTTGCGCCGCATCTCGACGTACTCGATCGGGTTGGCGACGCGTCCCTCGTTGATGTTGGCCAGCTCCCACAGGGACTCGTCGAGGAGGTTCTTCGTGCTCTCGACGAACCTGGCCCGCCAGTCGGCGGACATCGCCGGGATCGTGCGGGCCCACAGGTCGGCGAGGCCGCGCTCCACCGGGTTCTCCGGCTCGGGGGGCGGGCCCGTGGGACGTACCGGCATGAAGGCCGCCAGCCTGTCGAGGTATTCCTTGGCCCCGGTCAGGTCCCCGCTGCGCTTGAAGGTCTCCAGGAAGTGGTCGTCGAAGAAGAACACCCACACGTACCAGTCGGTGACGAGGTCGAGCTCGGCGGCGGGGGCGTCGGGGTGGGTGTAGGCGCACAGCAGGCCGTAGTCCATGGCGTCGAGTTTGTGCTCGTCCCAGATGCCGAGGTCGGGGTCGAGGATGCCCATGTCGTACGCCCAGGCCCTGGTGTGCTCGCGCGCGGTCTCCACGTGGGGGTTCAGCCTGGCCGGATACGGCAGGTAGAAGTCAGGGAGCTCGAAGGGTTGCATGTTCTGTCCTTCCATATCTGACTTCGACGCTTCCGGGAACGCCCTGGGCATCGGACGCCGGGACCGCGACGGAGTAGCGGGGGGGGCGGATCGGCGAGACGGCCTGCCCTCCGGCAGTCACGCCAGCCAGAACGTTACGCAATGACCACGGAGAGTGAAAGGGATTGCCACGAATACCCGTGGCGCGCGCCGGTTACCGGCGCGCTCCGGCGAGCACTCTGTCAGGACGGCTGAGAGGCACCGGCCGGTGTTCCGGCCAGGGCGGGACGTCGTGCTCCGGCCGCGAGGTCACGGAGCATGTCGGCGAACGCGAGCGCCTGCTCCGGTGTCATGCGGGGCTCGGCGCCGACGTAGAAGACCACGATGTCGCCGCTCGGGGACGTCGTGGCGGCGAACGGAAGGGGCGGGGAGATGACCATGATGGGAGCAATCATGGCCTGTCCCACCGACAGTTCACAGTTCATTTACCCCCGGCCCCCCGCCCCTGACGATCAGGACAGGCCGGACCGGCCCGGACCGGCCCGGCCTGGACCGGGCGAGCCGAGCTGGGCCGACGCCGACGGGGAATTCGTCGTCATCGCCCGCGACACGAGGGGCGCGCAACATCAACTAGAGCCTTCGCGGGAGTAGGATGCGCGGAAATGAAGTGTCGGCGACGGTCGCCCGACGCGGAGCGAAGTGTGAGCGGAGGTCGCCGATGAGCGCGGGGTCGTCGTTGCCGCACGGGGAGGGTCCGGACCGGGCGAGGCCGAACCAGGGGCCGAACCAGGGGCCGGACCGGTCCTGGGGCCGGGTGTCGGGCTGGGCGGGCGAGCGGTTCGGCGACCGCGCCGACGTCGTGCGGCGGCAGCTGGCCACGTCCCTGCTGGAGGCGATGGGCAACGCGCAGGACGCGCAGAGTTCCGGGCACAGCGACAAGCGATACACCTACGGCTTCACCATGATGGCCAGGCGCTACGAGGCGATCGCCGAGGGGCTGCGCGACGAGCCGGGCTTCCGGCTGGTCAGGCCGCACGGCTCGCCGCACCACCTGGTGGTCCTGGGCGGCAACCTGCTGCTGCCCTTCCGCTACGCCGAGGACGACCGCACGCCGATCTCCGAGGCCCGCGTCAGCGACGGCCGGATCTCCGCGCTGGTGCGCGAGCTGTTCGACCGGTTCGGCCCGGCGACCTCCTACCGCCAGGAGGAGCTGGACCTGGCGCTCGCGGAGGAGCCCGCCCGGTCCGCGCAGCCCCCTCAGTCGACCCAGGAGGAGCTGGACCTGTCCGCCGGGGCGGACGGGCCCGCCACGGTGCGCCCCGCCCTCACCGGGCTGCCCGGCGACACCCGGCTGGTCCCGGTCGCCTACGCGGGCAACGCGCAGGCCGGGCTGCTGCGGCTCTACTGGGGCGAGGCGGAGCTCATCGACGAGTTCGGCAGGATCCGGTGGCTGCACCACGAGCCGATCCCGCTGCCCGCCGCCTCCCCCGGTGCCGTCCGCGACCTGTGGGCGACCGAGCCCGGTGCCACGTCACGCTTCGACGACGGTCTCGTACCGGCCCTCGCGTTGAGCACGAGGTCTCCGGCCGAGCGGAAGAATGGCAAGATCTTCCCCGTAAGCAGCGAGGCACCCGAGGAAACCGTGGTCACCGGCGACAATGAGCAACCGTAACCAGACCCCTCTGTTCGGCGCTCCCGGCGTCTCCGGGAGTGGCGGGCCGAGCCCGCAGGCCGTGGCCGACGCGTTCGACCAGGGGCGGCTGACCCAGGCGCGGCAACTCGCGGGGATGACCAAGAAGGACCTGGCCGAACGGATCGGCGTCACTCCCGCCGCGGTGGGACAGTACGAGACGGGCATGACCCGTCCCCGGCCCGACCTCGTTCCCCGGCTGGCCGACGCGCTCGGCGTGCCGGCGGCGTTCTTCCTGCTGGGCCGCCCGCACGGCAAGCTGGACGGGTCCATGGCGCACTTCAGAAGCCTGCGCTCCACCCGCGCGCACCAGCGGGCCAAGGCCGCGGCCTTCGTCGAGCAGGTGTGGGAGCTGGCCCACGCCCTGGAGAGGCAGGTCAGGCTGCCGCACGTCGCCCTTCCCGGCTTCTCGGGCGGCGAGGTCCACTCCGGTGTGGAGCTGCCCGGCGACCCCGCCCAGGCCGCCCGCGCCCTGCGGCGGCTCTGGGGGCTGGGCACCGGCCCGCTGTCGCACATCGTCCGGCACATGGAGTCCCACGGGATCGTCGTGGTCTTCCCGCCGCCCGACGAGGACGCCACCACGGTGGACGCCTTCTCCACCTCCCAGCTGCCCCGCCCGATCGTGGTGCTGACCGCCAACCGGTTCGACGACATCCACCGCTACCGCTTCACCGCCGCCCACGAGCTGGGGCACCTGGTGCTGCACGGCGACACGGCGTCGGGAGACACCCAGCAGGAGCGGGAGGCCGACGTCTTCGCCGCCGAGTTCCTCACCCCGCGCGACAGCATCCTGCCGGAGCTGCCCGGCCGCCTCGACCTGCGCAGGCTGGTCGAGCTCAAGCACACCTGGGGCGTGTCGGTCGACTCCCTGCTGTACCGCTGCCGCGAGGTCGGGCTCATCTCCGATTCGGCGGCGAGCCGCGCCTACCAGCGGCTCAAGACGCTGCGCGACCAGCCGGGCTTCGCCGCCGAGCCGATCAGCGGCTATCCCGGCGAGCAGCCCGTGCTGCTGCGCAGGGCCTTCGACCTGGCCGTCTCCGAGACCGGCCTCACCATGACGCAGCTCGCCGCCCAGCTGGCCTGGCCCGTCTCCCGGGTCCGCGAGCTGCTCGACCTGCCCGACCAGCGCCCGGCGCTGCGCCTGGTGCCCTGACCTCCGCTCCGGTTACTCGCCCTCGACGCCCTCGACACGCTCCTTGATCCACTCCAGGCCGTCCTGCCAGGAGGCGAAGGCCTGGAGATAGCGTCCGTCGCGGGCATGGAAAATGTGATAGCGGAAGTCTCCATTGCTGCCCGTACGAATCAGGTCGTAGAGATCGCCCTTGGAGCGATACCACACGCACTCGCCGTCTGCGGGACGCGAGGGCGATGCGTAGGCGAACTCACGTGTGATGGACATGGGACGGATGCTACGGACCGGTGAATCAGCAGGCAATGCCGTATCTATTTCATTCAGGGATAAAGTTCGCCTTCCCCTAGAACCTGAAAACCTGGCGGGAACGCGTACGCGAGGCCACCGGCACCGGAGCGGCGAGAAACCCGGGAGGAACCAGGGAGGAACCGGGGGAACCGGGGAGGAATCCAGGGGGCTACCGCCGGTCGGCAGACGCGGCGAGCTGATCGATCAACATCGCCAGCCGTCGCTCGTGGTGGCCCGCGGGAAGACGGCCACTGCGGGTGAGGGTGACGAGACCGTGCACGGAACCCCAGGCGACCTCGGCCAGGACGCCGGTGTCGCGGCCGTCGGCGAAGGCGGCGATCGCCTCCCGGAACTCGGTGAAGGCGGCCTGGAGCGGGGCGGGCGTGTCGGGACGGCCGAAGGGCAGGTCGACGGCGAGGGTGAGCATGGCGTCGTACAGCGACGGGTTCAGGCGGGCGAAGCCCGCGTAGGCGTGGATCAGGGCGGCGAGCGCCTCGCGCGGGGTTCCGGCCGTCGCGCGGGCCTTGCCCAGCTCGGCGGTGAGCTCGGCGAAGCCTTCCAGGGCGACGGCCGCCACGATGGCGTCCTTGCCCGCGAAGTGGCTGTAGAGGACCGGCTGGCTGTACTCGATACGCTCGGCGAGGCGGCGCGTCGTGACCGCCTCCCACCCCTCGGCCTCGGCCAGCTCGCGAGCGACCGTCACGATCAGCCGATGGCGTCGCGTTCGCTCGCGTTCGCGGCGCTCCTGTGTGGACATCCCGCAGATGCTAGCACCGCTATCGAGAAGGTCTTTGCTAGTAATAACGCCGCTCGCACATCTAGCACCGCTATGGCAAGTGGTATTCCGGCGGACAGGTGTTCAGGCGGGCGGGTGTTCAGGCGGGCGGGTGTTCCGGCGGGCGGGTGTTCCGGCGTGCTGCGGCCCGCGCCAGGCGCGTCCGCCTGGCGCGGACCGACCGCGCTCGTCGCCCGGCGGACGGCGTGGAAGTCCGCCCCGCAGGCGCCTGTGCGGGCTTCACCCGGCGGCGCGGCGTGGGGGCTTACCCGAAGGGCGACGTGCGGGCTTGACCCGGCGGGTGGGCTCACCCGGCGGGCGGCGTGCAGGCTCACCCGGCGGGCAGGCTCACCCGGCGGGCGGTGTGCGGGCTCACCCGGCGGGCGGGCTCACCTGGCGGGTGGCGTGCGGGCTTACCCCGCGGGCGGGCTCCCGGCAGGCGGGCTACCCGGCGGGTGGCGTGGGGGTCGGGGACACCCGGTGGTCGGTCAGGTGCAGGTCCCCGCCGAGCGTCACGCGCAGCTCGTCCAGGACCTTCCTGGCGCCGAGCACGGTCCACAGCTCCCCGACCAGGTGGGGGTTGTACTCCGGAGCCTGGTCCATCCACTGGTCCTTGCCGGACTGGGTGACGAAGGTGCTGATGAAGAACTGGCCGACGGAGGTCTTGCAGGCTCCCGTCCGGATGTCGACCGCGTCGACCTGGATCTGGGGCTTGCAGTCGACCTTCTTGGCGAGCTGCTCGACGGTCGGAGGCGGGCCCGCGGGGACGGCGGCGGCTCCGGCCGCGGCGGCGGGGGAGCTCGTGGGCTGGTCCGCGCTGCAGGCGAGGGAGAAGGACAGGGCGAGAATCACCGTGGCGACCACCCGGGCGTTCCTGGCGACACCGGTCTGGCGCGAATGTGTCAACATCCTTCAGATACGCTCACCGGCTCCGGCGGGTTCACCGTTCTCCGGCCCGGTCTCGGCGGGGGCGATCCCCGTCCGCGCTCCCCGGGGAGGAACGCGGACGGAGGTGGGACGTCCCCTGCGGGCGTCCCTTGCGGACGTTCCCTGCAGGCCTCCCTTGCGGGCGTTCCCTGCAGGCGTCCCTTGCGAGCGTCCCTACGGGACGCGCCCGACGGCTCCCACGGTGACGGCTCCGGCTCCCGGCGGGATGACGACGTCGCCGGAGTCGGGCCGCCAGTCGTAGACGGGCACCAGGCCGGGTTCGAGCACCTCCAGCCCGTCGAACAGGCCGCGGATCTGGGTGAGAGTACGGGGGAAGATGCCCCCCGCGGTGGTCGTGCCGTAGACGCCGCGGCCCTCGCGGACCTGCTCCTCGGTGAGGTCGCCCGAGGTGACGTGGGAGATCACCACGTGGCTGCCGGAGACCAGCCGCTTCCCGAAGGAGGCCGCGATGCCGGAGACCTCCTCGTCGTCGGCGACGAAGTGCAGGATGGACACCATGAGGACGGCGACCGGCTGGTCGAAGTCGATGCGCTCGCGGACGTCCGGGTGGTCGAGGATCGCCTCCGGCTCCCGCAGGTCACCGGGGATCACGACGGTCTGCGCGTTGTCGGCGAGCAGCGCGCGGGCGTGGACGAGCACGATGGGGTCGTTGTCGACGTACACGATCCGGGAGTCCGGTGCCTCGCGCAGGACGACCTGGTGCACGTTCTCCTGCGTCGGCAGGCCCGTGCCGATGTCGATGAACTGGCGGATCCCCATGGCCGCGAGGTGCCGCACGGTGCGCCCGAGGAAGGCGCGGTTGGAGCGCGCCACGTCCTTGACGTTGGGGACGAGCTCGACGATCTTCTCGCCGGCGATCCGGTCCGAGGCGAAGTTGTCCTTGCCGCCCAGGTAGTAGTCGTACATACGGGCCACACTCGGGACCGCGGGGTCGATGCCCGGGGGAGCCTGCTCGTGCTCAGTCATGTCCTCGCCTTCACCACGTCTTTCCCGCATGGTAGACGAGCGATCGACACCTTTAGATCATGAACTGATATTTCGCCCGATAGCCAGATAAGACGGCTCTCGGTCATCAGACGTCGCAATTACCCTGAAACCACACCCGGCCCGGTCAGTCCTGGAGCTCCTCGCGGAGGTCGCGCAGGAACTGCTTGCTCTCGGAGACGGAGTACGCCTGGATGCACAGACGGTCCATGACCTGCATGTAGTGGTCGGTCTCCTCCAGCTTGTCCACGTAGAGGGCGCTCGTCAGCTGCTCCATGTAGACCACGTCGGGCAGGTCCCGCTCGGGGAAGCGCAGGATGGAGAACGGGCCGCCGGCCGCGGCGTGACCGCCCCGCTCGAACGGCATGATCTGCAGCCTGACGTTGGGCATCTCGACGGCGTCGAGCAGGTGGTCGATCTGGGCGCGCAGCACCCGGGGCCCGCCGATGGGCCGCCGCAGCACGGCCTCGTCCATCACGGCCCAGAGCGTCGGGGCGTCCGGCCTGTTCAGGCGCTCCTGGCGGGCCATACGGAGCGCGACGCGGCGGTCGACCTCGTCCGGGGCGGCGGCGCCGTGCACGAGCATGATGACGGCCCGCGCGTATTCGGGACTCTGCAGGAGGCCGGGGATGAACTGCACCTCGTAGGTCCGGACGATCGAGGCGGCCTCTTCGAGCCCGACGTAGACCTGGAACCAGTTGGGGAGCAGGTCCCCGTACTTGTGCCACCAGCCGGGGGCGCTGGCCTGGCGGGCCAGCGTGAGCAGCGGGGCCCTTTCCTCGGTGTCGGTCACCCCGTACATCGTCAGCAGGTCCGCGACGTCGCGTTCCTTGAAGCCGACCCGCCCGAGCTCCAGCCGGCTGATCTTGGCGTGGGAGGCGCGGATGGCGTAGCCCGCCTGCTCGCGGGTGATGTCCTTGGCGACGCGCAGCCTCCGCAGCTGGGCGCCCAGCAGGATCCGCAGGATGGTGGGGCCGCCACCACCCGCGTACGCGAGAACGCCGCCTTGCTCGCCGCCGTCTTCCGCGGTCTGTCTGGCCATGTGGGCTCCCTGTCGCACCTTCCTACGGTGCCACAGTTTCACACATACAACGCGTTTCGCACAGCTCCGTCACGCACGCCCTTGCTTCTGCACTTGCACCCGCATGTGCAGATCGAGACAAATCTCCCTTTCCCGCTGCTCTCTCGCTCGGCGGGCCGCGTCCGAAACCCCTCCGCGCCCCGATCCCGACGCGACGTCACAGTCCCGATGTCACAGTCCCGACGTCACCAGACCCGACGTCACCAGACCCGACGTCACCAGACCCGACGTCACAGTCCTGACGTCACAGTCCCGACGCGAGGTCGTACGTGTCGTCGCGCGGGTCGCCGTACGCGTCACCGTGCAAGGCCCCCCGGCCCGCGGTGGCGGCACGGCGCGACAGCATGCCGCGCACGATGTCGCACAGCTCGCTCGTCTCCCTCGGCGACAGCACCCGGCTGAGACGGCGTTCGACCACGCCCCCGCTCAACGGCCCCGGCGCCCTCGTCACGTTGAGATAGCCGGACAGGAACGCGATCCTGAACAGTTTCTCCTGCGAGGGCGACTCGGCGGAGGACCGGCCGGGCACCTTGACCGGCCTCGACGCCCCCTCCCCGTCGCGCGACACCTCCAGCCCGGGAAACAGCAGGTGGGCGGCGGCCCGCTGCAGGGCCAGCCCGTACGCGCGCATGGATCCGTCCGTGGATCCGTCCGGGGAGAAGGAGACGATCGAGCGCCCGACCGCCTCGGCGGAGTCCGCCGACAGGTCGGCGATCCCGGTCTCCTCGCCGAGGCAGGTGTAGACGCGCACCACCTGCTCCCCCACGTACCCCGGCTGGACGTGCTGGGAGAGCGTGACGGTCACCGTGGACCCGTCGGGATTGCGCAACTCGGCGATGTCGGCCGCGTGGGTGACGTACGTGGTGGCGTGGTCGCGCTCGCACCACGGAGGGCACGAGGTCCCGGAGCGGGGGCGAAGAGTCCCGACGGAGGCCGTGATGTCGTCCATCCCAATCCTTCCAGCGTGGAGAACCGCGTCGTCGAGGGCGTGCGGGCACGACGGCGGATCGCGCCCGGCCGCGAGACGGGACCGGGGTTCGGGTCCCGTCTCGCGCCACCGGTTTCGAGGTCGCTTTCACCAGCAGGTACGCAGGACCGGGGTGCCGGGTTCAGCCGGGTTCGGCGGGGTTCAGCGGGGTTCGGCGGGTGTCACCCGCCTCCTCTCCGTTCTTCTCCGTTCTTCTCCGTCCCTCTCCGCCTTCACCGTCGCTCCGCGTCCCCGCGACGGAAGTCCGTCACGGGGACGCGGGAACGCGGGAACGCGGGAACGCGGGAACGCGGGAACGCGGGGACAGGGTTGCCTGGATCAGAAGGTGACGAGCGGGTCTCCGACGAAGTCGGCGATGAAGTTGACGAAGAAGAACCCGAAGAACAGGAAGTTGAGCACCAGGATCACGTAGTGCCACCAGCGGGGACGCGCCGGGCGGGGCAACCTCGCGTTGAGGTACATGAGCATGAACGGATAGATCAGCGCGCCCAGGTTGGACATGTTGGCCGACCACTGCACCAGGCTTATCGGGAGTGCCAGGTGCAGCACGACGGCGATGACCACCAGCAGCCCGAACATGAACGGGTAGTAGAACCTGCGGGGATCGCCCTCGATGAGCACCCGCAGCCGGGGGCTGGTGGCGTGGGCGGCGTCGGTCACCACCCGGACCATCGCCTCGAAGATGCCGAGCTGGGTGGAGAAGAGGATGAGCACCCCCAGGATGAGCGCGCCGACGAACATGGCCTGGCCGTACTCGTCACCCAGGGCGCTCGCCACGAACGTCGGGACGTTCTCCTGGGTCGGCCGCTCGCCGGACAGCTCGACCGCCCTGGACATCAGGATGGTGGGCAGCAGCATCCCGAGGACGGCCCCGACGAAGAAGACGCCCCACATGTCGACCAGCAGCAGGCGGTACCAGCGGCGCCAGCGGCCCGCGTTGGCCTCGTCGTCGGGGAAGGTCACGCCGCTGGCCAGCAGCTCGCTCTTCGGCCCGCGCATCCCGGCGATGAACCCGGTCCGGTAGCCCATGCCGTAGCCCTTGTCGCGGTAGTGGCCCATGACGTACCAGTTCAGCCCGGAGGCGAGCGCGGTGAACCCGGCCAGCGCGCCGAGCTGGGTGGCGGTGATGCCCGCCGGTGGCGCCGCGGGGGTGACGAAACCGCGGATCGCGTCCCACCAGATCTCGAACGGCACCACGAACAGGTCGATGACCAGCAGCGCGACCAGGATCGCGCCGACCATGCCCCAGTTGGCGAGTTCCAGGGCCCGGCTGATCCTGCGGGCGGCGGCGGTGATGACGAAGACGAGCAGGAGCAGGGCGATCGCCCACAGCCGGGGTTCCTCGGCCCCGGCGGGCGCGACCTCCCCGTGGACGAGCGCGTAGACGCCCTGCCCGGCGGAGGCGGCCCAGCCTCCGGCGATGAACGCGAAGATCACGACGAAGACCGAGAGCGGCACCCAGAGCTGGAAGCCGGGCGGGACCCGCCCCCAGCCGACCACCGGCGCCTCACCGGTGGCCACGACGTAGCGCGAGCACTCGACGTTGTAGAAGGTCTGCAGGATGGCCGAGACCAGGATGACCCAGCCCACCCCGACGAACCCGTACTGGCCGACGGCCTGCGGCCCCAGCAGCCACTCACCGCTGCCGATGGAGATGCCGAGCGCGATGAGGCTCGGGCCTACGGCGAACTTGAACAGCTCCTTCTTCCCAAGCCGGGCGACTCCGAAGACCTCCTCGGGCTCGGGCAGGTCCGCGACGGCGAGATCCGGGCGGCTGACTCCGAGCGGATGGGACCGGGTGACTTCAGTCATGACGATCCTCCAGGGTTGCGGAACCCCCCTGTTACGACAGTGATCCTCTGATCGCACTTCGACAAGACCCCATTCGTGATGCTCCGCGGCCATCTCCCGGATCCGGGTCCCGGGACAAGAAACCGGAGCCGAGGAACTGGAGCCGAGCAGCCGGGGCCGAGGAGCCGGAAACAGAAAGCCCGAGACGGGGAGCCGGAGGCAGGGACCGGAAACGGGGGCCGGTGACAGGGGCCGGACACAGGGGCCGGAGAGGCTCGGCGGCCTTAACCTGCCTTTAGGGTTTCCGCAGCGTGCCGCTAACGGGTGGCCCGGCAAGGTGGTGGACATGCGAAACACGACGAAACTCACCATCGCCGCCGCCGGACTTCTCGCCGTCGTCTCCGGGGGTAGCGCAGTAGCCTTCGCCGGAACCGCGACGCCCACCCCGGCCCCAAGCGGTACGGCGACGAGTCCCGCACCGGTCGGCGAGACGCCCGGGACCCGGACCACTCCCGCGACCCCCGCGCCCGGCGAGGCCGAGGCCAAGGTCAAGCGGGACGCGGCCATCAAGATCGCTCAGGACAAGGTGCCCGGCGCCAAGCTCGTCAAGGCCGAGTTCGACGGCGACGACACCCCCACCAGCTGGGAGGTCGAATTCCTCCAGGGTGACGTCGAGCACGAGTTCGACATCGACGCCACCAGCGGCGCGATCCTGGAGCAGGACCAGGAGACCGAGACCGCCGCGGAGCGTGCCGCCGACGCCGCCGATGACGCCAATGACACCGATGACGTCAACGACACCGACGACGACGCCGACGACCAGGACGACGACTGACAGCAAGCAGGAAGACAGCTGAGGGGGAAGGAGCCCGTGACACCTCGTGTGTCACGGGCTCCGGTCTTCGGGCCCCGGCACGGTCTCGGACAATCCCCCGGCGGTCCCCCGGTAGTTCTCCGGGCGACCCTCGGACCATCCCCCGGCACGGCCTTCGAACCCGGCCGGACGCGACGCGGTGGCGGCCCGGTGGCGGCCCGGGGGGCTCGGTGGGGGCCCGGTGGCGGCCCGGCCATGGGAGCGGGTCACTGACGCAAGGTGTCAGTGACCCGCTCCTAGCATGCGGGCACCACTGAGCAGTACCGGGAAGGACCGACCACGGTGACGAACGACGCCCGTCACGGGCAGGCGGAGAACACCTGCTGCCCGATCCTCGAACTGAGGCGCTACACGCTGCACCCCGGCAGGAGGGACGACCTGATCACCCTGTTCGACAGGGAGTTCGTCGAGTCCCAGGAGGCCGTGGGCATGCGCGTCGTCGGCCAGTTCCGCGACCGGGACGACCCGGAGAGGTTCGTCTGGCTGCGCGGGTTCCGTGACATGGGGTCGCGGGCCGAGGCGCTGGCGGCCTTCTACGGGGGACCGGTGTGGAAGGCCCATCGCGACGAGGCCAACGGGACGATGATCGACTCGGACGACGTCCTGCTGCTCCGCCCGGCGGCCCCGGGAACGGGCTTCGACCTCTCGGGCGCCGTCCGCCCCACGGCGGGCGATGCGGCCACGGCCGCTCCCCCGGCCCACGATGAGGCGGCCTCGTCGTGGTTCACCGCGACCATCTGTCACCCGGGCATACCCGGTGACGAGTTCGCCCGGTTCTTCGACGACCGGGTGGCACCGCTGCTGGCGGAGACGGGTGCCGCGCCGCTGGCCCGCCTGCTGACCGAGCACGCCGAGAACACCTATCCGGCCCTGCCGGTACGGACCGGCGAAGACGTCTTCGTGTGGTTCTCCGCCTTCGCGAGCCGGGAACGGCACGACGAGCACGCCGCGCGGCTCGCGCGTTCGGAGAGGTGGGCACGGGAGGTCCTTCCCGAGCTGTCGGCGCGCCTGGTCTCCCCTCCCGAGCGGCTGAACCTGACGCCGACGGCGAGATCCCTGCTCCGCTGACCCCGGCCGTGGGCGAGGCCACTGCCCCGGCGGTCAGCGCCGCCGTACCCGGTAGGCGAGAGCCGTGAGAGCGGCGACACCCAGAAGCCCCGCCACCACGTACGAGGGCCGCCACCAGGATCCCTGCTCCACGATCGCGACGCTGGTCGTCTCCGCCGGTGAACCCCCGGCGGGCGCAGCCGCCGGAGTGGCGACGGGCGTGGGCGTGGCGGACCTGGAGGGAGGGGTGCCGGGGGTGACGTCGCCGAGGGGCACACTCGGCGGGCGGATCGCACCCCAGTAGTCCTGCCGCGGCGGCTGGTTGGCGATCATCTGCCTGAACTCCCTGGGAACCGGGGCGACCTTCAGCCGGCCGGGCACGGTCAGGGTGCCGATCGGGTAGGGCGAGAACCAGCCCTGGATCGCCTCCACCTCCCAGGTGCCCTTGGGCAGCGAGACCGCGGCGGCGTAGTGGGCGGGCTCCTTCAGCGCCACGCCGGAGAACTGGAGGCTCCTCTTGCCGTCGGTGAACTTCAGCGCGACCTCACCCAGGTCGGCGCCCTCGTACGGGTGGGTGCCGTGCTGGAGCAACCAGAAGCCGAGGGTGTACGTCGTGTCCGGGCTCGTCGCCGGGACCGGGTCCATCACGGTGAGCGCCCAGCCTCCCGCCCGCGCCGGGGCACCGAGGGCCAGCAGGGGAACGATGAACGCCAGGAGGAGAAGAATTCGTCTCATACGGGAGGTACACCGGCCGGGCCGGTCGGGTTCCCGCCACCGCGCGAGGCGCCTTCCCCGGTTACCGGGGGCGCGGGACCGGTGAGCGGCGAGCGGGTCCGGGGCGACACGGCCAAGATCGTGGAATCGAAGCCGAACGCAGGGGTATGGACAGCGAATGAGCCTTCAGGAAGAACTGCGGCAAGTCGAAGAGGATCTGGAGAGGCTGCGTGCCGAGGTCGCCGAGATGCGGAGGCAGGTCGGTGAGGTCGGCCCCACCGACCCCGCCGAGCGGTCGATGATGATCAACCAGGCCGACGAGCAGGAGATCCTTGTCGGCGAGCTCGAAGCCAGGCGCGAGGACCTCCTCAAACGCCTCGGCGGGGAGGGCGAGCCCGACCACGCGCGGCCACGCGGTACGAGATAGGCGACGACGCCCACCCTCCCGGGGATCCCCCCACCTGCGGTTCGTCACATTCGGTTATCCGTGATTTCCCGGGGTAACCATAAGAGCGAACCATCATCAGGGGGATGAAATGATCAATACGCTTCACAAGATGGGCATAAAGTCCAGCATGATGTACGTCGCCGGGCTCGCCTCGATCGGCGCGTCGGTCGCGGTGTGGTTCACGTCGAACTCGAAGGAGAGCGCGGGGGTCGACCGGGCCGACCGGTGGGGGATCTTCATCGGCGAGTGGGCGCCGACCTTCTTCGCGATGGGAATCGCGCTGCGCATGGAGGAGACCCGCGAGGAGATGCGGTCCTCCATCGAGCAGGACTCGTTCCGCGGCTCGTACTCCGACTCCGAGGGCAGGATTCCCTCGCGCGCGGGCGTGTAGCGCCGCCGGACGGTCGCAGGCAGGGCGCGTCCCCGGACGCGCCCTGCCTCCGCGTCCGATCGCCCTCCTCGTCCGATCGCCCTCCGCGTCCGGGTCCCCACCCCGCCGGTCCGGCTCCTGGCCCCTGCTCTCTGCCGCCGCCCCCCGCCCTCTGCCGCCCCCTGCCGTCGCCCCCGCCCTCTGCCGTCCCCCCGCCGCCGCTCCTGCCCTCTGTCACCGCCTGCCGTCGACCCCGCCCGGATCTCTCCCGGCTCCCGCGCCCGGCCTCACCACGGTCTCATGCCCGGCTCCCCTCACCCCGTTCCCGTCCCGCTCCCGTCACGGTTCCGGGTTCCGTTCCGTCCGGAGGCCGGTCATGACCAGGTGACCAGGGCCGGATGTCTCGGGTCGTCGACGCGGACGACCACGTCCGCGACCTCTCCCGGAGCCACCTCCTCCTCGTAGCGCGCGTA
The DNA here is from genome assembly GCF_040295985.1 of Streptosporangium sp. NPDC002524. NCBI lineage: Bacteria > Bacillati > Actinomycetota > Actinomycetes > Streptosporangiales > Streptosporangiaceae > Streptosporangium > Streptosporangium sp. NPDC002524. The sequence goes on along the minus strand of NZ_JBEOWK010000004.1, from coordinate 341,857 downwards.
GGCGGGCAGCGTCCAGCGTTGCTCGTCCGGGGTGCGCCGGGCGAGCGCGCCCGGGGAGAGCCGCAGGTGCACGGTCAGCTCGAACGGCAGCCCCCGGCCCAGCAGCAGGGGCCCGGCCAGCAGCAGCACCCCGCCCGGGGGGACCGTGACGTAGGGCGCGCGGGTGGCCCTGTCGACGGCGCTGTCCCACAGCGTGGGCAGCACCTTCCCCGACCGGCCCGGATCGAGCGGCCTCAGGACCTCCCTGGCCAGCCCTCCGTAGTCGAACCAGTCGGCGTAGAAGGAGTCGGGGTCGGTCCGGCCGTACTCGAAGCGGAGCGAGGTCGGGCGCAGGAAGTCGGCGGTGGAGACGCGGAGCACCTCCCTGCCGCGGAGCCGGAGCGGTTCGGTGAGCGCGTCGGCGAGGCTCTCCGGCCGCGCCGCCGGAGCCCCGTCGAGCGCGACGCGCACCCAGGAGTCGCGGGGTGCCGTGGCCACCCGGTCAGCGAGTTCCTCCACCAGCGACGACGGGGAGATCGGCCGTATGTTCACCCCACCATCCTGGCCGATTCGCACCCGTCTCCGGCCGGGGCCGGTCAACCATCATGACCCGGTCAAAGTCGGACGTGATGCCGATCAAATATCGGTCTGTCCGGGTTGTCCCGCCGCTACGGGCGGTAACGATCCATATGGATCGACGGTTCGGCCGTGACTGGGCGTCGGCCTCCTGGTCGCGTCACACCCATGTCGGCGCGGTCCGGTAGTTGGCGTGAATCTCACGTCTTTCCGCAACCAAGATCACGGCACGTTACGCACGGAGACAGTGATGTCAGGAGGATTTCAGTGATCAAGCGCGGTAAGCCGACCAAGAACGGCCAGGTCAAACTGACTTTCAGCATAACGGAGAGCCCGACCGTCGGAGGAGTCTCGCTGGTCGGCGACTTCAACGGCTGGGACCCCTACGCCCATCCCATGCAACGCAGGGACGACGGCACCTACCAGGTGAGCCTGATGGTCCCCGCCCGGCAGCCCATCCGCTTCCGCTACCTCGCGGACGGCGGCGTGTGGTTCGACGACGCGGACGCGGACCACCACGACGAGCACGGCGGCCGGATCAATCCCGCCGACGTCCAGGAGGCGCCGGAAGGCCCCAACGCGGCGCGTAACGTCGGCAAGCCGATGCGGCAGACGCTCTCGGCCGGGCAGCCGGTCACGGCCTCGGTGGCCGCCTCCTAGTGTCTCGGTGACCGCTCGCAGGACGGCCCCCTTCACGGGGCAGACCGTTCCACCGTCTCCGCGATCAGTGTGACGGCCCGCCCCGTTCCCTCCCGGCAGGGACACGGAAGGGGCGGGCCGCCCCGCGAGAACTCGCGAGCGAACCCGCCGAACCCCCCTGGACCCGTCCGGTGCACCGGCGGCACCGATCCGGACTCCCTCCCCGAGCTCAACGGCGGCGCGCCGGTCCCCTGTCGAACCCGCCGGACCATCGGGCCGACAGCGACGGCGACGACCCATTCCTTTCCTCGAACCGCGGCGAACCGCCACAAACCGCGACGGACCGCGACGACGGACCGCGACGACCGGATCCCGCGCCGGCCTCCAGCCGATGCCGACCGTTGTCAGCCGATGTCAGTCGAGCGCGCCGAGGGTGTCGCGGGCGAGTTGCAGTTCCTCTCTCGGCCGGACCACCAGCACGGGCACGGACGCGCCGGGCGCGCTGACCGCGCCGTCGGCATCGGTATCGGCGTCGGAAGCGGCATCGGCGCCGACGCCGGGAGCGGTACGGGCGGGCAGCTCGACGCCGAGGAGCGAGAGCCTGCGGCAGACGGCCTCGCGGACCTCGGGCTGGTCCCACCCGATCTCGCCGGTGAACACGAGCGCGTCGAGCCGGTCCAGGCTCGTCGCGGCGGCGGCGATCTCCCGGCTCACCCGGTGCTCGAACACCTCCAGGGCCAGCGCGGCGGCGGGATCCCCGGAGGCGATCAGTTCCCGGGTGTCGCCCGACTTCCCGTTCGAGAGGCCGAGCAGCCCCGACCCGTGCTCCAGGCCGTCGCGCAGCTCGTCGAGCGTGAGCCGGGAACCGGACAGCAGCCACAGCAGCATGCCGGGATCGACGCTCCCCGACCGCTTGCTCATCGGGACCCCCTCCAGCGGGGTGAACCCCATCGAGGTGTCCACGCTGCGGCCCTCGCGGACGGCGCACACCGAGGAGCCTCCGCCGAGATGGGCCAGGACCACCTGCAGGGTTCCCGCGGGCCGGCCGAGCAGCTCCGCGGCCCGTCCCAGCGCCCAGGTGTACGACAGGCCGTGGAAGCCGTAGCGGCGCAGGCCGTAGCGGCTCCGCCACTCCGCGGGCAGCGCGTAGGTGGCGGCGGCGTCGGGGAGCCCGGCGTGGAAGGCGGTGTCGGGGCAGAGCACGTGCGGGACGCCGGGCAGCCTGCGCCGGGCGGCCTCGACGAGCGCGAGGGCGGGCGGCACGTGCAGCGGGGCGAGGTCGGCGTACTCCCGTACCGCCTCCAGCACGCCGTCGTCCACGACCGTCGGCTCCCGTACGGCCTCGCCCCCGTGGACGAGGCGATGGCCGACCGCGGCGAGGCCGGTGTCGGGGGCGGCGTCGAGGAAGTCCGAGATCGCCCGTTCGGCCGTCCCGGGGTCGGGGCTCCGCTCGCTGTGCTCGGTGCGCAGGACCTCGCCGTCACGGACGAGGTGGAGCTGGAGGCTCGACGATCCCGCGTTGACGGTGAGCACCGCCGGGTCAGTGGTTCCCATCCCCCTGGCGTGCCCGGGGGTGATAAGGACAAACGATACCTGTCGCGGACCCGTCAGCCCGCCGCTCCACGCGGGCCTCCGCAGAGGTCCGTTCTACCGCGACGACCTGGGGTGACGATGCCCCGGACCGGGTGGCCGGAACGGGTCGCGGCACCCCGCCACCGGACTTCTTGACCTTCGGCGTTTCACAATCGCTTGTTGAACTGTCATGAGCCACGGGCGTACGGTGGGGCCAATGGCACCCGTCCTTCGTACGGCTCCCAACAGGGCGCTGTCCCCAACTGCCGTAGACAGCGGGGCGATATGACTCGACTATCCGTCACTGTGGACGCGCATCCGCACTTCTCCGTGGTGACCCTGATCGGCGATCTGGACAAGTCCTCGGCACCTCTGCTCGAAGAGCGGCTCGCGGACTTCATGAGACGCGGCCACGTCTGCCTGGTCGTCGACACGACGGGGCTGGGATTCTGCGACTCCACGGGCATCTGGGTGCTGCTGACGAGCCTGCGGCGCGCCTACGAGCGGAAGGGCTGGCTGCGCCTCGTCGGCGTGCACGGATTCCTCGGCCGCCTGCTCGACCTGACCAGGCTGAGAGAGGCGTTCCCCATCGACTCCAGCATCGAGGAGTCGCTGCGCGAGGTCTCCGACGGGATCGTCCCCGTCTCGCGCTGATCCCGCCTCAATCCCCTTCAATCCCTCTCGACCTCCCGTCGACCCCTTCGACGTTCCCGTCGGCGGAGGACCCGCACGTGACGGCACCCGCTCCCGGAAGGGGCCACCGGCTCCGGCGACGGGCGAAGGGGCCACTTCCGGGAGGAACCGCTTCCGGGAGAAACGCGTTTCGGGGGCGAGGGGCGGATCAGTCGCGGGAGACCAGGCGAACGAACTCCTCGAACGAAAACCGGCCGTCGCCGTCGGAGTCACCGTTCTGGTTCAGCGACCCGATGGCCTCGGCGGGCAGCGCGGGGAAGTGCTCACCGAACTCCCGCTCCGTGATGAACCCGTCGCCATCGGTGTCGATGGCCGCGAACGCCTGCCTGAGCTCCGCCAGACGCTCCCCGTTGGGCTCTGTCGACATGGTGACCCACCTCTCTCAACGACCCGCACTTCGATCAGCAGACAACTTACGGGAGGGGCGCCCCGTCCAGCCAACCGACCCATATAACACCTTTTATCACCAAAAATCCTTTTTTGGCACCGGCGTGGTCACGGCCCGCGCCTAGACTTCGGGCATGATTCGCCCCGCAACGCCGGACGACGTCCCGGCGATCATCGACATGATCCGTGGACTCGCGGAGTACGAGAAAGCGCTGGACGAGGTCCGGAACACCCCCGGCATGCTCCACGAGACGCTCTTCGGCCCCTCCCCCAGCGTGTTCTGCCACATCGCCGTCGACGGGGACAGGATCGCGGGGTTCGCGATCTGGTTCGTCTCCTACTCGACCTGGCTCGGCACCCACGGGATCTATCTCGAGGACCTCTTCGTCCACCCCGACCACCGGGGCGGCGGGTACGGCAAGAAGCTGCTCGCCACGCTGGCGGGCATCTGCGTGGAGCGCGGCTACGGCCGCTTCGAATGGTCGGTGCTCGACTGGAACACCCCGGCCATCGACTTCTACCGGGCGATCGGCGCGGAACCGCTCGGCGAGTGGGACAGGTACCGGCTCTCCGGCCCCGCACTGGAGAAGGTCGCCGCGGGAAACACGCGGTAGCCGGTACCGGAAGAGAAACACCGATAGCCGCACCGGAAGGGAAGCGCCCGGCGGCCGTACCGGAAAAGGGATTTTCTCCCGGGCCGTCCCGCACGGTGAAGACCGGCCGGAACACCCTTCCGGCCGGTCTTCCGTTCTCACGCGCGGCGTTCTCACACCTTCCAGGAAGCCCGCGCGCGAAAACCTCACCGGAGCACGGCTCCGGCCGTGAACCTTTCATCTCGCGAAACCTCCACACACCCTCCCTGAGCTGGTACGACGAGTCGTAGCCGCACCGCGGGGAAAGCGCTTCGTTTACACCCCGGGATCGGCGACCTAGAGTCCGTCTCGCGTGAGCGCCTCACCGCCATTGATCAGCGACTCGTCACCCCTCGAAAGGGAGGGTAATTCTGTGAGTAAATGGCGAAGTATGGCTGTCGCCGGTGTGGTCACGTTCATGACCGCGCTCCTTGCCGTCGTCCTCATTCCCCAGTCGGCCTCGGCGCACGGCGCCATGATGACGCCCGGCAGCCGGACCTTCTTCTGCTGGCAGGACGGTCTCTCCCCGCAGGGGAACATCGTGCCCATCAACCAGGCGTGCTCGGCCGCGGTGGCCCAGAGCGGGGCCAACTCCCTGTACAACTGGTTCAGCCTGCTGCGGTCCGACGGGGCCGGGCGGACCCGCGGGTTCATCCCCGACGGCCAGGCGTGCAGCGGCGGCAACCCCGGCTACAGCGGGTACGACCTGCCGAGCGCCAACTGGCCGGTGACGCACCTGACCTCGGGCGCGCCCATCCAGTTCAAGTACAACAAGTGGGCCGCCCACCCCGGCTGGTTCTACCTCTACATCACCAAGGACGACTGGAACCCCAACCGGGCGCTGACCTGGGACGACCTGGAGAGTGAGCCCTTCCACACGGCCGACCACCCGCAGAGCGTCGGCTCGCCGGGCACCAACGACGCCCACTACTACTGGAACGCCACGCTCCCGTCGGGCAAGTCGGGCCGTCACATCATTTACTCGGTGTGGAAGCGCTCCGACAGCGCGGAGACGTTCTACAACTGCTCCGACGTCGTCTTCGACGGCGGCAACGGCGAGGTGACCGGTGTCGGCCGGACGGGTCCCACGCCCAACCCGACCGTGACGCCGACCCCGAACCCGACGCCCACCCCCACCCCGACCGTGACGCCGACCCCCGGCCCCGGCGGGGCGTGCACCGCCACCTACCGGACCATCAGTTCCTGGTCGGGCGGCTTCCAGGCCGAGGTGACCGTACGCAACTCGGGCACGGCCGCCCTCAACGGCTGGACGGCGAGGTGGACGCTCGGCAGCGGCAGCACGGTGAACAGCCTGTGGAACGCCACGCACACCACGTCGGGATCCACCGTCACGGCGAAGAACGTCGACTGGAACCGGACGCTGGCGGGCGGCGGCTCGACCACCTTCGGATTCACCGGGACGGGAACCAGCGGCTCCCCCACCGTCACCTGTAGCAGCCCCTAGCGGGACGCGGTCCCCGCCGGTGCCGGTACGCACCGGCGGGGACCGGCCCGCGCCCGCCCCGCCCCGTTCCACCGGACCGGTAAACCGGCGAACCGGCGAACCGGCGAACCCGAAAGACCGACGAACCCAAAAGACCGGCGAACCGGAAAACCGGTGAACCGGGAAGGCCGGCGAACCGAGAAGACCGCCGAACCGGAAAAGACCAGCGAACCGAGGAGCCCGGCGAACCGCCCGGCCGCCGCGCCCTCGCGAAAGGGCGGAAGGGAGTCCCGTGCCGCCCACCACGAAGATCGCCTCACTGCTGGGTCTCGTCTCGCTCGGGGCGGCGACGGCCCTGGTCGTGGCGGCCTGCGCCGGCCGGACGGCGGAGGGCGGGCACGCCGTGGCGCACCCGCCCTCCCCGCCCTCCCCGTCCTCCCAAAGCGCCGCCCCGGCGTCCCCGTCCTCCCAAAGCGCCGCCCCGGCGTCCCCGTCCGGCCAAGGGAACACCCCCGCGTCCCCGTCGGCCCACGAGAGCACCGGGACCAAGGCCTCCGCGAGATGCCGGGCGACGGTCACCCTGGTGGAGTCGTGGCCGGGCGGCTACCGGGGCTCCGCGACGATCGAGAACACCACCGACCGGCCGATGCGCGACTGGTACATCCAGTGGATGCAGCCGCGCGAGGCGACCTTCACCCAGTCGTGGAACGGCACCCACATGCAGAGCGGCCCCGTCGCGATGATCCACGCTCCCAAGGAGAAGCCGTCGCTGCCGCCGGGGGCGACCGCCTCCGACATCGGCTTCGTGGGAGCCGCCGCCACGCCCCCGACCTTCGCCGAGATCACCTGCGGCTGACGGGACCGGCGGCCTTCCCCGGATCCCACCGGCCCGGACCGTGCGCGGCACGCCCACCGCCGCCGCGTACCCCGGAGGAGGACGGGTGCCGGGGCCGGTCCGGCGTCAGCGCTTCCCGTAGCGCTGCTTGAAGCGCTCGACGCGCCCGGCCGTGTCGACGACCCGGCCGCGCCCGGTGTAGAAGGGGTGGCTCGCCGAGGAGACGTCGACGTCGACCACCGGGTAGACGTTGCCGTCCTCCCACTCGACGGTCTTGCGGCTGCCGACGGTCGAACGGGTCAGGAAGGCGAAACCGGCGCTCGGGTCGCGGAAGACGACCGGGCGGTAGTCGGGGTGGATGCCCTTCTTCATGACTATCTGTCCTCTCGGAACGGGACGTGCTGGCGGACGATCGGGTCGTACTTGACGAGGGTGAGCCGGTCGGGGTCGTTACGCCGGTTCTTGCGGGTCACGTAGGTGAAACCGGTGCCCGCGGTCGACCTCAGCTTGATCACTGAGCGCACCTCGCTCCTGGCCACGGTCGGCTCCTCTCGGGTTGGCGGATCGCACGATGCCGGTGATAACGGTTTTCATTCGCCGAACATTCCCGCCCGGAAACCCCTGCCGGGTGGGACCGAGGAGGACGACGGCCGGGCAGGCTTCACCCCCCGGCAACCTCCCGTCCATCCGCCCCCTGTTCGCTGTGATCCATGCCCTGGCCGGAAACCGAGATCGTCGGATCGGACGTCAGCCCTCCCGTCACCGTGTACGGCGAGGTCGACAGGAGTCCCGACGGAGAGCTCGCCCACGAGGGCAACCGGGTCCCCGACATCGTCGCCCTGGACCAGCAGCGGCTGGTGGTCGCCTGGCGGGCCGGGGTCCGGGACGCGCGGGACCCGGCGCCGACCGACCAGGGCTCCGTCATGTACGCCCGCTCGCAGGACGGCGGCCGGACCTGGACGACGGGGACGCTCGCCGCCGCCACCGCCACGACCCGCTACCACTACGTGATCTTCCTCAACGACGCGGGCACGCTGTACGCGCTGCTCGGCCTGATCTCCGTCGAGCGCGACCGCGACCGGGAGGGCGACGTCGACGGCTTCCCCACCTCGCTCGTCGTCAGGAAAAGCACCGACGGCGGCCGTACGTGGACCGCCTTCCCCGTCACCGTCGACGTGCCGGACAACGGCAGGGGCGTGGTCGTCGCGGGCAAGCCGCTGCGGTTCGGCGGGGTGTGGCTGGTGCCGTACTGGCGGCACTCGGGCGGCACGAACAAAGCGGGCGTGCTGCGCTCGGCCGACCTGGTGACCTGGACCTCCGGCGCGCTCGCGGAGAACCCGCCGGGGGTGGCGATCGAGGAGCCGCAGATCGCGCCCTCCCACGACGACCCCGGGACGCTCGTGATGGTGACCCGCGCCCTGGACCTGAGGAGCGGCACCTCGGCGGAGGCGCGCGACGCCCGCTACCGCTCGGGCGCGGCCCACAGCGCCACGGCGACCAGCACCGACGGCGGGCTGACGTGGTCGCCGCTGAGGCTGGACGCGGACCTGCCCAACTACTACGTCAAGACGTTCTTCACCCGCGACTCGGCGGGCCGGCAGCTGGCCATCTTCAACACGCTCGCCGGGCCGTTCACCGGCTCCTCGGCGAGCAAGCCCGACCAGTATCGTGAGGTGCTCTACTACAAGGTCAGGCGGCCCGGCGAGCCTTGGGAGCCGGCGCGGCTCTTCGCCGACGGCCCCCGGCTGACGAAGGGCGCGGCCCGGGGGTGGGACGTCTACCCCAGCGCCGACGAGTACGAACCCGGCCGGTTCTTCGTCGTCTGGGAGCACAACCAGACCAACATCAAGGTCGCCAGGCTCGACATCTCCCGTCCCCTCTCCGGGGCGCCCCTCGCCGCGGGCGACTGGACCACCGGCGCGAACGCGAGGGGCTGGACGCTGGGCGGCGGCGCGCGGGTCGCCGGGGGCGGCCTGCGGCTCGTGAGCACCGGCACCGCGGCGTGCCGGGCGTCCTTCCCCCTCGACCCGTCCAAGGGGTGCGACTTCATCCTGGAGTTCCGCGGCCGGGTGGACGACGACAGCGCGCTCGACCCGCGTACCGGCAACGGCGTGTGTCTCGGCGTGAAGGTGGCCAACGGCGCCAGGCGGCTCATGCTGACCGTGCAGCGGAGCGGGGTCTGGACGATGCGTAAAGGCTCCGCCGTCTGGGAGAAGGTCCACTCGCTGGACACGGCCGGACGGACGGCGACCTGGAGGGTACGGGTGGACAGCGCGGGGACGGCCCGCCTGTCCAGGGACGGCGCCGACACCGGGGCGGCCTGGGTGATCCAGGACAGCAGGGAGAGTCCCCAGCTCACGCACTGGGTGACCGGCACCCCCGGCGGCAACGCGGCCGGGGCGACCGTCGAGTGGACCCGGCTCACCCCCGCCCTTGAGGTACTGCCCTGACGTCCCGCTCCCCGTACGACCGCACGGTTCTTTTCCTGTTCTCAGGTGATTCGTCCCTCCGGCTCCCCGGTCCGCCCAGGGGGTGAGGCGGTAGCTTGGAGACCGCCATCACAGAGGAAGAGAGATCGTGACCACGTCTATTCATCAGCGGATCGCCGAAGAGCTGGGTGTGCGCGAGCGACAGGTGAGTGCGGCGGTGGACCTGCTCGACGGCGGGGCGACCGTGCCGTTCATCGCCCGCTACCGCAAGGAAGCCACCGAGATGCTCGACGACACGCAGCTGCGCACGCTGGAGGAGCGGCTGCGCTACCTGCGGGAGCTGGAGGAGCGACGCACCGCGATCCTGGAGTCGATCCAGGGGCAGGGCAAGCTCGACGACGCCCTGCGGGCGCAGATCCTGGCGGCCGACTCCAAGGCCCGCCTGGAGGACATCTACCTCCCGTACAAGCCCAAGCGGCGGACCAAGGCGCAGATCGCCAGGGAGGCGGGGCTCGAACCTCTCGCCGACGGCCTGCTGGCCGACCCGTCGGTCGATCCGCGGGCCGCGGCGGAGGCGTTCGTCGGCGAGGGGGTCGCCGACGCGGCCGCCGCGCTGGAGGGCGCCCGCGCGATCCTGGTCGAGCGGTTCGGCGAGGACGCCGACCTGGTCGGCGAGCTGCGCGAGCGGATGTGGACGAAGGGCCGCCTGGTCGCGGCGGTCCGCGAGGGCAAGGAGGAGGGGGGCGCCAAGTTCTCCGACTACTTCGACTTCGCCGAGCCGTTCACCAAGCTGCCCTCGCACCGGATCCTGGCGATGTTCCGCGGGGAGAAGGAGGAGATCCTCACCCTCACCCTGGAGCCCGAGCAGGAGCCCACCGGCACCTACGAGGGCCGCATCGCGCACCACTTCGGCATCTCCGACCAGGGACGGCCCGCCGACGCGTGGCTCGCCGACACGGTCCGCTGGGCGTGGCGCACCCGCGTCCTCGTCCACCTCGGCATCGACCTGCGGATGCGCATGTGGCAGGCGGCCGAGGAGGAGGCGGTGCGCGTGTTCGCCGCGAACCTGCGCGACCTGCTGCTCGCCGCGCCCGCGGGGAGCCGCGCGACCATGGGGCTGGACCCCGGGCTGCGCACCGGCGTGAAGGTCGCGGTGGTCGACGCGACCGGCAAGGTGCTCGCCACCGACACGATCTACCCCCACGAGCCGCGCCGCCAGTGGGACCAGTCGCTCGCCACCCTCGCGGCGCTGGCGAAGAAGCACGACGTGGAGCTCGTCTCCATCGGCAACGGCACCGCCTCGCGCGAGACCGACAAGCTCGCGGGCGAGCTGGTGAAGCTGGTCCCCGGGCTCACCAAGATCGTGGTGTCCGAGGCCGGGGCCTCGGTCTACTCCGCCTCCGCGTTCGCCTCCCAGGAGCTGCCCGGCATGGACGTGTCGCTGCGCGGCGCCGTGTCGATCGCGAGGCGGCTGCAGGACCCGCTGGCCGAGCTGGTCAAGATCGACCCCAAGTCGATCGGCGTCGGCCAGTACCAGCACGACCTCGCCGAGACCAAGCTCTCCCGCTCGCTCGACGCCGTGGTGGAGGACTGCGTGAACGCGGTCGGCGTCGACGTCAACACCGCCTCGGCGCCGCTGCTCACCCGGGTCTCCGGCATCGGCTCCGGGCTCGCGGAGAACATCGTCCAGCACCGCGACGCCAACGGCCCGTTCCGCTCCCGCAAGGCGCTGAAGGAGGTCCCCAGGCTCGGCCCGAAGGCCTTCGAGCAGTGCGCGGGCTTCCTGCGCATCCGCGACGGCGACGACCCGCTCGACACCTCCAGCGTGCACCCGGAGTCGTACCCGGTGGTGCGGCGCATCCTGAAGAGCACCGGCGGCGACCTCGCGTCCCTGATCGGCAACGGTACGGCGCTGCGGGCCCTGCGCCCGCAGGAGTTCGTGGACGACACCTTCGGCCTGCCGACCGTCACCGACATCCTCGCCGAGCTGGAGAAGCCGGGCCGCGACCCGCGACCCGCCTTCAAGACCGCGACCTTCAAGGAGGGGGTGGAGAAGCTCTCCGACCTCACGCCCGGCATGCTGCTGGAGGGCGTGGTCACCAACGTCGCCGCCTTCGGCGCGTTCGTCGACGTCGGCGTGCACCAGGACGGCCTGGTCCACGTGTCGGCGCTGTCGCACAACTTCGTCAAGGACCCGCGCGAGGTGGTCAAGCCCGGTGACATCGTCCGGGTGAAGGTGCTCGACGTCGACATCCCGCGCAAGCGCATCTCGCTCACCCTCCGGCTGGAGGACGACGTGAAGCCCTCGGGTCCCCGTGGGCCGCGCGACCAGCGCGACCAGGGCGGCCAGGGCGGCCAGCAGGGCGGTGGCGGTCAGCGCCAGGGCGACGGCGGCGGCAGGCGCGGTGGCGGGCAGGGCGGCGGCCAGGGGCGCGGCGGGCAGAGCGGCCAGGGTGGCCAGGGACGCGGCGGACAGGGCGGGCAAGGGGGGCAGGGGCGCGGCGACCGGCAGCGCAACGCGCCGAGCGGCGCGATGGCCGACGCCCTGCGCCGCGCCGGGCTCGACGGCTCCGGCAACCCTGGCAACCCCGGCGGTAAACGCTAGGCGGACGTCGGGTCCCCGCGCGCCCGTACAGGACACACCGCTCCCGATGTCGCCGGACCCCCGGACGGCATCGGGGCCGGTGCGGCCCCCAGGAGGACGGCGCCCCCGCTCAGCGGGGGCGGCGGCCCCGGCGGAGGGCGGAGACGGCGAGGACGAGACCGACGGCGAGGGTGGCCAGGCCGATCCAGAACCACTCCCGCGCGCCGCTCATGGAACTGCCGCCCACGTAGCCGAGGCCCTGGAGCGCCCAGAGGCCGCCCGCCAGGACGAGCAGGATGCCGAGGCCGGCCGGAAGCCAGGTCTTCATCTCACAGACCCTTCGTGGTGCGCGGGTCGTGGAACTCGGAGGCGAGCAGGCCGAACAGCGCCTCGTCGACGAAGGACCCGGCCACCCAGGCGTGCCCGCGGAGCGTGCCCTCGCGCTGGAAGCCGGCCTTCTCGGCGGCGGCGATCATCGCGCTGTTGGTGGCGAGCGTCTCCAGGCCCAGCCGGTTCAGGCCGCGGATGCGGAAGGCGTAGTCGCACAGCAGTCTCAGCGCGTCGGGGGCGTACCCGTGGCCGCGCGCCTCGGGGAGCAGCGAGATGCCCAGGTGCCCGTTGCGGTTGAGGGTGTCGATCCCCCAGACGTTGCAGGACCCGAGCAGATCCCCGGAGAGGGACTGGATCGCGAAGTCGACGTTGGCCGGGTCGGGCTTGCGCCGCTCGTAGTGGGCGATCACCTGGTCGAGCGTCTCGGGGACCCAGGGCGTCGTGATGGCTCCGGCCGCCGTCTCCACGTCGTCGTTCAGCCGGTGGAGCGGGACCAGGTCCTCCTTGGTGATGGCCCTGAGCAGGACCCTGTCTCCACGAAGCATGAGCTGAACCCCACTGTCGATCGCCTGGCGGCGCGCGATGGCTCGCCACCTACCGGACATCACACCACACGAAAAGTCGGGAAGGACACTGAATAACGCCACGCCGCGAATGATCTGGACGGCACCCCGCCACCGGGCGCGCGACACGAAGCGCAGAGGACCGCGCAACCGGACAACACCACGCCGCGGACGATCTGAACGGCACCCCGCCACCGGACACGCGCCCCGGAGCGCAGAGGGCCGCGCAACCGGACAACACCACGCCGCGGACGATCTCCGCCGGGCGTGCGACACGGAACGTAGGGGGCCGTGCCCGCGTGGCGCCGGGGCGTACGGCGCCACGGCCGGGCACACCGCCGCGCCGGGCCGCACCCGTCCCTCCCCCACCGGTCCTGATATTTCCTGACAAGAGATCCTGACAACACCACCGCATGGAACGTTCCCGTCAGGGCTTTCATAGTTAGTAAACTTTCCTTTTTCCCATCAATTCGCAGCGTTTCGCGCGAACCGGAACCCGGAGGGGTGGCGCTTTTTTTACTGCTTGTATTGACTTGAGAATGAAGGCTGGCCTATGGTCCCGGGCAAGCGAGACCTTGCCGTGAAGGGACCCCCCATGACTCGCCTCCCCTGACAACGGCCGGCGGCGGGCGCGATGATCGCGATCGCCACCCCGCCCCGACCACACCCCGTCACGAGCGCGGGGCGCACTGGCCGCCCCTCACCCGTGAAGGTCCCCGTTCCCCCTGCCGTATCCGTCGCGGCAGGGCCCAGGACGCGCCGAGCAGCGCGTGCCGCCGCGAGGCGGGCCCGCCCCCCGGGCCACCGCGCGGTCGCTCGCGGGAAGCACGCTCGCCACGTCCGGCACCACCCGCATGTCACCCCCTGATACGGGCCGTGACGTCACGCGCGTGCCGCGTCCCCCCGGGGCGTGGCGGCACCCGTGCGTCGCCTCCCCAAGACGGAAGGAAGTCCGCGCATGGACACCGGACAGTCGCCTCGCCGGCGTCGTCGTATGTCGCTCCCCACCACCCTCGGCGGGATGTTCACCGTCGTCGTCCTCGCCCTCGCCGGCGTGACGACCGCGTCGCCGGCCGCCGCCGCCACCGGTCAGATCACCGGCATCGGCGGCAAGTGCGTCGACGTCGCCGCGGCCAGCAGCGCCAACGGCACCCCCATCCAGCTGTACGACTGCAACGGCAGCACGGCGCAGCAGTGGACCCGCAACGGCGACGGCACCGTGCGCGCCCTCGGCAAGTGCCTGGACGTCACCGCCGCCTCCACCGCCAACGGGGCGCAGATCCAGCTGTACGACTGCAACGGCAGCGCGGCGCAGCAGTGGTCCTACAGCGCGGCCCGGGACCTCGTGAACCCGGCCGCCAACAAGTGCCTGGACGCCACCGGCCAGTCCAGCGCCAACGGCACCCGGCTGCAGATCTGGACCTGCACCGGCACCGCCAACCAGAAGTGGAACGCCCCGAGCGACGGCGGCACCACGCCCCCTCCGGCAGGCAAGATGGCCGGGGCCCCGTACCTCTACATGGGCTGGGGCAACCCGCCGAGCCCGGCGACGATCATGAGCACCACCGGTGTGAAGTCCTTCACCATGGCGTTCATCCTGTCCGGTGGCGGCTGCACCCCGCGCTGGGACGGCTCCAGGCCGCTGACCGGCGGTACCGACCAGGCCGCGATCAACCAGATCAAGGCCGCGGGCGGCAGCGTGCAGGTCTCCTTCGGCGGCTGGTCGGGTAACAAGCTCGGCCCGAACTGCTCCACCCCGGCCGCCTACGCCGGCGCGGTGCAGCAGGTCATCAACGCCGTCGGCCCGGCGGTCGTCGACTTCGACATCGAGAACACCGACGAGTTCGAGAACTTCACCGTCCAGGACCGCATCCTCAACGGCCTGAAGATCGTGAAGCAGAACAACCCGAACGTCAAGATCGCCGTCACCTTCGGTACCGGGATCAACGGCCCCAGCTCGACCGGTGTCCGCCTGATCAACCAGGCCCGGGCGCTCAACGTGCCGATCGACAACTACACGATCATGCCGTTCAACTTCGGCGCCTCGAACATCTACAACGCCACCGTCAGCTCCTCCGAGGGCCTGAAGAACGCCCTCAAGGCCGCCAACGGCTGGACCGACGCGCAGGCGTACGCCCGGATGGGCATCTCCGGCATGAACGGCCTGTCCGACCAGGGCGAGCTGACCACCACGCAGGCCTGGACCCAGATCCGTGACTGGGCCAAGTCCAAGGGCCTGACCCGCCTGGCCTACTGGGCGGTCAACCGCGACCGTCCCTGCCCCGGCGGCAACGCGGGCTCCGAGTGCAGCGGCATCTCCCAGCCCAACTGGGAGTTCACCCGCATCACGGCCGGCTTCTAGGCCGTGCCCCCCTTCCAGCGGACACCGGCTCGAAAGGAACAGCCGATGATCTCCACCAGCCCGGCACCCCTTCCCGGCCCCCGCCCCGCGCGGAGCCACTCACAGAGCCACCCACAGAGCCACCTGCGGAGCCGCCCACGGACGCGGCTCGCGCGGATCGGCGGCCTCCTCGCCGCGACGCTCCTCGCCCTCGGCTCCGCCACGCTCGTCCCCGCCCAGGCGGGCGCCCAGGCCACCGCGGCCAAGCCTGCCGCCAAGGCGGCCCTGGCCGCCCCTGCTCCCGGCCCCCTCGTGTGGTCGGACGAGTTCAACGCCGCCTCGGGCGCCGGGCCCGACACCACCAAGTGGCGCCGGGACGTCGGCGGCGGCGGCTGGGGGAACAACGAGCGGCAGTACTACACGGCCGGCAACGAGAACATCGCCCACGACGGCGCGGGCAACCTGGTCATCACCGCGCGCAAGGGCAACCCCGCGGGCCTCGGCTGCTGGTACGGCTCGTGCGAGTACACCTCGGGCAAGCTGACCACCGCCGCGACCTTCACCCGCACCTACGGCCGCTTCGAGACGCGGATGAAGCTCCCCCGGGGCAAGGGCATGTGGCCCGCCTTCTGGATGCTCGGCACCGGCGGGGCCGGCTGGCCCGCCAACGGCGAGATCGACATCATGGAGAACGTCGGCACCGTCCCCGGTCAGGTGCTCGGCAGCCTCCACGGCCCCGGCTACTCGGGTGGCAGCCCGCTGAGCGGCAGCTACAACCTCCCGGCGGGCCAGGCCTTCGCCGACGCCTTCCACACCTTCGCCGTCGACTGGGAGCCCGGCGCGGTGACCTGGTACGTCGACGGCGTCCAGTTCTCCAGGAAGACCCCCGCCGACACGCGGGGCAACCCCTGGGTCTACGACCACCCGTTCTTCATGATCCTCAACCTCGCCGTCGGGGGTAACTGGCCCGGCTCGCCCGACGCCTCCACCGTCTTCCCCCAGCAGCTCACCGTCGACTACGTCCGCGTCTACGCCCCGCCCACCGGTGGCGGCGGCGGCCGTACGGGGCAGATCACCGGCATCGGCGGCAAGTGCGTCGACGTCGCCGCGGCCAGCAGCGCCAACGGCACCCCCATCCAGCTGTACGACTGCAACGGCAGCGGCGCCCAGCAGTGGACGCTGGGCACCGACGGCACCGTGCGCGCCCTGGGCAAGTGCCTGGACGTCACCGCCGCCTCCACCGCCGACGGAGCGAAGATCCAGTTGTACGACTGCAACGGCACCGCGGCCCAGCGATGGGCCTACAACGCGTCGGCCCGGGACCTCGTGAACCCGGCCGCCAACAAGTGCCTGGACGCCACCGGCCAGTCCAGCGCCAACGGCACCCGCCTGCAGATCTGGACCTGCACCGGCACCGCCAACCAGAAGTGGACCGCCCCGGCCTGACCCGGCTCACCCCTTCAGGACCCTGCACGACCCTGTATGACCCTGCACGACCGCGTATGACCCGGCCCGTCGCGGGCCGGAACCCGCACCCTGGGTTCCGCCCGTGACGGGCTTTCACCGTTCGCCGCAGCTCACGACGCGGTGACCGTGTCACCGACCGCGATCGTGCCGAAGGCGCGCGGGATGCCGAGCCGCCCGAACATGATGCCGCGATCGCCGTCGAAGACCCGGGTCCGGTATCCGGCCAGCACCCGCAGGGGTTCGCCGTTCTTACGCGCGGAGTCCTGGTCGACGTTGACGATGACGCAGCGCCCGCAGGGCTTGGTGAGCTCGATCTCGACGGCGCCGACACGCAGTTCCGACGGCGCGTCCTCACCGTAGGGACCGAGTCCCTCCAGCACGATGTTGGGCCGGAACCGGTCCATCGGCAGCGGGCCGTCCACCCGCCGGTTCAGGTCGTCGAGGGACTCGCGCGACAGCACGGAGACCGGGTGGCCGTCGGCGTACGTCAGCGTGCCGCCGCCCCGCGAGGTGGACCGGGTGCCGGTGAAGCGGACCAGGCGGCAGGGCGCTCCGAGGAGGCCGGAGAACCACGCGGCGGCCACCTCCCCCTGGTCCACTCCCCGGCAGGGCGTCCCGTGCACGGTCACGTCCAGCACCGGCCCGTCCACCGGCTCGTGGACCAGGGGCGTCGCCGCCCCGGCCGCGCTCACGACGAGTTTCCCGCCGTCGTACGCGGGCCGCAGCGTCGCCAGCCGGGGGATCTCCCGCTGTGACAGGTGCCGCAGGTCCGGCCGGACCAGCATGAACTCCCGGTCGTGCCGCAGCCCGGTCGGGGTCAGCTCGGCGGCGGCCAGGGGGGTGCCGCCCGCGCTTTTGATCGGGAAAACGTTCAGTTCCACGACGACGGCGACCGCGCTCCCTCCGCCGCCCGCCGGGCCCTGGCGAGCGGATTCCTCGCGCGCCAGGCCTTCACCTGCGGAGTCGTCCCCCGCCCCCACCGGGGCCGCACCGCGGAATTCGCGCACCATGTATCGGACGCTAGGACATCCGCGCGGAAGAGAGGTCAGGAAGCGACAGTGTCTGACAAAATCTCGTCAGTTTTACCGATGCCCGCCCGACGCGGGGCCGGGGAAACCGCAGTGCCGGGAGGATCGGAGGAGGGGGATCAAGCAGGAGGATCAGAGCAGGCGCCTGATGTCGCCGTACGCGCGGTAGAAGCCGCCCCGCTCGGAGAAGCGGACCCCCTCGACGAGATAGCGGGCCCCGGCCTCGCGCACGCCCTTGGGGAACTGCACGTTGCGCCGGACGTCGTAGCCCTCGCTGACCACCCGCACCCGGAGCCGCTCGCCCTCGCGGAAGCACTCCACCACCACGCCGTCGCCGGTGTCGGGGACGGTGTCGAACACCACGGTCTCCAGCGCGGTGGTGGGCTCCACCACGGCCAGCCCGGCGGACGCCTTGACGTCCACGACCTCGGGGACGGTGCCCTCCTGGGCCGCCCTGATCGCCGCCTCGGTGGCGTCGATGCAGGCCAGGGTGCCGTCGGTGGTCACGATGTAGAGGCGGTCGTCGAGATACTGCATGGAGAAGGCGGAGCCGCAGCCGGTGGCGAGCTTCCACAGGCGCTCGCCGCTCTGGTCGAAGCAGTAGATCGACGAGTGGTTGTCACCGGCGAAGACGTACCGGCCGCCGGGGGCGGTGGCGCAGGAGAAGACCGTGGCGTCGCAGCGGTAGACCGCCTGGGAGGCGCCGTCCGACTTGCGCAGGCGGTGCACGGTGGAGCGCGAGGTTCCCGCGTAGACCGAGTCGGCCTCCTGCCAGCCGAACAGCACCGCGCCGTTGAGGGGCGTCTCCCAGACCGGCGTGCCGTCGGCGGCGTCGTAGCGGGCCACCCCGGTGGAGTGGCCGTGGTAGACGGCCTCGTCGTCGCAGCGGACCATCCAGGCCGAGTCGCCCCTGCCCTTGCGCGCCCACTGGAACTCGTCCTCGTGGTCGATGGTGGTGATCCGCCCGGCCCGGTCGGAGACGCCCAGCACGCCGTCGTGGATGTCCAGCCAGTAGATGTCGACGTCCTCGGCGATCTCGTACGCGACCCTCGGGACCTTGCCGCCGAGGTCGTAGACCTTGCCGTCGTCGGCGCCCGCGTAGATCCAGAAGTCGTCGCCGACGATGCACTTGACCCCGTCGGGCAGCTTGAAGCGGCCGGTGACGGTGCCGCCGTGGGTGACGGTGTAGACGTCACCGCGCTGGTTGCCGACCCAGCAGCGCTCGGAGTCGACGAAGATGCCGAACGCCGCCGCGCCGCTGGCGAAGCGCCACAGCACCGGCGCCTGGGTCGCGGTGGAGCGGCTGCTCTCCACGCTGCGCCGGGTGACCGCGCGGCGCTGGCGCACCCCCTGGACGGCGGGGGCGTACCCCCTGCGGACCTTCTCGTTGATCTTCTTCGCGGCGGCCGCCTCGGCCTTCGCCTCGCTCGCGAACGCCGACGCCTTGGCCTGGCCCGTCTCGCCGATGCGGCCGTACCTGATCGTCACCTCGGTTCCGTCGACCACGACCTCGTAGAACTTGTGAGAGCTCCCGCCGTCCTCGGACAGTTCCAGGTAAGTGCTCCGCGCGGCCATGCTCCACCTTCTCGGTTGATCGACTTTCCGGGAGCGTAGGGCAGCCGTACGACAAATAACGAAAAGTCAGGAAAAGTAGCGGCGAGGATTGTCGATCAGCATCTGGTCCACCTGCGCGTCGCTCACCCCGGCCTCCCGCAGGGCCGGGAGCACGTCGGCGTGGATGTGGCCGAAGTGCCAGTTGGGCGCGGCGAGCGGTATGCCCTCGTCCCAGGCCTCACCGAAGTAGTCCATGAAGCACGCGCTGTCGTGGCTGAGCACCATCCGGTCGGCGTAGCCGCGCTCGCAGAGCGCGACGACGGTGGCGACCCGCGACGCCGTGGGGTTGTAGGCGTCCAGCCCGAAGCGGTCCATGCCGAGCGTCGCGCCGGTGTCGGCCAGCCGCATCAGGTGGTCGAGGTCGTTGGAGTCGCCCGAGTGCCCGAGCACGACCTTGGCCGGGTCGACCCCCTCCTTCAGGAACAGGTCCAGGACGACCAGCCCGCTCCCGGTGGAGGGGTTGGTGTGCACCGTGATCGGCACCCCGGTCCGCAGGTGGGTCTGGGCGACCGCCCGGCAGATCCGCTCGACGCCGGGGGTGAGCCCCTTCCTCTCGATCGCGCACTTGAGGAACGCGGCCTTGACCCCGGTGTCGGCGATTCCCTCGACGATGTCGCGGGAGAAGTCCTCGACCATCGGCTCGGGCACGTCCATCATCAGGCCGGGGCCCCGGTGCTCGTACTGGTGCGGGACGTCGTCGAAGGAGTAGATCCCGGAGGCGACGATGATGTTCAGCTCCGGCACCTGGTCCGCCACCCGCCGCACGCGCGGGATGTAGCGGCCCAGCCCCCACACGGTCGGGTCGACGACGGTCCTCACGCCCATGGCCGCCACCGCCCTGAGCTTGGTGACGGCGTCGGCCACCCGGTACTCCTCGTCCCACCACGCGCCCCTGCCGTAGTTGTCGACGTGCTCGGGCGAGAGGACGAAGACGTGCTCGTGCATGAGGGTCCGGCCCAGGTCGGCGACATCGACGGGACCTCTGACGGTGTTCACGACCGGCATGCGCGTCCTCCGGGGGGTGTTCCGACCTGATGGCGATGACGTACCGAGCGGTCGCTTCCTGCGAAGGTAGGCCGGGGCCCCGTGACCGTCAACCAGCCACGCGGAGCGGCCCGCACGGGAACAGCCGGGCGGAGGCGGTCAGACGGGAGCGGCCGGAGGCGGGGACGGCGACGGTGACGGCCGGTCAGGACGGCCAGGACGGCCGGGCGGGAACGGCCAAGCGGGAGCGGGTCAGGCGCGGGCGGTCGCCGGGAGGAGCTGGGCGATAGCGGGTCAGGCGCGGGCGGTCGCCGGGAGGAGCTGGGCGATAGCGGGTCAGGCGCGGGCGGTCGCCGGGAGCGGGCGGTGGACGCGGCCGCCGTGCCTGGCACCGGCCACCAGTCCCAGCATGGCCAGCACCGCCACCTCGAACCCCACCACCAGCCGCTGGATCACCCCGGCGGGGATGTCGTCGTTGGTCAGGTCCACGCCGAACATCCGCACCACGTACGGGAGGACCACCAGGACCAGCACGCCCAGCGCGGCCAGGCTGAGCAGCCGGACCGGGCGGGCGTACGGGCTGGTCGCGTACCGCCTGGACAGGAGCAGCCCGGCGACCGGCATCGACAGGAAGGCCACGAACGCCGCGTACCTGTGGATGCCACCGGACATCGACAGCGGCACCCCGGGCTCGTCGGTCGGGAAGGCGCCGATCAGCAGCATGCACAGGCCCCAGGTCCCGACGAGCAGGGCCACCGCGCGGTCCTCCCCGCGACGGGCCAGCATCGCCCCGATGATCGTCGCCGCGACGGAGAAGAGCGTGAGCGACAGGGGCAGCATCCATCCGGCCGCCTCGAACGCGTACTCGCTGATCACGGTGTGCACCGGATCGAGGCCGGTGACCACGTGCAGTCCCAGCATCGCGACGGCCCCCGCGCCGATCGCCGCGTAGCCGCCGAGGATCATCGTGTGCCGCGTGAACGCCTGGCTTCCCATGTCTCAACGATGGCGACGATCAAGATCCCGGAATATCGGAGACAGCCCCAGGCCACCCCTGAACGGTCCCGGATGACCCCCGGGACAGGGTGGTGCTCACCCTCCGGGGACATTCCCCGCTATACACCCCTGAGCTGCGAAAAAGCTCACTATGGTAGGGAATTCCCCCTCAGGGTCCCGCCCTCGGGGGAAGGGCCTGGAGGAGCGACTCGTCCGCGACACTCCCGGCAGACGGGGAGCGAGCCGGCGCGGGTACGAGCCGCCGAAACAACGGGCCGACGCGAGGACGAACCGGCGGAAGAGCGAGCCGACGCGAGAACGCGTCAGCGCGGGAGCGTGCCTGCGGAAGTCATGGGTGGGCCTCGAACGGGTGAGCCTCGGACGGGTGGCCCTCGGACGGGTGGGTCCCGAAGTCGAAGGGCAGGCCGACGTAGTTCTCCGCGAGCGTGGTCGCCGCGGCCTCGGAGGAGGTGACGTAGTCGAGGTGCGAGGTCTGCAGGCGCCGCCCGTAAGGGTCGTCGTCCAAGGTGTGCAGCAGCGTCGTCATCCACCAGGAGAAGTGCTGGGCCCGCCAGACCCGCTTCAGGCAACTAGCGGAGTACGTGTCCAGCAGCCCCGTGGAGCCCGTCTCGTAGAACTCCGCCAGGGCCGCGGTCAGCAGCCGGACGTCCGCGACGGCCAGGTTGAGCCCCTTGGCGCCGGTGGGCGGCACGATGTGGGCGGCGTCCCCGGCGAGGTAGAGGTTGCCGTGACGCATGGGCTCGGCCACGAACGAGCGCATCGCCGACAGGTCCCTGGAGATGATCGGCCCCTCGGCCAGCGCGAACCCCGGTACCGTCTCCAGGCGGGCCCGCAGCTCGGCCCAGATCCGCTCGTCGGGCCAGTCGTCGAGCGAGGCGTCCGGGGGGACCTGGAGATAGAAACGGCTGATCTCCGGGGAGCGCATGCTGTGCAGCGCGAAGCCCCGGTCGTTTCGCGAGTAGATCAGCTCCTCGGACGACGGCGGGACCTGCGCGAGGATGCCGAGCCAGGCGAACGGGTAGTCACGCTGGAAGACCGACAGGACCCCCTCGGGGATCGACGGCCGCGAGACGCCGTGGAAGCCGTCGCACCCGGCGATGACGTCGCAGTCGAGGCGCTCGCCCCGGAAGGTGAGGTAGGGGTCCTTCTCCAGCGAGTGCAGCGCGACGTCGGGGACGTCGAAGAGGATCCTCCCCCCGTCGGCCAGCCGCCGGGCGATGAGGTCCTTGACCACCTCCTGCTGGCCGTAGACGGTGATGGCCCGCCCGGGGACCAGCCTCTCGAAGGCGATGCGATGCCCGGCCCCGCCGTAGCGCAGCTCGATGCCGTGGTGCGGCAGCCCCTCGGCGCGCATCCGGTCGCCGACGCCCGCCTCGTTGAGCAGGTCCACCGTGCCCTGCTCCAGCACCCCGGCCCGCACGCGCTGCTCGACGTACTCCCTGCTCCGCGCCTCCAGGACGACCGAGTCGATGCCCCGCAGGTGGAGCAGATGGGAGAGGAGCAGCCCGGCGGGTCCCGCGCCGACGATCCCGACCTGAGTTCGCATGCACCGAGCATTCCGCACCGCCCGTCCCCGCACGGCACGCCCTTCCGCTCAGCGGAAATCCCCGCCCGGCGAAAGCCGGAACGGGCCGTACGGAACGGGAAACCCCGGACACGCGGCGGAGCGGAGCGGCCGCGAACGGTCAGCGGGGAGCGGCGGCGAGGTCGCGGGAGAGCGCGGCGGCGGCCGGCAGCACGGCCGCCGCCAGCCGCCGCGGATCGGCGCTGTGCCGCCAGGCCACCAGCGACAGCGCCGCCACCACCCGGCCGCCCGCCCCCCGCACCGGCGCCGCGACCGAGCAGGTGCCCACCGACATCTCCTCCTGCGTGCGGGCGATCCCGGTCCTGCGGACCTCCTCCAGCTCGGTACGGAGCCGCGCCGGGTCCACCACCGTGTTCGGCGCGTGCGCGGTGAGCTCCCCGGCGAGCACCCGCTCCACCGTCTCGGGGTCCGCGAAGGCGAGCAGGACCTTGCCGACCCCGGTCGCGTGCAGCGGCAGCTCCCCGGCCACCCGCGAGACGACCGGCACGGAGGTGGGCCCGCGCAGCCGCTCGACGTACAGCGCCCGGTCGTCGCGGAGCACCGCGAGCTGCACGTTCTCGCGGGTGGCGACGTAGAGGTCCTCCATGTACGGCAGGGCGAGCTCGCGCAGCTCCCTCGGCTCGGCGGCCTGGGCGCCGATCCGCCACAGGAGCGTCCCGACCCGGTAGGAGCCGCCGGGGAGCCGTTCCAGGAACCCGCCCTCCACCAGCTCCCCGACCAGCCGGTGGCCGGTGGCGGGCGGCAGCTCGGCCCGGCGGCAGATCTCGGTGAGCGTCAGCCGCACGTCTCCCGGCAGGAAGGCGCCGAGGATGGCCATGATCTTCCCGGTGACCGTGGGCGCCCTCACGCGCCCCACCCCGGGCACGGGCCCACCGCCGCCGCGACGCCCCCGACGACCACGACCGGCATCCTAGGGAGCGGAACCCAGGCGGGCGGCCAGGACCCCGGCGCGGGCGAGCTGCACCTCGCGGGCCTTCTTCGCGGCGTAGCCCAGCAGCGGCCTGACCCAGGCGTGCACCACGAGGATGTCCTCGACCTCGGTGCCGCCGTCCTTCTCGTTGAGGGTGAACCGGTAGTCCAGGCGCACCCCGCCGGGACTGTCGACCTCGCCCTCGACGGTCCGCGGCGTGCTCCGCAACGTCACCTTGATCATGTTGTCGTACTTGACGAGGCCGAAGAATTTGAACCGCTCCACCGAGGTGTAGCGGGTCTCGGACTCGCCCCGCTCGACGTTCTTGACGGCGACCACCATCGGCGAGAGCCCCACGTAGCTCTGCGGCTGGCTCAGATGGGCGTGGAGCGCCTCGGGAGTGTTGCGGACATGGAAGGTGTTACGCAGTGTGACCTTTGGCATACTATGCCCCCGTTTTAAGATCCTTTACTGGGAGACAGTAACGGGTTCGGCCATGTACCAGCGGGCGTGTTGCTCACCTCGGGTGAGGGAATCCAGCCTGCGGGGAAGCTCGCGCCGGGAGAACGGGTCGGCGGCGGCGTTGCGGATGTGGATGCCCACCGCGTAGATGTCCCTCACCTCCATGAGGGTGGAGTATCCCGGCCAGGAACGCAGGTCACTGCCGTACGCGTCGGCGAAGGCGTCCACGTCGGCGGCGGTCAGGCCGAAGCGCCGCTGGCCGTGGTAGGTGTGGACCAGGTCCCACTCGCGGGGGCCGACCGCGACGCCGTCCCAGTCGCAGAGCACCACGTGGCCGTCCGTGCAGCGCAGCAGGTTGTCGATCCACGCGTCGCCGTGCAGCAGCACCGGCGCGTCGTCCATGCCGAGGTCCGACCAGCGCTCCGTCAGCTCCGCGATGCGGTCGCGCAGCCAGGCCCGCTGGCAGGAGGTGAGCTCCTCGGATCGGTCCACCGCGCGGCGCACCTCGCACAGCGGG
Source organism: Streptosporangium sp. NPDC002524 (assembly GCF_040295985.1). NCBI lineage: Bacteria > Bacillati > Actinomycetota > Actinomycetes > Streptosporangiales > Streptosporangiaceae > Streptosporangium > Streptosporangium sp. NPDC002524. The sequence goes on along the minus strand of NZ_JBEOWK010000004.1, from coordinate 317,269 downwards.
TCGACGAACCGCCGCAACGCCACCGGCGGGACCGGCAGCAGGTGCAGGCTGCGCAGGATCTCGCCCAGCTCCGTGGTGGTGGGACGGCCGCTCGCCGGGACGTAGTGCCAGAAGGTGACGACCCTGCCCTCGTGCACCACGGGCTGCTCGGAGATCTCGTCGGCCGGGCGCACCGCGGGGAACCCCTGCTCGGCGAGCCAGCGCGCCACCGCGAGGACCAGCGGCAGCCGGGTCAGCGCGTTGGGGGCGGTGGCGATCCTGACCACGATCTCGCTGCGCAGCTTGAAGACGGCGTTGCTGCGCACCCGCAGCAGCTCCGCGTCCCTGTGGTCGATGCCGAGGTCCTCGCAGACCTCCCGCAGGACGGTGAACGCCTCCTCGGCGAGCGCGTTCATCAGCCGACCGGTGCCGCGCCGATGACCAGGTCGTTCAGGCGCCGCACCGCCGCCGCCCTGTGCCTGGTCTGGGGCACCTCCGACAGCAGCGCCCGCGCCCGGTTGAGCACGATGGAGGTGCGGTGCTCCGGCGGGACCTGGAGCAGCGCCTTCTCCGCCAGGTGGCAGGCGTCGTCGATCTTCCCGTCGCGGACCAGGTGCGCGGCCTGGTCGAGCAGGAGGAGGACCGGGTCGATGGCGTACGGCACCGAGGGCCCGGCGGGTCCCGGCTTCCAGTCGACGTCCTCGCCCAGCTCGATCAGGGTGCCGATCCGGTAGAACTGCAGCCGCCGCTCGGAGAAGCGGAACGCGAGGTGGTCGTGGCCCTCGGGGGGCATCTTGGCGAAGATCCGCTCCGCCTCGGCGAGCGCGACCCTCGCGGCCTTGTGCTCGCCCATCCGGGCCAGCGCCCGCGCCTCCGCAGCCGCGCCGAGCGCCGCGGGGGAGCTGGGCGCGCTGCCGGCGAGCATCCTGGCCTCGCGGGCCAGCCGCACGGTCTCGGCCAGGTCGCCGTAGTAGTAGGGGAGCATCGCCTGCTGCGCCCGGACGAGGGCGCGCAGCCGCACGTCGCCCATGTCGTCGGAGGCGTTGCGCGCGGTGCCGTACCAGGCGTGGGCCTGGCGGGTGTCGCCGAGCTTCATCAGCGCGTCGGCCGACAGCAGCGCGAGCATGACGGTGGCGTTGAGCAGGCGGCGCTGGGCCATCGCGGGCTGGCGGGCCAGCGAGAGCGTCCGGACGTCCGACAGCTCCAGCATGAGCCGGTAGAGCATCGGCACCGGCGCGCTGCTGATGTACTCGCGCCGGTAGCGCAGCACCTGCTCGTCGAGCCGGTCGAGCTGCTCCTCGGAGACGGTGGCGACGGCGAGCGTGCGGTCCAGGTCCTGGCGGGTCCGCTCGACCTCGGCGAGCAGCTGGCCGGTCATCACGGACTCCGAGCCGAGCAGGGCGTGGTGGAACAGCGCCCGCCGCTCGATGTCGTCCTCGGACCGTTCCCGTTCCTCCGTCTGGTACGGCGCGCGGGCCTCGCCCCCCGAGACGACCACGACCTTGGTGCCCCCGCCGTCCTCGCAGTAGTCTCCGGCGAGGCCTAGCCTCACGGCGTTCGCGCGGTAGAGTCGGGCGAGCAGATCGATGGTCTGCGGGCGCGGTCGTGCCCGGTTGTTCTCCCAGGCGTTGAGCAGGTCGATGCTGGCCCGCGCCTCGCCCAGGTCCTGGCGCTCACAGAGCTCCTCCAGCTCCTGAACGGACTGCCTGGCCGACCATCCCCTGGCCAGGCGGTGTGCCTTGAGCAGGCTCACCCCGCAGCAGCCGTGGATGGCCTGGGCGGTCTGCCAGTGGGTCCACTGCCTGGACGCCGCCTGCTCCCGCCATCGTCGCGCGCACGCGGGGGAATGCTCACCTCGGGCCACGGCGCCCCTCCCGGTCGCTGTTTACACAACATTAACAAACACGCACCTCAGCGTAAACGCAGCTGTGCGCGACGTTCCTTTTATTCGCGGTTTCCCCACGGAACATCAGCGACTTTCCGGTCTATTCCACTGATCCCGAGCGGGGTTGCGGAGGGACCGATTGCCTCAAGTGCCACAAAACCGCACTCTGCAGAGAGGCAAGTCACGAGTGTCCGCCAGGAGTGATCCGGATGATGACAGAGCGCGGCGAGGGCATCGACCATCTGCGTCGGTTGGCCGCCCAGTTGGAGGCGCACGCCTTCCAGGTGCGTCTGAGGTCGGCCGCGGGGCTTTATCCACGGCTGCATGTGATCAACCCCATGGCCCCGGCCAGGACCGAGGACGTGCTCGCCGCCCACGAGGAGGACGGCGAGTGGTGGTTCTGGCTGTCCTGGGCGGGGCGCATCGGCCACGCGGAGGACGTCGCGACGGCCGCGGAACGTGTGGCCAGTGTTCTTCATGTGATACGGAGATAGGTGATTCTTGGGCCTGGCATGGGTAACACCCGGTGATCAAGCCCAGAATGGAGCGGCACCGTGAAAAGGATCCTGGTCGTGCAACGTCCGCGTCCGCCCCGTGAGCCGGTGCCGCTCGATCTGCGCAGCCCCTCGGGTCGTACGCTCCCCTTCTGACGATCCCGGCGATCCGCATCGGGTCGCGCCTCCCCCTTGGGAACGGTTGGCGAAGAGACCTTCCCGCCGTCCCCAAGGGGAGGTCAAGGGGCACGATCCTCCGTCGCTTACGGGGTTGCAAGAGGCTTTCAAGTGTTCTGCAGGTGGTTCGTTAGACCTTGTGACCATGAACAGCGCCCCTTTCGCTTTCAGTGTCAGCGTGATCGTCCCCGCCATGAACGAGGCGGAGAACCTCCCCCACGTCTTCGCGACCCTGCCGTCCTGGATCGACGAGGTGATCCTGGTCGACGGCAACTCCACCGACGACACGGTGGCCGTGGCCAAGTCCCTGCGCCCGGGGCTGCGCGTCGTCACGCAGACCCGCAAGGGCAAGGGCAACGCTCTCACCGAGGGTTTCGCCGCCGCGACCGGTGACATCATCGTCATGATCGACGCCGACGGGTCCACCGACGGCCGGGAGATCCACGCCTTCGTGACCGCGTTGGTCGAGGGCGCCGACTTCGCCAAGGGGTCCCGCTGTGCCCCCGGCGGAGGCTCGGACGACATCAGCCCGATCCGCTCGCTCGGCAACACGATGCTGACCAAGATGACCAACCGGCTGTACGGCACCCGCTACACCGACCTGTGTTACGGCTACAACGCCTTCTGGGCCCGCCACCTCGACGCCCTGGACCTCGACTGCGACGGCTTCGAGATCGAGACCCTGATGAACATCCGCGCCGCCCAGGCCGGTCTCGTCATCCGCGAGGTCCCCAGCCACGAGCGCAGCCGCATCCACGGCGCCAGCAACCTGCACGCCGTCCGCGACGGCCTGCGGGTGCTCCGCACCATCCTCCGCGAGCGCGAGGGACGCGTCGGCGGCCTCCGGCTGCAGGAGCACGCCACCCACGCCACCGTCTGACCCGCGAAGGACTCCGGTGCGATCAAGGCGAACCGCGTCCCGGCAGGCGGCGGGAGAGCGGAACGGGTGCGGGGCCGCCGCGAGGGCCTCAGGCCACCTCGAGGGCGTCGGCCACGGAGGGGAGCACCTCGAACACCTGGATCAGGCCGGCGAGGTGGAGGCGTCTGGCCAGGTTGCCCTGGACGCCGGTGAGGATGACCCGTACCTCCCGGTTCAGGCCCTGGTGGCGGACCTGGAGCAGCTCGCCGATCCCGGAGGAGTCGCAGAAGGTCAGGGCGGACAGGTCGAGGATCAGTATCGGCGAGGGCAGGGAGTCCCATGCCCTGCCCATCTCCTCGCGCAGCACGGACGTGTGGTAGTGATCGAGCTCTCCACTCGCGCGCACGACGAGCGTCGTACCGTGCAGCCCGGAGGTGACGGTGAAAACCGACTCCGGCTCATCTCCCACGAACATGACCAACCCTCTGACCGACCCTTTGCCCAAGCAACCATAACTGTCTCATACGGTGCGGATCGCCCCGTGTGGTGAGGCGTGGCCGCTCACGTCGGCTTGGGAAAGGCCTCCACCGCCTCTTCGACCGTGCGCCGGGTGTCGAACAGGTCGGCCACCCCCAGGCGGCTCAGCCGTTGTCTCATCACGGTCGAGGGGCCGACGAGGACGAGCGAGCCCGCGACCCGGCGGACGCGGGTGAGGGCGTACATGAGCACGCCGTATCCGGTGGAGTCGCAGAAGGTGACCTCGGTGAGATCGATCACCAGGCGCGGGTGGTCGGTCGCCCCCAGCGCGGCGTCGGCCTGCTCCTTCAGCAGCGGGGAGGACCCGTAGTCCAGTGCCCCCACCGCGTGCAGGGCGGTGAAATAGCTGTGCTTGTCGGCCCGAACGCGAAATCTCGCGTCCTCCTCAGCCTTCGACATCGGCATCCTCTCCCGCCTACGTCCCCGGTGCCCCAGCCAGGCGGTTCTAATCATCGCGGGCACGGCCGGACGACGGAGGCATGGGGAACAATGGTGACATGGTGAAAGCGCGCCCGTTGGCGATCCTGGTCTTCGGAGCGCTCCTGATCGCCGCGTGCGGTGCGGCTCCGGCCGAGCCCACCGCGCCCACCGCGCCCACCGCGACCCCGGCACCGGGCGGTACGGCCTCGCCGGGCCCCCTTCCCCCGAGTTCCAACTCCCCGGATCCCGCGTCGCCGGCCCCCTCGGCGAGCCCGGTGGCGACCGGGGCGGCCGCCGCGTCCGCCGAGTGGGCGGCCGTGGGGGGCGCGAGGCTGTCGGGCGGCACGGCGCTGCTCGACGTGGCGGCGACCGGGCCCCGCGACGCCTGGGCCGTCGGATACCAGGACGGCGCCGAGGACCGGGAGGGCACGCCCGCCGTCCTGCGCTGGAACGGGAGCCGCTGGCGGGAGATGCCGCTGGGCGAGGGCGCCGGCGCCCACCGCCTGGAGGGGGTCGGCGCGGCCGGGCCCGGCGACGTGTGGGTGGTGGGCAACGGCCCGGCCGCGTTCGCCGCGCACTGGAACGGGCGGGCCTGGGCCCCGCACCGGCCCTTCGGGGTCGCCGAGGACTACCGGCTCGCGGACGTCGCGGCGAGCGGCGGCGACGCGTGGTTCGCCGCGAACGGCCCCTCCGGCGCGGTCGTCCTGGAGTGGGCGGGCGGCGAGTTCCGCAACGCGCTGAGCACCGGGGGCACCCTTGAGGCGATCACCTCCGGGGACGGCCACGTCTGGGCCGTGGGGACGAGCGAGACCGGGACCCCGCTGGTCTGGCACGGCACGGCCGGATCGTGGGAGAGCCAGGAGACGCCCCCGGTCCCCGGTGGCCGTCTCAGCCGGGTCTGGCAGGTCTCGCCGTCGGAGGTGTGGGCGGTCGGGCAGGTCTCCGCCGCCCCGGCGACCCGGCCGGGGAGCGAGCCCGGGCCGAGCGCCCAGGCGGGCGGCGAGGGAACGCGGCCGCTCGTCATGCGCTGGGACGGCACCCGCTGGACGCGGGTCGAGGTGCCGGTCTCCCGGGGGAGCCTGCACGGGGTCACCGCCTCCGGCCCCGGCGACCTGTGGATCAGCGGCGTCGACGCCGACCACGCCGGGCAGGTGCTCATCCTCCACTTCGACGGCACCACCTGGTCACGCGAGTACGGCCCGCTGTTCCGTACCTACACCAGCACCCAGCAGTACGACGAGACCGACGACGTCGGCGGGACCGGCCTGACCCGGGTGCCGGGCACCGGGACGCTGTGGGCGGTGGGCTCGGTCGGCGTGGGCGACGACGAGAAGGCCTTCGTGCTCCGCCGCTGATCCCGTCGCCTCCACGGTCCACACTCCACGGTCCACACTTCACGGCCCATTCCACGGCCCATTCCACGGCCCGCTCCGCGACCTGCCCCGCCGCCGCGATCACGGCCCCGCCGCCTGCCGCGCCGCGCCGAAAACGCCTGCCGCGCGGTGCCGAGGTCGCCTCCTGCGCGGTACCGAGATCGCCTCCGCGCGACGCCGAGGTCGCGGATTTGGAACACACGGTGTCCCTGCCGGAAACATGAGCCGCTTACTGTGCGGACATGGCGGACTTTACCCACCAAACGCCACGACAGAGCCCTCGACGACACGGCCGGGACAGCGGAGGTCAGACCTCCGGCCCGGACACCGCCCACATCCGCGCGCTCACGTGATCCCGGAACCCCTGACTTCACCCCAGACCTACACGCGCTTGGTAAAAAATCAGTGAAAAAGTCGGTCAGGTGACGTAGTCTCTCTCAAACTCCAACAAAGAGGGAGTATGACATGAAAAAGGTTCTTATCCTCCAAAAGCCCCGGCCGCCCCGGAAACCCATCGCCCTCGACCTCCGTACGCCCTCAGGACGGGCGCTTCCCTTCTGAGAGGAAGAGCCGGTTGACGAACCAGAGGGCCACCCCGATCACGAGCAGCACCGCCGCGCGGACGTAGACGTCCACGCCCCTGCCGGTGACGGGAAGCGCCAGGACGAAGCAGACCACCGCCCCCAGGACCGGCATCCAGCTCGGCGCCCGGAAGTGATCGTGGTCCACCCGGTCCTTGCGGAGGACCAGCACGGCCACGTTGACCAGCGTGAAGACGCACAGCAACAGCAGCACCGTGGTGTCGGCCAGGCCGCCCACGTCGCCGGTGGCGACCAGCACCGCCGCGACGCCCACGGTGAAGACGATGGCCACCCACGGGGTGGACCGCGTCGAATGGACCGACGCGAAGACGCGCGGCACGATCCCCTCACGCGCCATGCCGTACACCAGGCGCGAGGCCATGAGCATGTTGATCAGCGCGGTGTTGCCCACCGCGAGCAGCGCGATCAGGGCGAACAGCTTGGGCGGGAACGCCAGCCCGGCGACCTTGACGACCTCCAGCAGCGGGCCGGACGAGTCCGTCAGCGTCTTGGTGTCGACCAGCATGGTCGCCGTGAACGCGACTCCCAAATAGATGATCGCCGCGATGGTCAGGCCGCCGAAGAGCGCGCGGGGGAAGTCTCGTTGCGGGTCCTTGGCCTCCTCGGCGAGGTTGACCGAGTCCTCGAAGCCGAGCAGCGCGTAGAAGGCGAGGGCCGTGCCGCCCAGGACGCCGAGGAAGGCGCCGTTGGCCGGGTGGAACTCCAGGGCCCGTGACGGATCGCCGTCGCCGGACAGCAGGGCGAAGATCCCGATCGCGATGATGACGAGCAGGCCGAACGCCTCGATGATCGTCAGCACCACGTTGACCTTGATGGACTCGGAGATCCCGGCGAAGTTCACCAGCGTGACCAGGCCGAGGAAGAGGAACGCCCCGACGACGACCGGCAGCGTGACGAACTCCCCGAGGTAGTCGCCGCCGAAGGCCCGCGCGGCCGCGCTCGCCGAGGTGATCCCGCTCATCAGCACCGCGAACGCCACAATGAAGGTGACAAAGGGAATGTTGAACGCTTTGTTCGCGTAAAGCGCGGCACCGGCCGCTTGAGGATATTTGCCGACAAGTTCGGCGTAGGCGGTCGCCGTCAGGGCCGCCAGCACGAAGGACACCAGGAAGGGCACCCACAGGGCTCCGCCGACGTGCCCGGCGACCTTCCCGACCAGGGCGTAGATCCCCGCGCCGAGGATGTCGCCCACCACGAACAGAAGGAGCACCTTGCGCCCGATGACCCGCTTGAGCGAGTGCTGACCGGAACCGGGATCGACGATCGCCTCAGCCATACCCCGCCCTTACCCGCAGCGGGGGCGAAATCACGTCAGGTCACACGAGTCACTGTTGTAAGTGCTGTGAAAGTGATCCGCAAGGAACCCTGCCTACAGTTCCAACTGTCACGAAATGCAATGAAAGGCAGAAATGTTCCGCGCCCTCTCCTCCCGCCGCCTCGCCGTCACCGCCGCGGGAATCGCTCTCATATCGATGACCGCCGCCTGTGGCGCGTCGTCCGCCAACAGCGCGGTCTGCACCGACGGCGCGTGGTCGAAGCCCTTCACGGACTTCACCACCGCCGTGGCGGGGAGCACCGGCGACCTCGCCAAGTACAACGACGCCACCGCCAAGCTCGCCGCCGACCTCAAGGCGCTGGCGGGCACGGCCGACGGCGACGTGGCCACCGCCCTCACCGACCTCGCCACGACGTTCGAGTCGGTCAAGATCGACCCGAACGACCCCACCGCGGCCGCCACGGCCCTGGGATCGCTCACGACGAAGGCCCAGGAGGCGAGCACCAAGCTCGCCGAGGCCTGCTCCTGAGCGTTCCGGCGGACTCGTGCCCCTGGTGACAGGAGGCACTCCCGGTACGGCCGCCGCCCCGCCTGCGGGGGGCAGTGCGGCGCGGCGGCCGTACCGACCATCTCCACTGAGTTCCACCGAGTTCCACCGAGGCCCCTGCCACCGCACGGCAGGGGCCTCGCGCGTTCTCCCCGCCCTCGCACCGCGCGCCCGGGGGCGGGACGACGTACGGTGCCGTCTCAGGTCTCAGGTCTCAGGTCTCAGGTCTCACCTCGCACCGCGCGCCGCGCGCCCGGGGGCGGGACGCGTCAGGTCCTGGCGGCGCGGGCCTGCTCGTAGCAGCGTTCGAAGCCTTCGAGCACCACGGGCCAGGAGCTGCGGACGGGCTCGGTCTCCCGGTTGTTCGCCGCGATCGACTCGCGCAGCTCGCGGTCGCGGACCAGCCTGGCCACCGACGCGACCAGGTCGTCGAAACTCCCCCCGAGCAGCCCCTCCTTGCCTGGCCGTACGAAGTCGGCCACCCCGCTCTGCGCGCGCGCCACCACCGGCACCCCCGCGGCCCTCGCCTCCAGCGCGGCCAGCCCGAAGGACTCGCGGGGCGCGGGAGCGACGAACACGTCCGTCGAGGCGAGCAGCTCGCGGATCTGGTCGCGGCTGTAGCGGCCGGGAAGCGAGACCCAGCCGGTCATGCCGTTCGCCCTCAGGTAGCGCTCCATCCGCGGCCGGGCCGGGCCGTCCCCGACGACGGTCGCCCGCATCGGCGTCTCCCCCGGCACCTGGGCACGCGCCTCCCGCAGGAGCCTCAGCAACTTGACCGGCTGCTTGCGGGGCGCGAGCCGCCCCACCGCGACGACGTGCACCGGCTCCGGCCGTACGAGATCGGCGGAGGGCGGGGGGTGGGGCGGCGAGCGCCAGCCGGAGAGGTCCAGGCCGTTGGAGACCACGTGCACCGGCACGCCCGGCCCGGCCACCGCGCGGATCGGCAGCGCGGCCGCCTCGCTCACCGCGGTGCCCACCAGCCCCCAGCGGTGCCACCCCGACAGCAGCCGCAGACCCCGGTAGAGCGCCCGCGTGACCGGGTCCCACATGCTGTGCACGGTGACGACCACGGGCAGGCCCGCGCGGGTCGCCGCCCGCACGCCCATCCAGGCGAACGGCGAGACCGCGCCCGTGTGCACGTGCACCACGTCGGGACGCCGCGCCCTCACCAGACGGAGCAGGTGACCCACCCCGAACGGATGGACCGGCAGGTCGAACGGTAGTCTCGCGACGATCCTGTGCACCCCGGGCAGGCTCTCACCCGGGGTGGCGGTCGCCACCTCGACCTGGTGGCCCGCCTCCCGCTGCGTCCGGACCAGATCGGCGACCTGCACCTCGATCCCACCGAGACGCGGCAGGTAACAGTCACTGATGTGGAGGATCCTCACCGTGCCAGCGTAGACCCGCGTGAGATCATGCCTGCGTGCCCCGTGAGGGCGCGTCCGAGTCGCGCGAACGGAGTGAGCCTGATCAGCAGCGTCAAGACAGCAGTGTTCTTCCATGCCCATCCCGACGACGAGGCCCTGCTCACCGCGGGCACCATGGCGATGCTCGCCGCCGAGGGCCACCGGGTGGTGCTCGTCGTGGCGACCTCGGGAGAGCGGGGCCAGGCCGACCTCGAACCCGGTGAGGCGCTGGGCGCCGCCCGCATGGCCGAGCTGTACAAGTCGGCGGCGGCACTCGGCTGCGCCCGCGTGGTGAACCTCGGCTACGGCGACTCCGGGCTCGCGCCCGGCGGCGGGGTCGCCGACGACCGGCCCGACGACGCCTTCATCGACGCCGACGCCGAGGAGGCCGCCCGGCGGCTCGCCGGCATCCTCACCGAGGAGCGGGCCGACCTGCTGACGACCTACGACCCGGCGGGCGGCTACGGCCACCCCGACCACGTCCAGGTGCACCGGGTCGGCGGCCGGGCGGCCGAGATCGCGAGGACCCCGATCGTGCTGGAGGCCACCGTCAACCGCGACCCCCTGCTGCGGGGGCTGCGGCTCGCCAGGAGGTTCTACCCGCAGCTCGACATCCGGGCCTTCGAGCGGGCGTACTCCCCCGGCGAGGTGATCACCCACCGGGTCGCCGTGCGGCGCTTCGCCCGCCAGAAGCGGGCGAGCATGGCCGCCCACGCCTCCCAGGCCACCGGCGCCGACACCCGCACGCTCGGGGTGATGCTCAAGATCCCCCAGCCGCTGTACGGTCTCGTCTTCGGCACCGAGTGGTACGTCCGCCGGGACGCCCCCCTGGGCTCCCGGCTGAGGCATCCCTTCGAAGTTCCTCCCAAAGGATGAGATCGGGAGCGGCAGACTTGTCCGGGGGTGCCGGATGAGGAGCGGGCGGGTCGGGTTCGGATGAAGAGCAGGTTGTTCCAGGTCGGGCTGTCGGTCGTGTCGCTCGCACTCGCCGCCACGCTCGTGTTCTTCATGCCCCAGGTCGTCGCGGCCCTGACGGGCAAGCACGTCTCCTGGGCGCAGATCGGCGCGCAGTTCGCCGCGCTGAGCGGCCAGGAGATCGCGCTGATGGCCGTCGTCTGGCTGCTCAGCCTCCTCGCGTACACGTTCGTGCTGACCGCCTCCCTCCCCGGGCTCACCCACCTGCAGGCGCTGACGCTGAACGCGAGCGGCAGCGCGGTGAGCAACCTGCTGCCCTTCGGCGGCGCGGCCGGGGTGGCGATGACGTTCGCGATGGCCAAGAGCTGGGGTTTCACCGCGCGGGCCGTCGTGGTCTCCACGCTGACCACCGGCGTCTGGAACACCCTGTTCCGCTTCCTGCTGCCCGCGGCGGGCATCGTGGCCCTGCTGTTCAGCGGGGAGCCGCTCAGCCCCTCGGTGACCCGGGCGGGCTGGGCGGGTGTGCTGTCCATCCTCGTGCTGGTCGCCGTGGTGACCGTCGCCCTCTACTGGGACCGCGCCGCGAACGTCCTGGGCCGCGGCCTCGACGCCCTGACCCGCGTGCTCCCCCGCCGGATCCGTCCCGGCGAGCACGCCGCCTCCGAGGCGCTGGTCAAGCTGCGGGCCGACACCTCCGAGGTCGTACGGAGCCGCTGGGCCGGGCTCACGCTGGGCATGCTCTTCTTCCTCGGCTTCCAGTGGCTCATCCTCGTCGTCTGCCTGCACGCGACCGGCGCCTATCCCGGCCTGGCGCAGTCGATCGCCGCCTTCGCCCTGTCCCGGGTGTTGACCACGGCTTTGGTGACTCCCAGCGGTACGGGGATAATGGAGGCCGGAACCATCGGCGCGCTGGTCTTCTTCGGTGCTCCGCTGGACTCCGCCACCGCCGCCGCCCTGCTTTTCGGGTTCTGGACCTACACTGTCGAAATCCCCTTCGGCGGGCTGGCGCTGGGGGCGTGGACGTTCCTGCGCAGGCGTGAGAACGCCGCTCCGGCCCCTGAAAAGGAGTCGATCAGCCGCTAGATTGGGAAATACCTTGTATGCGATTGGAAGGCCCACATAGCGTGGCGGCTGACATGGTGGCTTTCCGAGTTCTCGGCCCGGTCGAGGCGCATTCCGGTGAGGACGAGCTCGACCTGGGCGGGCTTCGTCAACGTGCGGTCCTGGCACGCCTGCTCGTCGCACGCGGCCAGGTCGTCCCCGTCGACTCCCTGCTGTACGACCTGTGGGACGACGACGCGGCCAAGGGCGCCCAGTCGGGTCTCCAGGTCTACATCTCCCGGCTGCGCAGGGTCCTGGAGCCGGGCCGTCCGCGCGGGGGCCCCAACCGGCTGCTGGTGACCGTCGCCTCCGGCTACGCGCTGCGCGCCGCCCCCGACCAGGTCGACGCGCTCCGCTTCGAGACGCTGGTCCGCACCGCCGGGGAGCACCTGGAGGGCGACGACCCCGCCTCCGCGCGAGCCCGCCTGGAGAAGGCCCTGGGCCTGTGGCGCGGGACCCCGTACTCCGACTTCGCCGACCAGCCGTGGGCCGAGGCCGAGGTCAACCGGCTCACCGAGCTGCGCCTGGTCGCCCGCGAGCGGCACGCCGACAGCGGCCTGCGGATGGGGCTGCCCGCCGAGTCGGTGCCCGACCTGGAGGCGCTCACCACCGAGCACCCGCTCCGCGAGGAGGGCTGGCGGCTGCTCGCCCTGGGCCTGTACCGCTGCGGGCGGCAGGGCGACGCGCTCGCGGCGCTGCGCCGGGCGCGCACGATCCTCTCCGACGAGCTGGGCATCGACCCGGGCCCGGCGCTGCGCAAGCTGGAGTCCGACATCCTGTCCCAGGATCCCGGCCTGCAGCTCGCCGCCCCGCCGCCGTCCAGGCAGCGCCAGCAGGTGGCCGCGGAGACCTGGCCGCCCAGGCCCACGGTGGCCCAGGTGGAGCTTCCCCCGCTGGAGCCCGAGCCGTTCGTCGGCCGCGACGCCGAGCTGGGCAGGCTCACCACCGCCGCGGCCAGGACCGGCCGGTTCACCGTCGCGGTCATCAGCGGCGACGCGGGCGCGGGCAAGACCACCCTGGTGCGCCAGCTCATCAGGCGGCTGTCCGACGACGGGTGGGGCATCTCCTCCGGCGCGTGCCCCGACAGCAGCGCCACGCCTCCCGGCTGGGCCTGGGTGGAGATCCTGCGCACCCTGGTGAACGCGGCCGGGCCCGGCGAGTACGCCTCGCTGCTGGCGCCGCTCCTCGACGACGCGGCCCCCGAGCCCGACGACGACCAGGCCTCCGGCGGGTTCCGGCTGCACCGGGCGGTGGGCGGCTACCTCGCCGCCGTCGCCAAGGAGACGCCGATCCTGCTCACCCTGGAGGACCTGCACTGGGCCGACGACCAGACGCTTGCGCTGCTCCGCGCGCTGCCGAGCCTGCTCGCCACCAGCCGGGTGCTGCTCGTGGTGACCTGCCGCGACAGCGAGCTGAGCGACCAGCAGGCCGACGTGCTGGCCGCGCTGGCCAGGCTCGGTCCCGTCCGGGTCGGCCTCACCGGGCTCGACACCAAGGCGGTGGCCGAGCTGGTCAGGGCGACCTGCGTGCGCGAGGTCGACGAGGACGCGGTCAACAGCATCGTCGAGCGCACCGGCGGCAACCCCTTCTTCGTCCGCGAGACGGTGCGCCTGCTCGACGCCGAGGCGGTGAGCGACCGCGCGACGGCCGCCGAGGTGATCTCCGGCGTGCCCTCCGGCGTCCGCGACGTGCTGCGCAGGCGGATCTCCCGGCTGCCCACGACCGCCCAGCAGATCCTGCTGCAGGCCGCGGTGATCGGCCGCGACGTGGATGTGGACGTGCTGGTCGACGTCTCGGGCGACGAGGAGGCCGTGGTCGACGCGGTGGAGGCGGCGCTGCTCGCCGGCCTGGTCACCGAGCCGGGTCCGGGCATGCTCCGCTTCGACCACGACCTGGTCCGCGACACCCTGTACTCCGACGCCTCCCGGCTGCGCCGCTCCCGGCTGCACGCCGCGGTGGCCTCGGTGATCGAGCGCAGGAACCCCGGCGACGTGGCCGCGCTGGCCCACCACTACGACTCGGCGGGCACCAGCGAGACCGCCGGCAAGACGGTGCACTACGCCGGGCTCGCCGCCGAGCAGGCCGAGCGGCGCTTCGCCCACCGCGAGGCGGCCACGCTGTGGGAGCAGGCCATCGTCGCCTTCGACAGGTCGGGCATCACCCACACGCCCGACAGCACCAGGGAGCGGCTGCTGCTGACCCTGCGGCTGATCAAGGCTCTGGCGCTCTGCGGGGACATGGCCGCGGCCCGCAGGCGGCGGCGCGAGGCGATGGACGCGGCGCTGCCGCTGGGCAACCTGGAGCTCACCGCCCGGGTGGCCGCCTCGCTCGCGGTGCCGCACAAGGGCATGGCCCGCGACTTCACGCGCACCGCCTGGGAGATCGTCGACGTCGCCGAGCAGGCGCTGGTCGAGCTGCCCGCCGGTGAGCAGTCGCTGCGGGCGAGCCTGCTCGCCACGCTCGCCCTGGAGCTGGAGGGGTCGGCCACCCCCCGGGGCGAGCAGGCCTCGCTGGAGGCCGAGGAGCTGGCCCGGCGCTCCGGTGACCCCGCCCTGCTGGCGACCGCGCTGAGCGGGCGGCTGCGCCAGTCGTACGGGATCACCCCGGTGGGCGAGCGCGAGGTCATCGGCAGGGAGCTGCTGGAGGTCGGCAAGACGACCGGGCAGATCTCGGTGCAGGCGCTGGCCCACCTGGTGCTGATGGAGTGCGCGGCCGCCTCGGGCGCGTTCGCCGAAGCCGACGCGCACGTGGCCGCCGCCGAGAGGATGGCCAGGCAGTACGGCCTGTCCGCGCCCGCCGCCGTGGTCGCCTGGTACGCCGGGCAGCGCCTGATGATCGCCGGTGACTTCGCCGGGGCGGAGCGCGCCTACCGCGACGCCGCCCGGCTGACCGCCAAGGCCGGGATGCTGGAGGGCCGCCAGGACCTGCCGCTGATCACCACGTTCTGCCTGCACCTGGTGAACGGGCAGGCCGCCGAGATGGTCGAGCCGCTGGCCGAGGCGCACCAGCGCGGGGCCAAGTGGACCCTCGACGCCTACGCGGTGGCCCTCGCCTCGGCGGGCCACCACCGCGACGCGCGGGCCGTGATCGCGGTGAAGACACCGGTGCGCCCCGACTTCCTCTACGAGCTGGCGATGATCTGGCGGGCCCTGGCGGGCATGCTGCTGGACGACCGGGAGCGGATGATCGAGGCGTACGACACGCTGAAGCCGTTCGCCGACCGGATCGCGGGCGCCGGGACCGGGGTGGTGGCGCTCTGGCCGGTCGCCCTCACCCTGGGCGACCTGGCGCTGCGGCTGGGCTTCGCCGACGCGGTGAAGCCGCACTACGAGAACGCCCTCGCGGTGGCCGAGCGGGTCGGCGTGGGCCGGTGGGTGGAGGCGGCGCAGCGCTCCCTCGGCGGCTGAGCCCTTCCGGGGGCCGGGAAAAGCCCGGGAGCGGGCGGGTCAGCAGCCGACGAGGAACTTCTCGCTGCGCAGCGGGGCGTCGCCGGAGACCGACAGCACGACGCGGTACCAGCCGGGGTTGTCGACGATCCTGGGCTGCCACTCGACGGTCTGGCTCTCGCCGCCGAAACCGGAGCCGGTGCCCAGGTAGGTCTGCCAGCGGCGGGTGCCGGGGCTCCAGCGCTCCAGGTGCCAGCCGTAGGAGACGGCGGCCCGGGGGTCGGCGTTGTCGACGACGCTCCGCGCCTGGTAGAGCCTGTCGCAGGGACCGAGCGCGTCGAGGGCGGTGACGGTGACCGCGCCGCGGGTCGCGGCCTTCTCCGTGACGGTGTCCGTGACCTTGCCCGTGGCCTTGTCCTCGGTTTTGTCCGTGACTGTGCCCGTGGCCTTGTCGGCGGTCTCGTCCGTGGTTTTCTTCGAGGTCTCGTCCGCGGCGGGAACCCGGCCCGCGGCGGAGACCCGCTCCGTGGCCGGCATCGACCGCGACGACAGCTCCACCGTCCGTACCGGCTCCTGCGCCGCCGCACCGGCCGGGACCTGGGCGGGGGTGCCGTACGTGGCCTCGACCCCCAGGTATGCTCCGGCGAAGGCGAGGGTGGCGACGAGCAACTTGACGGCGCTCGCGGTTCCACTCGCCATCACCGGCGCCACACTGCTACGCGGACTCATGACAGACACCTTTCTTCGTTACACCCCAGGTGTACGCCACGGTTCTTGCTCCGGAGTTGACGTCCGCTTGCAGCCGGGGTACCCAACAGGGGCTCCGCCATGCCGGTTCAGGTAAGCCTGCCCTAATATCGAGTCAAAGCAGGTGGAACGACCGTGGTGGTGATGTTCAGAGTGCGACCTGTTGTGGCGGGCATCCCCGACCCGGCCTCCGCGTCCTTCCTGGGCATGCCCCTGTGGCTCTGGGTGATCGTCGGCGGCGTGGCCCTGTTCGGCGCGTTCCAGGCCTACTACTGGATCGGCCACGTCCTGGGCTCCAGGCTCTACACCTCGCGCCTGGGCGCCAAGATCGGCCAGGAGAACATCACCCGGGTCGAGAACGTCGTCAGGAAGTGGGGCGCGCTCGCCGTCTACGCCTGCTTCTGGGTGCCGGGGCTGCGCCACACGCTGCCCTGGGTGGCCGGGGTGCTGCGGATCTCCTATCCCTGGTACGTCGTGGCCAGCGCGCTCGGCTGCCTGACCTGGGTGCCGGTGACCTCGTTCGGCCTGTATTCGGTGATCTGGGGCTGGCTGGGGCTCGCCGCCCGGTCACCGCTCCTGGCGGGCCTGGCCGCGCTGGTCGCGGTCGCGGTGATCGCCGGGTTCGTCCGCCGGCGCCGCCGCCGGGCCGCCCGCCGCGAGGCGGAGAGACCGGCCGCCGCGGCCTGAGACGACCGGCTCGACGAGCCGGCGGGCCTCGGAGCGGTGTCCGAGCGGATCCTGGCCGAACCGCGAGACGATCTCGGCCGGGTGGTGTTCGTTCGAAGCCCGCCGGCGGTGGAGCGCCCCGGTGAGAGCGTTCGCGGCCTCGGCGCCGGTCATCGCGGGCGGCCGACGTGCAGAGCCTCCCGCTCCCAGCGGTGTCGTGGTTGTGCGTGCAGCCGCCAGTAGTGCCCGGCGATGTCGTCCGGGTCGAAGTCGGTGCCGGGGGCGACCGGACCGGCCACGGTGACGCTCGCCACGTGCACCCCGGAGGGTCCGTACTCCTGGTCGAGCAGGGTAACCAGGGTGCGGACGCCCGCCTTGCCCAGCGAGAGGCTCACGTATCGCGGCTCGGGCTCGGGCATGCCGCCCGTGACGAGGAACGTCCCGCCGCCGCGTGCCGCCATCGCGGGCGCGACATGGGCGGCGGCGTTGAGCGCGCCGACCACGTTCACCGCCCATGCCTCCATGTGGGCGCGCACCGACAGCTCGCCCGGGGCGTCGGCCTGGATGATCGCCGCGTTGTACACGACGACGTCCGGCACGCCGTGCTCGCCGACGGCCCTGTCGAGCGCGGCGTTCAACGCGTCCTGGTCGGCGCTGTCGGCCTCCACCGTGACGATCGGGACACCACGGGGAGCGACCGCCTCGGCCACGGCACGCAGCGTCCGCCCGCTCCGGGCGATCAGCGTGATCGACAGCCCCTCCCCGGCGAAACGGCGGGCCACGGCCTGCCCGATCCCCGGCCCCGCACCAATGATCACCGCACTCGGCATCGACATCTCCTCATTTTTCGTGATCAGCGATACTTGGGACCGTAAAGCGTCACATCTATGTGAAGGTCAAGCGAGAGGAACCGGATGCGGATCGGCGACCTGGCCCGCGAGACCGGGGTGCACAGGCGGCTGTTGCGCTACTACGAGGAGCAGGGCCTGCTCAGGCCGGTCCGGCTGTTCAACGGCTACCGCGAGTACACCGAGACGGACGTCGCGACGGTGCGCCACATCCGCGCCATGCTCGCCGCCGGGCTTCCCACCGCGGTCATCGCCCGGGTCCTGCACTGCGTCCACGACGACGGCGAACTGATGGTGCCGTCCGGCTGCCCGGTCTTCGTCGAGGACCTGCGGCGCGAACGCGCCCGCATCGCCGAGACGATCGCCCAGCTCCGCAGCTCCCAGGAAATACTGGACGCGATCCTCGACGCGGCGCTGCGGCAGGCGGCAGGCGGCACACGGGCCACGTGAACCCGTCCGGTGATGCGGCACACGGCCACGTGAACCCGTCCAGTGATGCGGCACACGGGCTACGTGAGCCCGGCCGGTGATGCGGCACACGGGCCGCGTGAACCCGTCCGGTGATCGAGCGCCGGCTCCGGCGCGACCGGCCTTCGTGGTCGCGCACTCCCGCACGCCCCGGCACCACCGGCCCTCTCCTTCGCGTCCGCCCACGGCACCGATGTCAACTTTTCCATAGCCAAACCGCCAACTTCCGCATATCAACGGTGGCCTCTGTCAGCATGGCTCGCATGCATCACGGGGGAACACGCCTCACAGCCCGCGCCGCGCTGGTCACCGCGGTCACCCTGGCCACCGTGTCTCCGGTGCCCGCCCTGGCCGCGGGGACCTCGGCACCCGCGCTGACCGGCAGGTCTCCGGCGCACGCCCCGGCCACCGGGGCCACGGCGGCGACGGTGTCCGCCCTGACCGTCTTGACCGCCGCGCCGCCCGCGCCCCGCGCGCCCGTCCTCACCGCGGCGCCCGGCGCGCTCTCCTTCACCCCCGCCTCCGCCACGCCAGCCGCACCCGCCGCCGGGCGGCGAGCCTCCGTGCCCTCGGTGCCGGGACGGGCCGCGTACCTGTACGACGCGGGCACGGGAACGATCCACCTGAGCAAGCAGGCGGGGAAGCGGATGCCGGTGGCCAGCCTGACCAAGGTGATGACGGCGTACGTCGTCCTCAGGGAGGCGAAGCCGACCGACACCGTCACGATCCAGGCGGCGGACGTACGGCACGCGGCGACGAACGGCGCGACCCACGCCTCCCTGCGCGCCGGGGAGCGGCTGACCGTCAGGGACCTGCTCTACGCGGTCATGCTCCCCTCGGGGGCGGACGCCTCCCATGCCCTGGCCCGCGTCTACGGTCCCGGCAACGCGGCGTTCGTGGCGAAGATGAACGCCACGGCCCGCTCGATGGGACTGGTCGACACCCGTTACGCCAGTGCCGACGGCCTGCCGAAGCCTGCTCCCGGCTACTCCACCGCCCTGGACCAGGCGAAGCTGGCCGACCTCGCGCTACGCGACCCGCTGCTGCGGATCATCGCGTCCACCAGGCGCCACGTCGTGGCCAAGTCCAAGGTGCACCGGGCGCACTCCTGGACCAACTCCAACAAGCTGCTCGGCAAGACGCCCGGGGTGATGGGCCTGAAGACCGGTTACACCAGCGCCGCCGGATACTGCCTGTCCTTCGCCGCCGACCGCGACGGCCACCGGCTCGTCGGCGTCATCCTCGGCGAGTCCAACGCCGACCGGCGCTTCCAGAGCGCGACGCGGCTCCTCGACTGGGCGAGCGAGCAGACCGCGCCCGAGCAGACCGTGCCCGAGCTGTGAGGACCGGGCTGTGAGGACCAAGCTCTGAGAACGGAGCTGTGAGAACGGAGCGGCGTGCTCCCGGTTCCGAGGCATGCCGGACGTGAATCCGGAGGGCGCGTGACCCGGGCCCCCGGCCGCGCCGCCGTCCCCGCGCGCGGGAATCCGGCCGAACTCTGAGAGAGTTTGTTCCACACGTCGAGAGGAGTTGGACGGGTGGAACCCGATGGGGAGCTGAAACACCCCAGCCTGGTCGAGCTTTCGATGCGACGGCTCCGTCACGAGATCCTCTCCGGCGCCCTCGCGCCGGGCGAGCGGCTGATCGAGGAGCAGCTCACCCAGCGGTTCGGCATCAGCCGGGCGCCGCTGCGCGAGGCGCTGCGGTCACTCGGGCAGCAGGGGCTGGTGGAGCACCTGCCCCGGCGGGGAGCCCGCGTCACCGAGCTGACCAGGGACGACGTGGACGAGCTGTTCGGGCTGCGCGACGTGCTCGAACGCTACGCGGTCGAGACCGCGCTGCCGCTCTCCGGCACCCACGGCATGACCGCGCTGACCGTGCTCGCCGAGGCGCTGGAGGGCATGGCGTCGGCGGTCCGGCTGGACGACCCGCTCAGCGAGAACGAGGCGCACCGGCGCTTCCACGTCGCCCTCGTCGCGCTGGCGGGCCACCGCCAGCTGCTGATGGCGTACGAGCCCGTCATCCTGAAGCTGCAGCTCTACATGGCCGCGAACCTGCGCAGGGAGGCCGAGCAGCGGGCCCCGTCCGAGGGGGTGGAGCGGCACCGGCGGCTCTTCGAGGCCATCGCGTCCGGTGACCCGGCCACCGCGCTCGACGCCCTGTCCCGGCACGGGGCACGCACCTACATCGGCTGACCACCTGACCTGGGGTTCTTCGAGGGATTTCTCCGGAAGACACCGGGAAAGGTCTTCACGGGAGACTCGGGAGACTCGGGCGGGGCCGGAGACGGTCGTCACAGGAGGAGGGCAACGCCATGCGCGTCGAACGGCTCGATCATCTCGTTCTCACGGTGGCCGACATCGAGGCCACCGTCGACTTCTACGTGCGGGTCCTCGGGATGACACCGGTCACCTTCCAGGGTGGGCGCAGGGCCCTGTCCTTCGGGCAGCAGAAGATCAACCTGCATCGGGCGGGCAAGGAGTTCGAGCCCAAGGCCGAACGTCCCACGCCGGGCAGCGCGGACCTGTGCCTCGTCGTCGGCACGCCCCTCGATCGCGTGGTGGCCGAGCTGGCCGCCGCGGGGGTCGCGGTGGAGGAGGGACCGGTCGGCCGCACCGGCGCCCTGGGCCCGATGGTCAGCGTCTACGTCCGCGATCCCGACGGGAACCTGGTCGAGCTCAGCGACTATCCCGGCTGAGCCGCCCGGGGGGCGCACGCCGGACCGTGCCATCACGCTCTGGTCCGGGCCGCTAACAGAAGCGTAACCGGGCGGGAAAGCCACTGACACAATTCTGTCGACAATCGACAAAAGGAGGATCCGAGGAACGGAGTCAACGTGTCCGATCCGCTTCTCGTCGAGGCCGAGCCGTACGCATACGGATTCGATCCGCGACACACAGCGCTGCTGCTCATCGACATGCAACGGGACTTCGTCGAGCCCGGGGGTTTCGGGGAGACCCTGGGCAACGACGTGTCCATGCTGCGGCGGGTCATCCCGCCGCTCCAGGAGGTGCTGGCCGCCACCCGCGCGGCGGGGATGACCGTCATCCACACCCGCGAGGGGCACCTGCCCGACCTGTCCGACTGCCCGCCCGCCAAGCTCGGCCGCGGCGCGCCGTCGCTGCGCATCGGGGATCCCGGTCCCAAGGGACGGATCCTGATCCGAGGCGAGTACGGCCACGACATCATCGACGAGCTGGCCCCCATCGAGGGCGAACTCGTCGTCGACAAGCCCGGCAAGGGCTCCTTTCACGCCACCGACCTGGACCGGACCCTGCGGGCGGCGGACATCCGCAGCCTGATCGTCACCGGCGTCACGACCGAGGTGTGCGTGCACACCACCGTCCGCGAGGCGAACGACCGGGGTTACGAGTGCCTGGTCCTGTCCGACTGCGTGGGCTCGTACTTCGCCGAGTTCCAGCGGTACGGGCTCGAAATGATCGCCGCCCAGGGCGGCATCTTCGGCTGGGTCGCCCCCTCCGGCGGCTATCTCAAGGCACTCGAAACACGGAGCTGACCGATGCCCACGACAACCGGCCCCGCCAAACTCAACCTCCCCTGGTGGGTCAGCGGGGACACCAACGCCTTCTTCGGCCTCGGCTTCAACGTGATGGTCAACGTGCTGGTGCTGAGCGGCCTCTGCCTCGGGGTCGTCCACCTGCCCGGCTCCGACGTCTTCGGCGTCATCCTCCCGGCGATGGGCATCCAACTCCTGATCGGCAACGTGTACTACACCTACCTCGCCCGGCGGCTGGCCCGCCGCGAGAACCGCACCGACGTGTGCGCGATGCCGTACGGGCCCAGCGTCCCGCACATGTTCATCGTCGTGTTCGTGATCATGCTGCCGACCTACCTGGCGACCAAGAACCCCCTGCAGGCGTGGGTGGCGGGGCTGGCCTGGTGCTTCATCATCGGCGTCATCGTGCTGATCGGCGCCTTCGTGGGCCCGTACATCCGCCGCTTCACCCCCAGGGCGGCGATGCTCGGCACCCTGGCGGGCATCTCGATCGCCTTCATCTCGATGCGGCCCGCCGCGCAGATGTGGGAGGCGGCCTGGATCGCGCTGCCGGTGCTGGTCATCATCATGGTCGGCTTCTTCACCGACCTGAGGCTGCCGGGCAACATCCCCGTCGGGCTCGCCGCGCTCCTGGCCGGTACCGCGATCGCCTGGATCGGCGGCTACATGAACCCCGCCGACGTGGGCGCCGCCGCCGAGAACATCGCGGTGAGCCTGCCGTCGCTGAACATCGACCGTCTCCTCGAAGGGCTCGGCCAGGTCTCTCCGCTGCTCGCCACCGCCATCCCCCTGGGCATCTACAACTTCACCGAGGGCATGAGCAACGTGGAGAGCGCCGCCGCCGCGGGCGACTCGTACAACCTGCGCTCGGTGCTCCTCGCCGACGGCGCGGGCGCGGTGGTCGGCTCGATGCTGGGCTCGCCGTTCCCGCCCGCGGTCTACATCGGCCACCCGGGGTGGAAGTCGGCGGGCGGCCGTACGAGCTACTCGATGGCGAGCGGCGTCGTGATCGCGCTGTTCTGCTTCCTCGGCATGTTCGCGCTGCTCGGCGCGGTGCTTCCGGCGCCCGCGATCGTGCCGATCCTGCTCTACATCGGGCTGCTCATCGGCGCCCAGGCCTTCCAGTCTGTGCCGAAGGCGCACGCGGTGGCCGTGGTGATCGCGATCATCCCCAACATCGCCTCCTGGGCGCAGGGCTACATGGACAACGCGCTCGCCGCCGCGGGGACCAGCGCGCGGGAGGTCGGGTACGACACGATCGCGCAGAGCGGGACGGTCTACGAGGGAACGGCCCTGCTCGGCGGGGGCGCCGTGCTCGCCGGTCTGATACTCGGCTCGATCACGGCCTTCGTCATCGACCGGTCGTTCGTGTGGGCCGCCGGATACGCCTTCGCCGGAGCGGCCCTCGCCTTCATCGGCCTGATCCACGGGGAACGGGTCGAGTGGAACGCCAACGGCCAGGTCTCGCTGGGCTACCTCTTCGCGGGGCTGATCCTGCTCGCCTTCATCTTCCTCAAGCCCAGGCCGTCGGACGAGACGGCGGCCACCGACGACGAACCCGAACCGGCCGCCGCGACACCGGTCGCCGCTAATCCGTCGGCGGCCCCCGCCACCCCGTGAACCGGCCGACACCGGCTCGCGGGGCACACCTGCACGCCGGCGCTCCCCACGACGGCCCGCACCACCTCTTGAGCGCCACCCCGTGAGCACCATCTCGTGAGCACCACCTCGTGAGCGCCGCCCCGCGAACCGGCCGACACCGGCCGACACCGGCCGACACCGGTCGGCACCGGTCGGCACCGTTCCGCTTTCGGTTCGCGGGGCACGCCGCAGGCCGGCGCTCCTCACTCACGAACCGGCCCACGCCTCCCGTATCGAGCACCGGGAACCACGTCCCCACACGTACCCACAGGAAAGGCACATGCATCCTCCGCCTGATCCGGACAGCACGCCCGCGCCGCGGAGCCCGCTCCGCCTGGACCTGGAGAGTCTC
The DNA here is from genome assembly GCF_040295985.1 of Streptosporangium sp. NPDC002524. Taxonomy (NCBI): domain Bacteria; kingdom Bacillati; phylum Actinomycetota; class Actinomycetes; order Streptosporangiales; family Streptosporangiaceae; genus Streptosporangium; species Streptosporangium sp. NPDC002524. Next base: position 294,073 of record NZ_JBEOWK010000004.1, on the reverse strand, counting down.
TCCGGCCTCTACCGCTCCGGGGCGGCCGACCCCGCCGACGTCGCCGGGGAGGTGCTCGCGCGGATCGCGGCGCGGGGTGACGACCACGTGTGGATCACCCTGCGCCCGGCGGCGGACCTGCTCGGCGACGCGGCCGGGCTGGCCCGCCGCTGGCCGGACCCGGACACCCGCCCGCCGCTCTACGGCGTCCCGTTCGCGGTCAAGGACAACGTGGACGTGGCCGGGCTGCCCACCACCGCGGCCTGCCCCGCCTACTCCTACGTCCCGGAACGCGGCGCGCCGCTGGTGGAACGGCTGCTCGCGGCGGGCGCCCTCCTCGTCGGCAAGACGAACCTGGACCAGTTCGCCACCGGCCTGTCGGGCACCCGCAGCCCGTACGGCGCGTGCGAGTCGCCGCTGCTCCCGGGCCTGATCTCCGGCGGGTCCAGCTCGGGCTCCGCGGTGGCGGTGGCCGCGGACCTGGTCTCGTTCGCGATCGGCACCGACACGGCCGGGTCCGGCCGGGTGCCCGCCGCGCTCACCGGCACCGTCGGGGTCAAGCCGAGCCGGGGCCTCGTCAGCACGCTCGGCGTGGTGCCCGCGTGCGCGTCGCTGGACTGCCCGAGCGTCTTCGCCCGCTCGGCCGCCGACGGCCTGGCCGTCCTGTCCGTCGTCGCGGCCTTCGAACCCGCCGACCCCTGGTCACGGGAGCTCCCCGTCCCCGGCCCGGTGCCGCCCGCCGCGTACCCCCTGCGCATCGGGGTGCCGCGCGACCCGGAGTTCTTCGGCGACACCGCCGCCGAGGCGGCCTTCGCGGAGGCCGCGGAACGGCTCACCGCGCTCGGCCACCGGCTCGTCCCCGTCGACCTCGACCCGTTCCTCGCCGCGGGACGGCTGCTGTACGAGGGGCCGTGGCTCGCCGAACGGCTCGCCGCGGTCGGCGGCTTCGTGACCCGCAACCCCGGCGAGGTGCACCCGGTCACCCTGAAGGTGCTGTCCGGCGGCGGCGCGCTCAGCGCGGTGGACGCCTTCGAGGGGCTCTACCGCCTGCGCGCGCTGGACGCGGAGACCCGGCGGGCGTGGGCCTCGATGGACGTCCTCGCGGTGCCGACCGTGCCCACGACCTTCACCGTCGCGGAGATGCTCGAAAGCCCAATCGAGCGCAACGCGATCCTCGGCCACTACACCACCTTCACCAACCTCCTCGACCTGGCCGGGATCTCCGTGCCCGCCGGGACGACGACCACCGGCCGCCCGCACGGCGTCACCTTCCTGGGACCGGCGGGCTCCGACGAACTCCTCGCCGGTCTCGGCGCCGCCTTCCACACCCCGACCGGCGACCCCGCCTCCCACGGCCTGACCGGCGACCCCGCGCCCCCCGTCCCGGACGCGCGGCCGACGACCACCTCCGTACCGGACACTCAGCCGACGACCACCTCCGTACCGGACGCTCAACCGACGACCATCCCCGTACCGGACGCTCAACCGACGACCATCCCCGTACCGGACGCTCAACCGACGACCATCTCCATACCGAACGCTCAACCGACGACCATCCCCGTACCGGACGCTCGACCGGCGGCCGTACACGCTCCGGAAGCACGACCGGCCACGCTCCCCGCCCACGGCCCCGAAGCGCGGGCGGTGCTCGCCGTGGTGGGCGCGCACCGCTCGGGCCAGCCGCTGCACGGACGGCTCGTCTCCCTCGGGGCCACCGGCCTGGGAACCGCCCTGACGGCCCCCCTCTATCGCCTCTACGCCCTGACCGGCGGCGAACTGCCACTCCCCGGGCTGGTCCGCTCGGCCTCCGGCGGCGTCCAGGTGGAGGTGGAGCTGTACGACCTGAGCCCGTCGGCACTCGGCGTCCTGCTGACGCAGACCGCCCCGCCTCTCGGCCTCGGCACGATCCAGCTCGCCGACGGCCGCGCGGTGCACGGCTTCCTCTGCGAGCCGTACGCCACCGAGCGGGCCCCCGACATCAGCCACCACGGCAACTGGCCGGACTATCTCCTCTCCCTGCCCCGGTCCTGACGACCCGGCGTCGGCGCACGATCGTTCCAAAGCCCGGCCTTGGAACGACCTGCGCCGACGCCGGTTGCTACGGTTCTGCGCATGACTGAGCGGTTCGCGATCCTGAGCGGTTCGACCTTCGAGGAGCGGATCGGATACGCGCGGGCGGTGGTCGACGGCGACCGGGTCCACGTGTCCGGGACGACCGGCTACGACTACGCGACCATGACGATCTCCGACGACGTGGTCGAGCAGGCCGAGCAGTGCCTGCGCAACATCGAGGCGGCACTGACCGAGGCGGGCTGCTCCCTCGCCGACGTCGTCCGGGTGCGCTACATGCTGCCCGACCGCGAGGACTTCGAGCCCTGCTGGCCGACCCTGCGCCGCCACTTCGGCGAGGTCCGCCCGGCCGCGACGATGCTCGTCTGCGGCCTCGCGGACCCCCGGATGAGAATCGAGATCGAGGTCGACGCGCGACGCCCCGGCAGCCCCCCGTTGACCGACCGCTGAAAACAGAGACCGCATGCTCGTCGGTGATCTCCATTCGGCGACGGCGGAGCCTGTCTCGCCCACCCCGGCGGGAGGCGTTCTTTCAGCTGCGACCGTTCTCGCCTCGTGCTTTCAGGAGAGGGATCGCGGCTATCTTCTCGGCGGGCATGCCGGACCAGATCAGGCCGCTGGGCCGACGATGGGATGGACAGGTGATGACATCCTTCTCCGTGACGATGAGATCCACCCTGAAGTCGTGGTCCGCCTCGGGGAGAGGCTCGTCGAGCACCTGAAGCGAGTGGACGGTGGTCACGATCACTGTCCGGTCGCTCACCAGGCCCGCCTCGACGAGTAGTGCCACCTCGATGTCGGAGTAGCCCGCTCCCTTGCCGAGCCGGACACCCTCCCGGTTGACCGCGACGGTTCCGCAGACCACCAGGTCGATCGGGCGCATCTCCTCGATCCCGACCTTGGGGCTGACCTCTGACGCGACCTCGCTCGACGCCGCCTGGGCCGGAGGCAGCGTAGAACGCGCCGGGTCGATGAGATAGAAGGGCTCGATCGTGGCGAGTTTCGGAACCGCCATATAGAGGACCTTGCCATCGGTGAGGGCACTCGCCCTTACGGGAAGCTGGGCGGTGTCCGGGTTGGCCTTCACCATTCGCGCCTCCCGCCACGGAGAAGTCAGGGCAAGTGACTCGGCGGCCTTGTCGGAGCCCACGAAGTCGGGAATGTAGCCATGAGCGTCAGGGGTGGAGATCCCCGCCTCGATCAGAGCGGACCATACTCGCTCGCGAACCGCCTGCTTGCTCCCGTCAAGCTCCATGTCTCCCACCTCACGCCGCCATGAGCGCGAAGAGACGGTCGCTGATTTCCCGCGCCCACGGCTCGTGCCGCCAGGGAGACAGTTCGCGCCCGGCGGTGAAGGCGATGTTCAGCCCGCCGCCGCCTCGCGTTTCCTCCACGAGGTCGATCGCCTCGTGGAGCGTGCCGCAGGCTTCTTCCGGCTTTCCCTGACGAATGTGGGTTAGCGTGAGATTTCCCAGCACGATGGACCGGGACTTCTTCCACCGGAGGAGCTCCCGCGCGGTTCTGGTGAGAATTTCCTCGGCTCTGTCGTACGCCCCGAGAAACAGGTAACAGGATCCGGCCATACGGTCGAACTGCGAAGACGAGAACATGTGCATGGCCTCGTCGTCGTCGCGGATCCGGGCGAAGGCGTCCTCCGCCGCTCCCAGTGCCCTCTCGCAGTCGCGGCGTTCGCCGAGCATGGCATGCGCCTCACCGACGTGCAGGAACCCCAGGCCCATGAGCACCTGGCTCGCGGGTGCACCGACGATCGCCGTCTCATGACAGAGCCTCAGCCCCTCCTTGAGATCCTTGCTCCCGTACAACGCCACGAATCCTTTGCGCAGGTGAGCGTGGGCTTCCAGAACGGGATCGCCGACCTCCCTGGCGGCGCTCACCGCCTGGTCGAAATAGCGCGCAGAAACAGCGTGATCACGTCTCTGGGAGGCATCCCAGACGAGTTGCCCCATCAGCGTCGCCGATTCGGCCATCGAGACACACAGCTCGCGCCGGACTCGCCGGTTCGGCGCGTGGTTCCGCAGCAGGGACAGGTGACTGTGACACTGACCTGCGGTGGCGAGCAGCGAGGCGGAGGGCACGGTGTCGTACTCGGCGGTGAGGCGCTGCACCTCCTGCGTCAGGTGGGCGACCGCCACGAGATCGACGGTTACGGGATCTCGCAGGACGAATTCGAGCCGATCCGACCCTGGCGAACCCTTCGCGTAACCAGACAGGATGCCTTCGAGTTCTTCCAGGGAGACCTTGAGGATCACCGCGAGTTTGGGGCGTTGCCACGGACGCGGCTCGGTCTCGCCGAGTTCCCAGCGCACGACGGTCGAGCGCTCGACCCCAACCGCGTGTGCGAAGCTCTCCTGTGAGAAACCCAGTGATTTGCGCCGTTGCGTAAGTCTTTGTCGCCTGGTTGGCATGCTTCGCTCCTCCCATGAGACTGCCAGGAGTTTCTCCCGGAGGACTCCTTCTCTTCGCGCAGCTCATCAGGCCCGGTGCGACATTGATGCGTCGTTTCCGCACCGTTGTGCTGTGGAACGAGAGAACGCGGGGGTGTCTCCTGCTGAGCTATGACCAGTCGCCACCCTACGTACACGAACGATGACCTGTCGCGGGTGTTCACCCTGTCACCGGTTCCGGCGTCGGCCCCCATGGCACGCATGTTGGTACGGCAGACGCTCGCCCAATGGGAGATCACGCACTTCCAGGAGCAGGCCGACCTCCTCGTCACGGAGCTGACGGCCAACGCGGTCAGGCACGCCCGCGCGGGTGACGCGTCCGTAAAGGTTCTGCTGACGTACGCCGCCGGAACGCTCAGGATCGAGGTTCGCGACCGTGACAGGACCACTCTGCCGGTACGGCGGGAGCCGGGTTCCGAGGAGGAGGCGGGGCGAGGGCTTCTGATCGTCGACGCATGCGCCGATCGCTGGGGAGTCCGGCTGGCGGAGTCCGGCAAGACGGTCTGGTGCGAACTCGCCGGACCTTCGTCCGATGGGTAGATGGATAGGACGACACCCTTTTCATCCGCTGATGCGAACGCGTGCGGATTCGTGAGGAGTCGGCCTCACCGTAGGAGCTCAGCCCGCGCGCATGAGGCCGTGGCAGGCGATGGCGGCGGCGGCCACCACGTTGAGGGAGTCGACGCCCAGGCCCATCGCGGCCGGGCTCATCGGGATGCAGACCGCCTCGTCGGCCTCGCGCAGCCAGCGGGAGGAGAGGCCGTCCCCCTCCGAGCCGAGGAGCAGGGCCACCCGGTCGGCCATGGCGACCTTGTCCATGGGGGTGGCGGACTGGTCCGGGGTGAGGGCCAGCGTCTGGAAGCCCGCGCCGCGCAGCTCGGCCAGGCCCGCGTACCAGTCGGTCATCCGGGCGTACGGGATCGCGAAGACCGCGCCCATCGAGACCTTCACCGAGCGCCGGTAGAGGGGGTCGGCGCAGCGCGGCGAGAGGATGACCGCCTCCACGCCCAGGGCGGCGGCGCAGCGGAAGATGGCGCCGACGTTGCCGTGGTCGACGAGGTCCTCCAGGACCAGGACGCGCCGGGGCGTCACCTGCTCGGCGGGGGGATTCGAGCCGGGCTCGTCGTCCGGCCGCGTCGTGTTCCCGGCGAGAGCACTTCGCGCGGCGGGGGGAACTGGCCCGGGTTCGGAGGGAGCCCTTCGCGCACCGCGTCCCGACAGGAGATCCGTGACCTCGGGAAGGGGGAGGCGTTCCATGGCGGCGAGGGCGCCCCGGTGGACCTGGAAGCCGGTGACGTCCTCCATGACGGTGTCGTCCACGACGTGGACCCGGTCGCCGAGCGGGCCGAGGAGGTCGGCGAGGGGGGCGGCCCAGCGGGACGTGAGGAGGACCGAGCGCACGGGGTAGCCCGCCGCGACCGCGCGGCGGATGACCTTCTCCCCCTCGGCGACGAAGAGGCCGTGCTCGGCCTCCATGCTCTTGCGCAGCTCGACGTCGCGCAGGTTGGCGTAGTCGGCCAGGTGGGGATCGATGGCTTCAGGCACCCTCGAATACTGCCATGACCCGCCTGAGCTGCCATATCAGCGCGTAGACGAGCAGCGTCGCGGAGCAGCCGACGAGCACCCCCGCGCCCAGCCTCGTCACGAGCTCGGCCCTGCTGCCCGGGGGGAAGGCGACCGCCCAGGCGACCGCGCCCAGCGGGATCGACACGGCGGCGGCCAGGAGCACGGCCGCCCGCCTGCCCGCGGGCAGGAGCAGCCGCTCGGGCACCGGCCGAGGCTCCATCCCGGCCAGCCCGCGCCAGGCCCACCAGAGGACGACCGCCAGGCCGATCACGGTGGAGGTGTACTGCAGCAGGCGGAACAGGGGGATCACCCCCGCCACCCGGACGTCCAGCCAGCTCCAGCCCCACAGTGCCGAGCTGTACGAGTGGGTGAAGGAGTCCCAGAACATGTGGGTGAACGCGCCCACGATGCCTCCGGCGATCACGGCGGGCAGCCGCCGCACCCCGTACATGCCGGGGGTCAGCGAGGCGGCGCGCCCGGCGAGGGCGGGGGGCAGGAGCGCGGTCAGCGGGTCGCGGAGCACCAGGTGGAAGACGGCGAGCAGCACCACGACGGCGAACGGGTCGATCGTGAGGACACCCGTGACGGAGTGCCAGATCATGTAGTCGGGCAGGAACGGGAGGAAGATCGGCAGGTCGGGCACCATGGCGCCCAGGGCGAGGGCCCAGGGGTCGAGGAACCCGCGCGTCCGCTCCGAGGAGATCAGCGGCAGCACGGCCGCGACGTGACTGGGCGTGAACGGCACGGTTTTCCCTCCGACGATCTGCTGGACACGTCAATCCTGCGACACGGCGGCCCCGCAGGAGCACGCCGCTGTCATCGCGTGGAGCGCCGCAGGAGCACGCCGCTGTCATCGCGTGGAGCCTCGCCGCTTTCCCGCCTTCCGACATCCTGTGAGGGATAGATTACCGAGCGCTGTCGAGCGGGTGTCCGGAGGCCGTCGTGACCGACCAGATCGTGCTGGCGCCGCCGGGCGCCGAGTGGCTGCGCGACGCCCGCAGGGCTCGCGCGCTCTCCCTGGCCACCCTGGTATGGCTGGGCGTCGAGAGCGTGCTCGGCATCGCCGCCGGTCTGGGGGCGCACTCGGTCGCCCTCATCGGCTGGGGCGTGTCGGCCCTGGTGGAGGCGGCGGCGAGCCTGATCGTGGTCTGGCGGTTCACCGGGACGAGGACCGGTTCCGCGTACGCCGAGGCACGGGCCCGCAAGGCGGTGGCCGTCAGTTTCTGGATCCTCGCCCCCTACCTGGTGCTGCACGTGGCGCACGACCTGGACGCGGGTCACCGGGCCGTGCCGAGCGTGCTCGGGATCGCGGTGACGGCGGCCAGCGTGGTCGGCATGCCGTTCCTGGGGATGGCCAAGCGGCGGCTGGGCGCCCGGCTGCACTCGGCGGCGACCGCGGGCGAGGGGACGCAGAACCTCCTGTGCGCCCTGCTCGCGGCGGGGGTGCTGGCCGGGCTCGCGCTGAACTCCGCCGGATGGTGGTGGATCGATCCCGCGATGGCGGTCCTGCTCGCGGCGGTGGCTGCGCGCGAGGGTCTCAGGGCGTGGCGCGGGCACTCCTGCTGCCACTGACCACTTTTCCCCTCCCCTGTCGCAGGGTCCTCTGTCCGCCGCGGCCGGATGCCCCCCGTCAGGTCCCCCCGCTCACGTCCCCCGCTCACGTCCCCCGCCATGTCCCCCGCCATGTCCCCCGTCGCCGGTCTTCCGTCGTTTCCGCGGCCCGACCAGGTGATCTTCGCTGCCACCGGTCGCCGGACGGCCTCGCGGACGCAGAGCTTCATGATCGACACATACAGTAACAGCAGTACCAGAATGCGTTTTTTGTCCCAGTAACCATTCCCAGTACAGTTCCGTGAATATTGCGGTCTACCTCCCGATAGGGTGACCCGCTAGCTCCAGGACATCGACACCAAAGAGGACATCGTGGGCGGACGTCACCGGACGGATGAACTCGAGGACGGCTACACCCCGTACAAGGAAGCGCAGCCCAGACGCAGGCGCGGGGGACGGGGCAAGGTGCTGGTCCCGCTGGCCGGGTCCGTCGCTCTCGCGGTGCTGCTCGGCGTCGCCGCGTTCGTGGTCATCAACCGCGACCGCGGCACCGGGGCGTGCGGGGGCGAGGCGCTCCCGGTACGGATCACCGCCTCCCCGGACATCCAGCCCGCCCTGTCCCAGATCGCCGAGCGCTTCAACAAGGCCGCCCACGACGTCGACGGCAGGTGCGCCACGGTCGCGGTGACCAAGGGTGTCTCGGCGACCGTGGCCTCCTCCTTCAGCGGCGGCAAGGCGGCCGCGATGGACATGTGGATCCCGGACTCGAAGCTGTGGGTGACGAACCTGCGGGCGAGGAACCAGGAGGTGCCCGAGGCCGGCGCGTCCGTCGCCCGTTCCCCCATCGTCATGGTGGCCTCCGGCTCGGTGGTGCCGAACCTGAAGAAGAGCTTCGGCGAGGCCAGCTGGGGCGGCATGATCAACGCCGCCAACGTGGCCAACGTGGACGGCCCCGGCCGCAAGGTGCGCGTCCTCGTGCTGGATCCCTCGCTCAACGCCGCCGGGCTCGGCGCGCTCCTGGCCGCCGCCGGGGTGGCCAGGGCCTCGGGCGCGGGCGAGGAGCAGCTGGTCGGCGCGCTCAAGAGCCTGTCGGGGTCGACGTCGACGGTCCGCGACCAGGACGCGCTGCTGTCCAGCCTCGGCGTCAAGGGCAGCAAGGCCCCGCTGGGCATCTCCTCCGAGCAGGGGATCTGGGCGTTCAACAAGGCCAGGAAGCCCGAGGTCCCGGCCGTGCCGCTCTATCCGGCCGAGGGGACCATCAACCTCGACTACCCGGTGGTGGTCACCGCCGAGGACGCCGCCGTACGCAAGGCCGCCGAGGCGTTCCAGAAGGAGCTCGGCAGCGAGGCGTCGAAGAAGACACTTCAGGACCAGGGGTTCCGCACCCCGGACGGCAAGGGCGGCAAGGCGATCTCCGGCTCCGCCGGTTTCCAGGCCAAGGCCCCGCAGGCGATCGAGCCGCCCGACGGCAAGACCGTCGCGAGCATGTCCCAGACCTGGTCCCGGATCAAGCTGGGCACGAGGCTCATCACCCTGCTGGACGTCTCGGGCACCATGGCCCTCCCGGTGCCCGGTACCGGGCTGACCCGGATGCAGGCGATCAGCAGGATCGCCGTCGAGGGCATGAAGCTCTTCCCCGCCAAGAGCGAGATGGGACTGTGGGAGTTCTCCACCCATCTGAACGGCCAGGGGGTCGACTACCGCGAGACGGTCCCGGTCGGCCCGCTCACCGAGGACATGAACGGCGTCCTGCGCAGGGACGTGATCAACCAGAGGCTGGTCGCGGCCCAGGCGAAGTCGACCGGCGACACCGGCCTCAACGACACCCTCGCCGCCGCCTACAAGCAGATGACCGACGAGTACCAGAGCGACAAGATCAACACGGTGCTGATCCTCACCGACGGCGCCGGCAACGACGACCCGGACGGCGGGATCGGCAACCAGCAGATCCTCAAGCGGCTCAAGGACCAGTTCGACCCGGAGAAGCCGGTCAGCGTCCTGATCATCGCCTTCGGCCCCGACGCCCCCAAGGGAAAGCGCCAGATGGACGCCCTCGCCAAGGCGACCGCCGGTGACGCGTACATCGCCAAGGACATCCTGGAGGTCAGGAAGTTCTTCCTGGAGGGCATGAAGCGCAGGCTCTGCGCCCCCAACTGCGACTGACCCTCCCGCCCCACCCTCCCCCTGTACGGCTGGTGCCACATTGGCACCAGCCGTATGCAGTTTTCCCAGGTCATACCGTGTCGGCATGATATCGACCCCTTTGGTCAACCGGTTGCCGGGAGGTGACGTCCTACGCGTGTGGGCTGGAACGGGTGAGCGGTGAAACCCGTGAACGAGCCCGTCTCGCGGGGGAGGAATGTCCGTGCCCGGATGGCCGGCCGTCGGCCGAACCGACGATCAGAAACTCGTTGAGGCGCTGCGGCGTGCCGACACAACGGCGCCCGCGAGCCTCTACGACTCCTATGCCGAACGTCTCAACGACTACGCCCACTCGCTGCTGGGCGATCGTGAGGCCGCGGCGGGTGCCGTGCACGACGCCCTGGTCGCGGCCCAGGGCGGCGTGGACCGCCTGCGCGAGCCCGGCCGCCTGCGCGCGTGGCTGTACGCGCTCGTGCGGGTCCGGTGCGCGGACGAGGGACGCGGCGGCTCGCGGGGACCGGCGGCGCCGCCGCCCGACATCCACGACAACCCGGGCGAACGGGAGCTGGCGGCCCTCGTCCACGAGGCGATGGCGGAGCTGAGCGCGCAGGAGCGCGAGGTGCTCGAACTGTCGCTCCGCCACGACCTCGGCAGCGGCGAGGTCGGCGCGGTGCTGGGGCTGACCTCCCGCCAGGTCACGGCGAGGCTCGGCCGGGCCCGCGACCACCTGGAGAACGCGGCCGCCGCCGTGGTGCTCGCCAAGGTCGGCCGCGCGCACTGCCCCGACCTGTCGGCGATGGTGGACTCGTGGGAGGGGCCCCTCACCACGCTGCTGCGCAGGCGGCTGTCGGCCCACATCGGCCGCTGCGAGGTCTGCGTCGAGCGCAGGGACCGGCACGTCTCGGCCGGGCGGCTGCTGGACCTGGTCCCCCTGGCCTATCCCCCGCTCTCCCTGCGCCGCCGGGTGATCGAGACCTGCGTGAACCCGGAGGCGCGCGAGGAGCGCGCCGCCATCGTCGCCGGGAACGGCTTCGACAAGGCCGGTTTCCCCACCGCGGCCGAACGGCGCTCCGGGGGCCGCCGGTGGGGCGGGCGGAAGGGCGCGGGCAGGCGGGCGCGCGAGACCCAGGCCGCCGGAGGAACCACGCCCCCCGACGGCACCCGCTCCCGGCACGCGGCACCCTCCCCGGACGCGGGAACGTCACTCCCGGACGTGAGGGCATGGCAGGCCGGACCGGAGGCGCGGTACGAGGAGAAGTGGCCGGCCGGGACGGAGGCTCGATACGAGGAGAGCCGGGCGGGTCACGCGGAGACCGGGACACGCTCCCCGGAGAGCGTCCCGCGCCATCCCGGGACCGGGGCGGCGCCGAGATACGTGCTGCCCTCGCCCCCGGACGGCGAGCCCGGACGCGCGGCACCGTGGACGGACGCCGAGACCCCGCGCGCGTCATGGCCCGCGGACGGCCGGGCGCGGCACACGCCACCACCCGGGAACGTCGAGGCCTGGCCCGCGCCTGCCGTGAGCGCGGAGGCGTGGCCTGCGCCGACGACGAACCCCAACGCCTGGCCGGCGCCTCCCGCGGACGACGAGGCGTGGCGCACCGCACCGCCCGCGAACCCCGAGATGTCACCGGCGCCGTCCTCCGGCGGCGAGACCTGGCGCACGCCGCCGTACGCGAACACCGGGGCCTGGAACACGTCGGCCCCGGACGACGAACCGTGGTCCGCGTCATCCGCGGACGGCGCGGCATGGTCGGGAAAGTCCCGCGACGGCGCGGCCTGGGCAGGGGAATCCCAGAACGGCGACGCATGGTCCGGAGAGTCCCGCGACGGCGCGGCGTGGTCCGGGGAGTCCCAGGACGGCGAGGCGTGGCCCGCGTCGTCCCCGGGCGGCGGTGCGGCGTGGCCCATGTCGTCGGCACCGTCCGTATCGTCCCCGTCCTCCCCCTCCTCCACGTCGTCCGCGTCGTCCATGTCCTCCGCGTCCTCTGTGTCCTCCGCGTCCTCTGGCGACGGCGAGACGTGGCTCGGGGAATCCCCCGCGAACGGTGAGGCCCGGCTCACCCCGCCGGCCGGGGGCACCGAGGTCTGGCGTGCGTCACCGGCGGAGACCTCCGGAGTTTCCGGGACTTCCGGGACTTCCGGGACTTCCGGGACTTCCGGGGCCTCCGGAACTCCCGGCGCACGGCGCACGCCACCGGCGGGAAGCCCCGGCGCCCGGCGTACGCCTCCCTCCGGTGAGGGGAAGCGGAGGACGGAGACGCCTACCGCGCGGCGGCGGCGCGGGCGCAGGGGGCCCGTGCTGCTGGCGGCGGTGTGCGTGCTCGCCGCCACCGGGGCGGTGGTCGTGGTGGGCGGGCAGGACCTGGCCGGAGGGGCGTTGAGGGACCCCCAGGTCGCGCCGGGGACGGAACCCGCGCTGATCACACTGGAGCCCGGCCCCGGGACGGAGCCCGACCCGCTGCTGGAGGACCCGGAGGCGGAGGCCGCGCCGACGCCCACACCGAAGAGGAGCCGGAGGACCGAGGCTCCCGCTCCCGCCGTCCCCACCGCCACCGCGGCGCGGCCCGCGCCGAGCCGCGCGCCCACGGCGGGACGGCCCCGCCCCACCCGTACCGCCACCTCGCGGCCCGCGGCCGGGCGGCTGAGCGTCTCGTGTCCGGGCGACATCGGGGAGGGCGCCGGGCAGATCCGGCTCGCGGCGCGCAACGCGACGGTCTCGTGGTCGGCGAGCACCTCCGGCGGGCTCGACGTGCACCCCGCGCAGGGGCAGCTGAGGGCCGGTGCGAGCAGCGTGATTTGGGTCACTGCCAAGGACCCGTCGGAGAGCGGCGCCGGACGTGTCGCGTTCAGGTCCGCCGGGGGCAACGCGGGATGCGCGATCTCGTGGGAAAGCCCTGAACCCGACGCCTCCACGCCTCAGGACGACCCGCCCCCCGACCCGACTCCCACCCCCTCCGCCGGGGCGAGCTCCGAGGGGGCCACGGGCTGATTCCCGCGTCTCGTTTTACCTAACACCGAGACTTCTCCCTGGGATCCGGTAAACCATGGACTGGTGCCGAGCGTCGGCATTGACGTCCATGCTGAGTGATTGGTCACATGAAGAGCGCGATCAGTCACATCATTACCAACCAGGAGCTCGGAGATGTCGAAACGAAGGGTGCTCAAATGGGCACTCACCCTCGCATGTGTCGCGGGGGCCGTGATCGCCCTGGCCGACATCGACACTCCGTTACGCTTGATCCTTACGCCCCTGTTCCTGTTGGTCGTTCCCGGCGCCGCGGTGGTAGGACTGTTGCGTGATCGTGACCCGCTTGCGGCACTATCAGTGGGTGCGGCAGCGAGCCTGGTGGTGAACGTTCTCCTGGCCGCTGCCATGCTTACTTTTGACGCATGGTCGCCCCGTGCCGGAGTCGCGACGATCGCGGTGCTCGGCGGCTTCATATACGTACTACGCGTGTTGTATCGGGGGAGCGGGAGCTTGCAGACCGAACAGGGGGCCAGGTCAAGGTGAACATCGTCATCGTTCGCCCGGGTGACCTCGGAGAGTCCGAGATCTCGCGATGGCGGGAGTTGCAGGTGGCGGATCCGTCGCTGGACAACCCCTTCCTCTCCGTGGAGTTCACACTCGCCATGGGGCGGCTGCGTGACTACGTCCGTGTCGCGGTCGTCCAGGACGGCGGCAAGATCGTGGGTTTCTTCCCCTACGAGCGCCACAGCTTCGGGATCGGCAAGCCTCTCGGCGGTTTCCTGACCACCTGCCACGGGCTGATCGCGGTCCCCGGCCTCAAGCTGGACGTCCGGACCCTGCTGCGCGCCTGCAGGCTCTCCGTCTTCGACTTCGACCACCTGGTCCCCGGCCAGCCGACGTTCGCGCCGTACGAGTCGGACGTGCGACCGGCCCCGGTGATGGACCTCAGCGTGGGGTTCGAGACCTACATCGAGCAGGTGAAGGCCAACTCCCCGAAGAACCTCAAGACGGTCCGCTACAAGGAGCGCAAGCTCGGCCGCGAGCAGGGCGAGATCCGCTTCGAGTGGTACTCCGCCGACCCGGGCACGCTGCGCACGCTCACCAACTGGAAGTCCGACCAGTACCGCAGGACGGGCCGGGTCGACCGCTTCGCCCAGCCCTGGATCGTCCAGTTGCTCGACGAGATGCACGCGGCGCGGTCCGAGAGCTTCGCGGGCGTCCTGACCATGGTCTACGCCGGAGACAGGCCCGTCGCCGGTCACTTCGGCCTCCGGACGGCGACGACCCTGGTGGGCTGGTTCCCGGCCTACGACACCGAGTTCGCGCGTTACTCCCCCGGCATCATGCACCACCTGCACATGGCCGAGCACGCCGCCGCCTCCGGGCTGCAGCAGGTCGACATGGGCAAGGGCGGACGCGAGTACAAGAGCTGGCTGAAGAGCGGTGACCTCTTCGTCGCGGAAGGACGCGTGTCGCGTCCCTCCCCGGCCGCCGCCGTCCACTGGATCGGCCGCACCCCGGTCAACAAAGCACGAACGATCGTCACGGATCGCCCGAATTTGTACAGGCTTGCTGACCGTGTACTGAAGGGTTTCGGCCGTATGCGCTCCCCCGCGCAGAACCAATCAGGCACTCCGGTCGTCAAGGAACCATGGGGAGTGGGCTAGCCCGCTTCCGTTCATCATCACACCACCCGCCAGGACCCTCGCATGCATCCCTCATCGCATTCGCCATTTCCGCCGATCGCCCCGATCGGCCGTGGCCCCGGGTCCGTCCGCCAGTCGCCCCTGACGACCGACCGCCCGGAAGGACATCCGTCACAATGAGTCCCGAGATCACCAAGCACTACAACAACAGGAAGCCACCGCTGAGGGCGGTGCCACCCATCGAGCGGTTCACCCCGATCACCCCCAACATGGCGATCTCCCCCACCGTCAGCGTCGTCGTCCCCGCCATGAACGAGGCGGAGAACCTCCCGCACGTCTTCGCGACGCTGCCGCAGTGGATCGACGAGATCGTCCTGGTCGACGGCAACTCGAAGGACGACACCGTGGCCGTGGCCAGGAGGCTGCGTCCCAACGTCCGCGTGGTGCACCAGACGGGCAAGGGCAAGGGCGACGCCCTGTCGGCGGGCTTCGCCGCCTGCACCGGCGACATCATCGTGATGATCGACGCCGACGGCTCCACCGACGGCCGCGAGATCATCCAGTTCGTGGGCGCGCTGGTCACCGGCGCCGACTTCGTCAAGGGCTCGCGCTACGCGTCCGGCGGCGGCAGCGACGACCTGACCTTCATCCGCAAGTTCGGCAACAAGTCGCTCACCGCGCTGGTCAACAGGATGTACGGCACCAGCTACAGCGACCTCTGCTACGGCTACAACGCCTTCTGGGCCCGCCACCTGGACGTCCTCAACCTCGACTGCGACGGCTTCGAGATCGAGACCCTGATGAACGTCCGCGCCGCCAAGGCCGGTCTCAAGGTCCACGAGGTCCCCAGCCACGAGCGCTGCCGCATCCACGGCGAGAGCAACCTGCACGCCGTCCGCGACGGCATCCGGGTGCTGAAGACCATCATCCGCGAGTGGCGGAGCAACCCGGCTCCCGTCGTCCACGAGCCGGCCGCCGCCACCCCGGCCGCCGATCAGGGTGCCGCGTAGCCATGAGAAGCAGCGTCGTCATCTGCGTCTACACCGAGGACCGCTGGGATGACATCCGGGCGGCCGTCGAGTCGGTCGAGAACCAGACGCACGAGCCGCACGAGATCATCCTGGTCGTCGACTACAACCCGGATCTTCACCTGAGGCTCAAGAAGGAGTATCCCGGCGCGATCGTGGTGGAGAACGCCCAGGAGAAGGGGCTGTCCGGTGGCAAGAACACCGGCGCGGCGACCGCCTCCGGCGACATCGTGGCGTATCTGGACGACGACGCCGTCGCGGAGCCTGGCTGGCTGGAAGCGCTGGAGGAGGGCTTCCAGGACCCGACCATCGTGGGGGTGGGCGGGCTGACCAGGCCGCTGTGGGGCACCGCGACCGGGCGGCGGCCCGGCTGGTATCCCCACGAGTTCGACTGGACCATCGGGTGCAGCTACCTCGGCATGCCCAAGGAGCGGGCCCGGATCCGCAACGTCATGGGCGGCAACGCGGCCTTCCGCAGGGAGGCCATCGGCGGTGTCGGCGGGTTCCACACCGGCATCGGGCGCAGCGTGCAGGGACGCAAGCCCCGCCCGCTGGGCTGCGAGGAGACCGAGTTCTGCATCCGGCTCTCGCAGCGGATGCCGGGCTCGGGAATGCTGTTCGAACCGGCCGCGGTGATCGGTCACAAGGTGCCGCCCGTACGCGCGACGTTCGCCTACTTCCGCTCGCGCTGCTTCGCCGAGGGCCTGTCCAAGGCGCTGGTCGCCCAGAGCGTGGGAGCGGGCGACGGACTGTCGAGCGAGCGTGCCCACGCGATGAAGGCGCTGCCGCTGGGCGCGCTGCGCGGGGTCGGCGAGGCGCTGCGCGGCGACGTGTCCGGCCTCGGCAGGGCCGGGGCGATCGTCGTCGGCCTCGCCTGGACGACCTGGGGTTACGTCGTCGGCTCCGTCCGGCTGAAGCTGAAGCGGGTGCGTTCGTCATGATCCGCGTGCCGATCCTGATGTACCACTCGGTCTCCGACCGGCCCAACGCCGAGACGAAGCCGCTGGCGGTGCGCCCCTCGGCCTTCGCCGAGCAGCTGGCCTACCTGAAGGAGAAGGGCTTCACGCCGCTGACGGTGGCCGACCTGGTCGCCTCGATGCACAACAACAACGGCCGCTCCATCCCGGAGCGGCCGGTCGTGGTGACCTTCGACGACGGGTACGCCGACTTCCACAGCGAGGCGCTGCCCCTGCTCGAACGCTACGACTTCCCCGCGACGGTCTTCCTGACCAGCGGATGGGTCCGCGACGCGGGCAAGGACGCGGCGGGCAGGCCCCTCGACACGATGCTGTCGTGGAGCCAGGCCCGCGAGGCCGCCTCGTGCGGCATGGAGATCGGCGGGCACAGCCACAGCCACCCCCAGCTCGACCAGCTGCCCGACGACGAGCTCCGCCAGGAGCTGCGCCGCAACAAGGCCCTGCTGGAGGACAAGATCGGCGCCCTGGTCTCGACGATGGCCTACCCGTACGGCTACTCCAGCGTGCGGGTGCGGCGCGAGGTGCGGAAGGCCGGATACTGGGCCGCCTGCGCGGTGAACAACGCCATCGCCGCCGACCGGCACGACGTGCTCGCGCTGCCGCGCCTGACCGTCGCCGAGGGCACGTCGATGAGGATGTTCAGCCGGGCGGTCGAGGGAAACCAGGTCCCGCTGATCTACATGAGGGAACGCATGCTGACGAAGGGTTACGCCGTCGTCAGGCGCACGAGATACGGCCTGCGCAAGGTGCGCGGCCAGGCCTGAACGACCGGGTACGCCCCCGGGTGACGCGCGATCCGCGGGACGGGTCGCGCACCGGTGGCCCGCCCGGTGTGATCTGCGGTCCTCGCTCCGTCCGGTGCCCCCTCCCCCCGGGAGCGGAGGCGCCGGGAGAGGGTCCGCCCGGCCGCGGCCCGGCCGCGGCACCGCTTCCCAACGATCTACGCGAAGCGCCCGGACATGACGGATCCCCGCGGTGACTCGTCACACCCTGGTCCGCGTAGCCGCCATGATGTTAGACGTGAGGCAACGGGCAGGTAATGACGTGACGACGACGGGGGCGGCGGAGACCGCCGAGGTCGGGGAGATCGATCCCACCCACCCCGCGCCTTCGGACGGCACCCGGGCCGGGTCCGGCGGCGAGCCCACCGGCACGGCGCCCTCCGAAGCGCCTGGCGACGAGGCTCCCGCCGAGCTCCCGGACGACGAGCTCGCCGAGGGCGAGGCTCCGGGTGGCGAGACATCCGACGGCGAGACATCCGACGGCGAGCCTTCGCACGACGAGAGTCCGCATGACGAGGCTCTCGGCAGTGGGACGTCCGGTGGAAGGTCGTTCGACGAGAGGACGTTCGACGACGGGACGTTCGACGGCGCCACGTCTGAAGGCGAGGGCGGCGAGGAAGCCGAGGACGCCGAGCAGGCTTCGGGGGGCGACCTCCGAGACCCCCGTGACGGCGACGCGGCGGACGACGACACACCGCCGGACTCCACGAACGCCTCGGACGCTTCGGACGCTTCGGACGCTTCGGACGACGCCGCCGACGACGACGTGAACTCCACCGATGACGGAGACGCTCCGGACGACGCGGACGACACGCCGGGCGCCGCGAACACCGCGAACACCGCGAACACTTCGTACGACGAGGACACTTCGTACGACGTGGGCGACGCGAGCGACGTGGATGACACGGGCGACGCGGACGCTTCGCATGACGCGGACGACGCGCCGGATGACAGCGTCTACGGCGACGACCCCGAGGTCACCGCCATCATCAGGCTCCCCCTCCGCCCGGTCACCCCACCCCCGGCCAGCACTTCCGGGACCGGAAGGGCCGAGGCCCCGCCCGCGCCCGCCGAGGACGCGGCCGAGGGCGAGACCGCGACCGTGGACCCGGCTGAGGGTCCGACCGAGAGCGAGGCCGAGGACGAGGACAGGGCCGAGACCACGGCGGAGCTGCGCCTGCCCGGCCGGTCCGCGCCGCTCCTCAAGCCCACCTCCCCCCCTCGGAAGCCCTCGGAACCCTCAGAAGCAGAGCTCTCGGAACCTTCAGAACCCGAGGCAACAGAACCCGCGGACCCCTCGGAGCCCGCGGCACGCTCGGCGTCCTCAGGACCTTCGGCGCCCCCGCAGCTCCCGGAACCCCCGGACCCCTCGCCGCCCTCGACCCCCTGGAGGCCCGCCGGACCCGCCGGGCCTGCCGGTGACGAGGCGTGGGGAAGGACCGCCGGGGCGCCCAGGCAGTCCCTGGAGGACTCGAAGTCCCTTCCCGAGGTCACAGGGGCCCCAGCGGCCCACCAGGCCCCACAGGGCACGCAGAGGAGCTCGGGGACCGGCTCCGGGGCGGGAAAGGGAGCCGGGAAGGCGACCGGTAAGGGAGCGGGCAGAGGAGCCGGGAAGGCGACACCGGCGACCAGCGCCATGCCTCCGTTCGCGGCGGTCCCCGTCGAGGCTCCGGCCGACGCGTCCGCCACCAGGCCCTCACGCCTGCAGACGGTGATGCGGTCGGCCATGGTGTGGCTGCCGCCGGTCCTCACCATCGAGGGCCTGATCATGTACGTGCTGGCCCTGCGCGTGGCGCCGGGCCCGCTGCGGGGCGTCGACCTGAACGACATCGACGGCGTCGGCCTGATCTCGGCCATGCCGCTGACCGCGTTCGCCGCGATCCTGCTGATGCTCGTCGCGTTCTTCGTCACGATCGGCCAGAACACCGACCGCAAGTTCCTGCTGCTCTTCCAGATCGCGGCGATCACCTTCGCCCTGCACGGGGCCGCCGCCCTGATCGAGGACGAGGCCAGGTTCCACACGGCGTACGTCCACGCGGGCTTCGTGGAGTACATCAACCGCACCGGCGAGTCGTCGGCCCTCCTCGACGCCCGCCTGGCGTGGCCGGGGTTCTTCGCGCTGGTGGGGTTCGTCACGAAGGCCGCCGGGGTCACCGACCTGACGATGATCATGCGGTGGACGCCGCTGCTGTCGAACCTGCTGTACCTCCTGCCGTTCGTGCTCATCCTGCGGCAGGTCGTCGCCACCACCCGGGCCCGCTGGTTCGCCGCGCTGCTGTTCGTCATCGTGCAGTGGATCGGCCAGGACTACTTCTCCTCCCAGGGCTTCACGTACGCGATCTACCTGGCCTTCGTGGCGATCGTGCTGCGCTGGTTCGGCAAGGTGGAGCCCCGCGAGAAACCGATGCCCGCCAAGGGGTTCGTCCGGCGGCTGCTGGCCCGGCTGGACGGGCTGACACCGGGCGAGCTGCCGCACTCCACCGGCGTCTACGACCGGGCCATCATGCTGATCGTGCTGATCGGCCTGTTCGCGACCGCGACCGCCTCGCACCAGATCACGCCGTTCATGATGCTCGGCGCGCTGACCGGCCTGATCCTGCTGCGGCGCTCCTCGCTCAGCTGGGGGCTGCCCTTCTTCCTGGGCCTGATGGTGCTGGCGTGGATCAGCTACCAGACGGTCGCCTTCTGGAGCGGGCACATCGACCAGCTCTTCGGCGGCCTGGGCCGGATCCTGGAGAACCTGCAGAGCAACACCGGCGACCGGATCGACGGCAGCGACCCCAAGCACGCGCTCGTCCTCATGGCCCGCCTGGGCATCTGCGGCGTCATCCTGACGCTGGCCGCCGCCGGACTGTTCCGCCGCCTGCGGCGCGGCGTCGGCGACCGCGCGGCCCTGCTGCTGCTGTGCGTCCCGGTGCTCGCCCTCGGCCTGCAGAACTACGGCGGCGAGATCGGCCTGCGCATCTACCTGTTCGCGCTGCCCGGCGCCTGCATCCTGGCCGCGTACGCCTTCTTCCCGAACCTCCCGGCGGGCACCGAGGACGCGCCCGAGGAGACGGTGCCGATCCGCAGGCGCAACATCCGGTTCAACCCGGAGCTGACGCGGCGGATCTCGCTGCTGCTCGCCGCCGGGTGCGCGATGGTGCTGGCGATGGTCTTCCTCGTCGCCCGGTACGGCAACGAGCAGTTCGAGCGGGTCTCCGCCAGCGAGGTCGCGGCGATGCACTACGTCTACGACCACGACAAGCCGAGCGCCCGCGTCCTATACCTGGTCCCGCTGCTCGGTGAGGAGGTCACCCCGAGCATCCCGTGGGGCGAACGCGACTTCGACAAGATCTCCTACCAGCAGGTGCTGGTGGACAAGAACCCGGCCCAGCTCTCCTCGGTGATCGACAAGCTCCGGGTGTCGCCGCCCAACACCTACCTGGTGGCCACCCGGGGACAGGCCGGATACCTGCAGCTCAACCACGGCTTCCCGACGGACTGGGCGCCGAGGTTCCGGGCCGCGCTCGACGCCAACAAGGAGCTCAAGCGGGTCTTCAACGGTGAGGACGCCGCCGTCTACACGCTCAGGACCTTCCCCGAGGGGGCCGAGATCCCCGAGCCGGGGGTGCCGCTCGGCGGCAGCGACCCGACCTCCCCGTGGACGCCGATCGGCCTGGGCGCGCTGGGCGTGACGTGGATCGCGCTGTTCGGGTACGAGGTCGTCCTCCTGCGCGGCCGCGATCAGACGGCCAGGACGAGACGAACGAGGAGACGCGTCCTGTTCGTCGCGGTGCCCGCGTTCGTGCTGGCCGTGGCGGTGATCGTGGAGAGGTTCATCGTCATCGGGTCCGGGCCTCTGTGACGCGCTCTCGGGTCCGGGCCTCCGTGCAGGGCTCGTCGGGCCCGGACCTCGGTGAAGTCGGGCTCGGACTTCTGTGAAGTCGGGCCCGGACCTCTGTGAAGGACTCGCGGGTCCGGGCCTCCGTGAAGGGCTCATCGGGCCCGGATCTCTGTAAAGGACAAAGTCCCCCGGCGGACGATCGGCGCGCGTCATACTGAGCACCGTTCGCCGGGGGGCGTACGTCTCGGAAGCTGCTCGAAGGACGGTCGGATGCTCGCAGGGGAACCCCGTGGCCGGGCGGGGGCCTCCACCGGGGTGGCGGGGCGGCGGATCGCGGCGGTCGACGCGCTGCGTGGTTTCGCGCTGTTCGGCATCGTGGTGGTCAACATCACCTATCTCGCCTCGGGCTACCGGATGGCGGGACTGGCGGCGCCGTCGTTCTCCGCGCCGCTCGACTGGGAGGTGCGCTGGGTCGTCTCGGTGCTCTTCGAGAACAAGTTCTATCTGCTGTTCGCCTTCCTGTTCGGCTACAGCTTCACCCTCCAGATCGACTCGGCCCGCAGGTCGGCGGCGGCGTTCGTCCCCCGGTTCCTGCGCCGCCTGGGCGGGCTGTTCCTGCTCGGCATGGCCCACGCGATCCTGCTGTTCCCCGGCGACATCCTGGCGACGTACGCGATCGTGGGGCTGGTCCTGCTGGCGGTGCGGCGGATCACCCCGCGCACCGCGATGATCGCCGCGCTCGCGCTGACGGTGGCGCTGGCCGTGGGGGTGCTGCTGCTGGCCGCGCTCGCGGCGCTGGGCACCGACGCCTCCGAGGCCGTGTCGGAGAGCGCGGCGCAGGCCGCCGTGTCGGACCGGGCCCTGCACGGCTCCGCGTCCATGATCATCAACGAGCACCTGCACAAGCTCGCCAAGATCTTCGTGTTGCGGGTCTTCTTCCAGGGGCCCACCGTGCTCGCCGCCTGCCTGCTCGGGCTCGCCCTGGGCAAGCTGCGTCTGCTCACCGACCTGTCCGGGCACACGGCCACGCTGCGGCGGCTGCAGTGGGCGGGGTTCACCGCGGGGCTCGCCGGGGCGCTGGTCTACGCGCACTCGACCTGGTCGGGGGGCGGGCACGCGTACCACATGGTCGGCCAGGCGGTGAACCTGGTGACCGCGCCGCTGCTGGCCGCGGCCTACGCCGCCACCCTGCTGCGCCTGCTGCCCGCGGTGCCCCGGCTGGCCGGGGCGCTCGCGGCGCCCGGCAGGCTGGCGCTGACGAACTATCTGGGGCAGTCGCTGATCAGCTCGCTGATCTTCACCGGCTACGGGCTGAGCCTGGTCGACCGGCTCAGCCCGTTCCACGTGGTCTCGATCGGCGTCGGCATCTTCGCGGCGCAGGCCGTCTGGAGCCGGTGGTGGCTGCGCCGCCACCGCTACGGGCCCATGGAGTGGCTGCTGCGCTGGTTCACCAACCGCCGCAGGCCCGCCCGCTCCCCGGACGCCACCCAGTAGGACCTCGTTGGTTCAAGATTGTTTGGCGTCGTTCTCGGGTGGCTCCCTGTCCGCCCCGAGGAGCAGGTAGGGCGGTGCGGGGCAGCGGCAGCTCGACGAGGCGCGGGACCGGCTCGCCGCCGTGGCCCGCTACGACGACGATTGCCCCACCGGGAGAGACGCGCCATGCACAACCAGCCATGGACCGCCGCGCACCTGGTCGCCTTCGATCTGGAGGGCACCGGCGGCCAGGACCGCGAAGACGAGGCGATCCTGGAAGTCGGGGCGGTTCCGCTGCCCGATGGGCGCCCGGACGTAGGGGGTGCTTACCACTCGATCGTGAACCCGGGGCGGCACATCCCGCGCCGCCCCTGGTCCTCGCCCGGTCTCACGAACGATGTCCTCGCCTCCGCTCCTTCGCTGGAGCACGTCGTCCCGGAGCTGACGGCCCGCCTGGATGGCGCATACATCGTCGGCCACAACGTGCACGTGGACTGGCGGCTGCTGTCGTCGCGCTGCCCCGGCATCCGCCCGGCCGGACTGATCGACACGCTGAAACTCGCCAGGCGCGTCCATGAGGGCAAGCGGCCGCGGAGCCTCACCGCGCTCCTTGAGCGCTACCAGCTCACCAACGAGGTGACCCGGCTCGTCGGCGGGCGACCACACCGTGCCCTGTGGGACGCGACCGGCGCCGGCCTCCTGCTCGGCAAACTCCTCGCTGATCTACCCGGCGGCGGCGCTCTCACCGTCGTCGGGCTTCGAGACGTCGCCGGCTCACCGCTCGGCGACGGCGGCGAACAGCCCCTGCCGCTGTTTTGATCTCGTACGGAAAAGCCTCAGGGCGAATCCGGGCCGGTGGCGGCCAACGGTGGCCAGTCGTGACCTGCCGGGATCGCCGAGGCCCCCTCATGTGGATTCCGGCCGGTCAGGGATTTCCAAGGGGAGGGCCGCCCGGCACGGTGACGTCGCGGTCAGCTCGGGAACGGCTCGTGGCCGCCCGGCGGGCAGGACGGGTTGCACAGTACGTCGACCCAGACGTCGGCGACCGGCGCGGTGATCCGCTCGACGGCCTCGGCCGGGAGAACGTCGTCCGTGATGTCGGCCCAGATCGTGCGTACGGCGGCGGCCAGCGTGACGATGCAGGTGCCGCATCGCACGCATACGCGCACGTCGCCGGGCATGTCCAGGACGGACAGCGGGCCGCTCATCGAGATCCCGGCTCCACGCAGACGAACCAGACACTCTTGCCCTCGGGCGCAGACTCGACCCCCCACCGGTCCGCGTACGCAGCGACGATCGCCAGCCCGCGCCCGTGCTCCGCGTCCGGGCCGGCCGGGAGCGGGTTCGGCCATACGGCGCTGTGGTCGGTGACCTCCCCGCACACGATCCGGCCGTGCCGGTGCAGCGAAAGCGTGATCGGCGCCCTCCCGTGCACGACCGCATTGCTCACCAGCTCGGACACGACCATGGTCACGTCCTCCGTCACGGCGGAGATGGCCCAGGCGGCGAGGGTTTCTCGCGCCAGCCGACGCGCTGCGCCGACCGTTTCGGGATCGGCGGGCAGATCCCAGTACGCCTCCCGGCTGTTTCTGTCGTCTCTCACAGGGGGTGGAGGGATGAAGCTAGGGTTCTTCATGGGTCAGAGGGCTCCGAGTTCCTGATCCAGTCCTCGGGCTGGTGGTTGCGTCACCATGCCCGAGGACGCCGAGAATTGTTTGCACTCGTTGCTACAGAAACGAGCGCATTGCAGGCCACACGGCGGATACGTCCGGCCACGTGCCAGGTAGGCCCACAGGTGCGTTGACCGTCGGTCTGAGTCGCGATCAAGACCCGTCGTGGATCTACCTCGCCTCGATCTCGATGGACAGCGCGCCACGCATGTGTATGACTGACGTGCTCTCTATGCGCCGCTCGCGATCGTTCACAATCAACTCCTCTCACGCACGGTTACGGGTACCCTCTCGATAGTGACCGATCGCATAGATACTTTCAAGGCGATAGTTTCAATGCGCTAATATGTCCCATTTCCGAAATAAGAGAGGAAATCATGGCGAGTCCCACAGTCCGCCGACGCCGTCTCTCCGCCGAACTCATCCGTCTTCGCGAGCAGACGGGACTCAGCGTCGAAGAGGCGGGACGCCGACTGGAGTGGTCACGTGGCCGCCTCAACAAAATGGAGGCCAACAAGTGGACCAGGCCCGACCTGGGAAACATCCGGGCCCTTCTGGACCTGTATTCGGTGACGGACCCGACACAGCGCGAGGCCGTCCTGACGCTGGCTCGCCAGTCACGAGAGAAGGGATGGTGGGCTAACTACCAGGACATTTGGCGTGGTTCCCTAGCCGGATTCGAAGCAGAGACATCCTTGATCAACACCTACGAGGATCTCCGCGTGCCCGGGTTGCTCCAGACCGAGGAGTACGCCACGGCGATGTTCAAAGGTGGCCGGGTGATGGAAGACGCCCAAATTCGTCGCCGCGTAGAGGCGCGGCTGGCGAGGCAGGCCATCCTGCACAGCGAGACCCCGCCCACGCTGTGGGCGGTGATCGATGAAGCCGCACTGACCAAAACGGTAGGCAGTCCGCCGGTGATGCGTCGGCAACTGCGGCATATCATCGAAATGAGCGCCAGGCCAAACATCTACCTGCAGGTCCTACCGGATTCAGTCGGAGCCCATGCCGCCATGGACGGCGCGTTCACCATATTGAATTTCCCGGATCAAAATGATCCGAGCATTGTTTACATCGAGACCGCGACAAGTGACCTGTACCTGGAGACCTCCGAAGAGCTTGAGCACTACAGGCTCATCTTCGACCTCATACGCTCGTCCGCACTCGGCCCAGACTCGTCCGTGGCACGCCTGTCCAACCTGATAGATCAACTAGGTTAAGAGGTATTCATGGATTTCCCCCAGCCCCTCACCTGGCGAAAGAGTTCATATTCCGGTTCAGGTGATAACTGCGTCGAGGTCGCGGCGCTCCCCGGCGGAGGGCAGGCCGTACGGGACTCCAAGAACCCCACCGGCCCCGTCCTGAGATTCACCCCGGGCCAATGGAACGGCTTCCTCAGAGACGTCAAGGACGGCGAGTTCGACTAGGCGTCCGCCGCTAGGCTCCCGTGCGCTCGCTCCACCTGACCTCGTACGGCTTCAGCTGGAACTGCTTGCCGTCGACGACGGTGACGGCGTCCGCGGCGGTGGTGTTGACCATCACGAGCTGGCGCTCCTGGGCCAGGACCCGCACCTGCGTGTTGGAGGAGGTCACCGGCTCCAGCGTGATCCCGAGGGGGAACCACTTGGTGAAGCCGCTCATGACGCCCGCCATGGGCATCTCGACGCCGGTGGTCGGGTGCCACAGGCAGCCGGGGCAGGCCTGGTCGTCACCGGTGGACTTGCGCTGGGGGTTCCAGAAGAGCGAGGTGGTGACGCCGCTGGTCGCGAACTCCATCATCGCGGCCGTGTGGACGGCGATGCGGCGGTCCTCCTCCCAGTCGCTGTTCATGGGCTCGACGTACCACTCGGCCCACCAGACCGGCAGGTCGCCGCTCTTCTCCCTGAGCCACCTGGTGAGGGCGCCGAACTTGCCCAGAGCGGTGAACTCGTCGGGGAAGGCCCCGGCCTCCTTGGTGACCGAGGCGCCGTCGACGACGATGAAGTCGGCGCCCTTCTTCTTCTCGATCCAGTACTCGACCGCCTCCAGGTCGCGCTGGACGATGCTCCCCCACGGTCCCTGGATCTCCGCCCCCTGCTCGGGGGTGCTGGTGCTGCCGACCGACACGTAGGGGCCGCCGACCTTGATGTCCTTGTCGACGGCCTTCAGCGCGTCGTAGACCTTGTTGTAGAACTCGGTGTAGCCCTCGATGTCCCAGCGGTTCTGGGCCGTGTTCCAGAAACCCTTGAGCTCGTTCCACACCATGAAGTGCTTGACGGTGGGATAGCGCCTGGCGACGGTCGCGGCGAGTTTGGCGTAGTCGTCGAAGTGCTCGGGCCTCGGCGCGGTCTCCAGCTGCGTCCAGTCGGTCCTGCCCGAGCTGCCGCCCTTCATCCAGTCGGGCGAGCAGCACAGCGTGATGATCGGGATGGACTGGGAGCTGGACATGAACCTGATCCGGCGGTCGAGGTCGCGGAAGTCGTTCTTGCCGGGAGCCGGTTCGGGGTTGCCCGCGCCCCAGCCCATGATGTGCTGGTTCTGCAGCATCGGGACCCGGCTGAGCATGTGGGAGGCGGCCTCGGTGACCTCGCCGCCCTCGTTGTCGGCACTGAACTCCGTGTGGGTGATGCCCCAGCGCGGCCACTCGTGGACGGCCGGGGGCGCCGCGAGCACGGGTGCCGCCTCCGTCGGGGCCATCGTCATGGTCTGTCCGCGCGGAACGTCCGGCTTGGCGGCATAGGCGATGATGCCGACCACGAGTGCCGCCGTCACGACCAACGCTCCCAGTGCGACCGGCCAGGCCGGGCGCCGTCGCTGGTGCCGTCCGTTAGTCGGTATCACCGAATCCTCGATCCTCGCAGGTCAACGTATGTAGCGTTCCATAGCGGCATCGGACGTGACGGTGCCCCGGCATGGTTCACAGGCAAGCGTTACCGGCCGCGTCGCAAGCGTATCGGCGGCGGCTTGCATGACGCTTGAAACTTCTACGGTACTTCCCGCCCGGCCCCGGGCCGCCCGCCCCCGTACCGCCGGGTCTCCCGGCCCCCGGGCCCTCCGCCCCCGGGCCTCCCTGCCCCCCGGACCTCCTGCCCCCGGACCTCCTGCCCCCCGGACCTCCCGGCCTCGGACCTCCTGCCCCCGGACTTTCCGCTGACGCGAGGGAGCGCCGGGCGGTTCAGTCTCCCAGGACCCGCAGTGCCCGGTCGACGAGCGTGGGGACGGCGGCACCGATGTGCTCGAAGCCCTCGCCGACGGTCTTGCCCTGGGTGAACCTGGCGTGGATGCCCTCCACGATGACGGCGAGCTTGTAGTTGCCGAAGGCCACGTAGAAGTCCAGGTCGGACAGGTCGGCGCCGGAGACCTTGGCGTAGTGGGCGGCGAACTCGCGGGCGGTGAGGAAGCCCGGGGCCACGGTGACGCCCGCCGCGACCGGGACCGAGGCGCGCTCCTCGTCGCCGGGGTCCTGCCAGTAGGTGAGGGTGAGGCCGAGGTCGGCCAGGGGGTCGCCGAGCGTGGACATCTCCCAGTCGACGACGGCGAGGATGTCGGGATCCGGGGAGAGCCGCACGAGGGTGTTGTCGAGCCGGTAGTCGCCGTGGACCAGCGTCGAGGCGGAGCGCGCGGGCAGGCGCTCGCGCAGGCGGGCCACCAGGCGGTCGTACGCGGGCAGCTCGGCGGTCCTCGACCGTTCCCACTGCTGTCCCCAGCGCTCCAGCTGGCGGGCCATGTATCCCTCGGGCCGCCCGAAGTCCCCCAGCCCCACCTCCCGGTAGTCGATCGCGTGGATCCCGGCGAGCACCTCGGCCAGCCGTTCCGACAGCCGCCGGGTCTGGGCGGGGGTGAGCTCCAGGGCGTCCTCCCGGGTCCGCACGGACGCGCCGTCCACGTGTCCCATGAGGTAGAAGGGTGCCCCGATCACCTCCTGGTCGCCGCAGAAGGCGACCGGCTCGGGCACCGGGACCGAGGTCGGCGCGAGCGCCGAGATCACCCGCCACTCGCGCCGCATGTCGTGGGCGGTCGGCAGCACGTGCCCCAGCGGGGGGCGGCGCAGCACCAGACGGCGCCCGGAGGTCTCGACGACGTACGTCAGGTTGGATCTGCCGCCCGCGATCAGGGAGACCCCGGTAGGCTCACCGGCGTCGGG
The DNA here is from genome assembly GCF_040295985.1 of Streptosporangium sp. NPDC002524. Classification (NCBI taxonomy): domain Bacteria; kingdom Bacillati; phylum Actinomycetota; class Actinomycetes; order Streptosporangiales; family Streptosporangiaceae; genus Streptosporangium; species Streptosporangium sp. NPDC002524. The sequence continues at coordinate 265,804 of NZ_JBEOWK010000004.1, read as the reverse complement.
GACATTGGCCGCGATCCATCCGACAAGGCGCGGCCAGTCGATGCCAGGGGTGCTCATAGCCACCCATTAGAACGTCACTCTGGTCAGCGGCGCCAGCCGGGGTCGCCCAATGAGATCCCGAAACGTTGTGAGGGACACCACCCGCCCATGGTTCCGTCCTTTATCGTTACATTACGTCCCTACCAGCATTCTTGAGCTTTACGGCATTCTTCACAGGATGACGTAGGGGACCCCGCACATCCCAGTAGGAGCTCATGCGCGTCTCAGTTGTTCAGCCCCGTGACCTCGGCCCCGCCGAGATCGACCGATGGAGAACCCTTCAGGGCGCCGACCCCGCCTTCGACAGCCCGTTCCTGTCGCCCGAGTTCACCGTCACCGTCGGCGCGCTCCAGGAACGCGTCCGGGTGGCGGTGCTCCACGACGGGGCGGACGTGGTCGGGTTCTTCCCCTTCGAGCGCCACCCGATGGGCATCGGCATGCCGGTCGCCGCGGGCCTGACCGACGCGCAGGGGCTGGTCCACGCCAAGGACGTGGAGATCGACGCGCAACGGCTGATCAGGGAGTGCGGCCTGGCCGTCTACGAGTTCGACCACCTGATCTCCGGGCAGCCGCTGCTCCAGCCGGGGCACAGCAGGCATCCCTCGCCGATCATCGACCTGCGCGACGGCTACGAGCCGTACATCGAGACGATCAAGGTCACCTCCGGGAAGACCTACCGCTCGACCGCGTACAAGAGCCGCAAGCTCCAGCGCGACGTCGGGCCGATCCGGCACGACTACGCCACCACCGGCCTGGAGCCGCTGCGCACGCTGCTCGGCTGGAAGACCGAGCAGTACCGCCGCACCGGCCGCACCGACCGGTTCGCCCGGCCGTGGATCGTGGAGCTGGTCGAGCGCTTCCTCGCCACCGACACCGAGCACTTCGGCGGGGTCCTCGACATGCTGTACGCGGACGGGAAGCCGGTCGCCGGGCACTTCGGGCTGCGCACCGGCACCACCCTCGCGGGCTGGTTCCCCGCCTACGACACCTCCTTCGCGAAATACTCCCCCGGCCTGATCCACCACCTGGCCATGGCCGAGAAGGCCGCCGAGGCCGGGATCCAGGTCATCGACATGGGCCGCGGCGAGAAGGAGTACAAGGAGAAGCTCAAGAACGGCGAGTACGAGGTCGCGGAGGGCCGGATCGCCCGGCTGAGCCCCGGCGCCGGGGTCCACTGGATGCTGCGCGTCCCGGTGCGCAAGGCGCGTGGCACGGTCCTGGCCAGCCCCCTGCTGCGCACCACCGCCGACCGCGCCCTCAAGACGTACGGCCGCCTGCGGACGTCCATGCAGGCGTGAACCGGTTCGCCGCCGCGGCGTGGGAACGGTCCTTCCCCGCCGCGACGGCCCCGGGGCCCTGTCGTCCCGTCGCGGCGAACGTGACCGGTCGTCGTCCCGTCGCGGCGAACCCGATGAGCGGCCGTCCCGTCGCGGCGAACCTGATGAGCGGCCGTCCCGTCGCGGCGAACCCGATGAGCGACCGCTCCGGAGAACGCGCGGCCGGTCCCGCGAGCCGCCGGCCGATCACCGGGACCGACCGTCCCCGTGACCCCGCCGGGCGGCCCGGAGGGACCCCGGTCAGCCGATCAGCTCGGCGACCACCGAGACGCCCCGCCTGACGTCGGCCCGCGACGCGGAGCCGTAGCCGATCACCAGGCCGTGCCGCAGCCGGGGCCCGTAGTAGTGGCGGGCCATCGAGTCGAGCAGCACGCCCCGGGCGCGGGCCGCCTCGACCAGGGGCTCGACCGTTCCCTCGGGCAACTCCACCATGACGTGCAGGCCCGCGGTGTCGCCCATGACCCGGGAGCCGAGGAGGTCGACGATCACGGCGCGGCGGCGCGCGTACTCCAGGCGCGTCCGGCGCAGGTGCCGGTCCAGGTCCCCGTTCTCCAGGAGCACCGCCACCGCCTGCTGGGCCGGGCCGCTCGTGCGGTCGGCGAGGGCGTCCCTGGTCACGGCGAGGGCCTCGACGAAACCCGGGCGGGCGACCAGCCAGCCGACGCCGACGTCGGGGGTCAGGGCCTTGCTCAGGCTGCCCAGCAGCACCACCCGGTCGGGGTCGAGGCCGTGCAGGGCGGGCAGCGGGGCGACGTCGTAGCGGAACTCGGCGTCGTAGTCGTCCTCCACGACGATCGCGCCGGTGCGGCGGGCCCAGGCGAGGAGGCGTTCCCTGCGCGGGATGGGCAGGCGCCCGCCGAGGGGGTACTGGTGGGCGGGGGTGGTGTACAGCACCCGCAGGTCGCCGGGGAGGCCGTCGACGACGACGCCGTCCTCGTCGACCGGGCAGGGCACGAGCTCGGCGCCCCGCCCTGCGAAGACGTTCCTGGCGACGCGGTAGCCGGGCTCCTCGACGCCCGCCCGGTCACCGGGCCGCAGGAGGGTGGCGGCGACCAGGTCGAGCCCGTTGCCGGTGCCCCGGGTGACCATGACGTTCTCAGGACCGACGGGGATCGCCCTGGTCCTGCGGAGGTGCTCGGCCAGCGCGGCACGCAGCCTCGGCAGGCCGCGGGGGTCGGGATCGCTCGCCGGAGGCAGGTCGGCCGCCCCCCGCCAGGCCCTGCGCCAGGCCGCCCGGTCGTAGTCGTGGACCCACGGCCGCCCCGGACGCAGGTCGATCATCCCATGCCCGTTCTCCCTGACCGGCGCGGGAGGGACGGGAACCGGCGCGGGAGCGGGAATCTCGGCGGGGACCGCCATGTCGGCCACGTAGGTGCCCGAGCCGTGCCGCCCTTCGAGCCAGCCTTCGGCGTACAGCTGCTGGTAGGCCTCCGTGACGACGGTGCGGCTCACCGCGAGCTGGCGGGCGAGGGCCCGGGTGGAGGGCAGGCGCTCCCCCGAGGAGAGGGCGCCGCCGCGCATGGCGTCCCTGAGCCGGTCGCCGAGCTGGACGGCGAGCGCCGTGCCGGTCGCACGGTCCACCGATACGGGCAGGTCGACGGACGGGCGCGGCAAAGTGGTCTCCTGTAAGCGTGTGAAAGTGGACGTGTTGTCGGTGTCCACTTCTCCCTAGGTTAGTGCCATGCTCTCCACGACTCCCCGCACCACCCTCAACCGCGCGAAGGACAGGGGCCGAACCTCCCGCGAGGACCTGTACGCGGTGCTGGACGCCGGGCTCGTCTGCCACCTGGGCGTCCTGGCCGGCGGCTCCCCCATGGTGATCCCCACCGGGTACGGCAGGATCGGCGACACCCTCTATCTGCACGGCTCCACCGGCGCGACCTCCCTGCGCACCGCCGACGAGGTCTGCGTCACGGTGACCCACGTGGACGGCGTCGTGCTGGCCCGCTCGTCCTTCCACCACTCGCTCAACTACCGTTCCGCCATGGTCTACGGCCGCCCCCGCCGGGTGGAGGACGCCGAGGAGCGCCTGGCCGGGCTGCGGGCGATCACCGAGCAGCTCGCCCCCGGCCAGTGGGACGCCACCCGCGAGCCCACCCGCAAGGAGCTCGCCGCGACCACGGTGCTCGCCCTCTCCCTGGCCGAGGCGTCGGTGAAGGTGCGCCAGGGCCCGCCGGTCGACGACGAGGAGGACTACGACCGGCCGATCTGGGCCGGGGTCCTGCCGCTCCACCAGGTCTGGGGCACCCCCGAGCCCGATCCCGCGCTGACCTGGGACCTGGCCGTGCCCGAGCACATCGCGTCGCGAACCATGCCCGTTCGGTAAACCTCCCCGGCAAACCCGGCCCGCGCGCCGCGCGTCTCCATGACGAGGCCCCTATCCGGCCCCGGATTATGGAGGCGGCCATGACGGCCATCGGCTGGACACCCCCCGGCTACACCGAGCTGCGCCGACTCGGCGCGGGCGGCGGCGGGCGGGTGGTCCTCGCCCATCACGACGAGTCGGGCACCCAGGTGGCGATCAAATACCTCGCCGAGTGGCTCAGGGACGACCCGGGCTTCCTCGCCCGCTTCCGCGAGGAGGCCAGGCTCCTGGTCGAGCTGGCGGACGAGAACGTGACCCGGCTGTACGAATACGTCGAGGCGCCCGGCGGCGCCGCCATCGTGATGGAGGCCGTCGACGGCGTCTCCCTGCGCGCGCTGCTGCGCGAGCACGGCCCGACCGGGCCCGAGGCGGCGCTGGCCGTGCTCAAGGGCTCGCTGTCGGGGCTGTCCACCGCCCACCGGGCCGGGCTGGTGCACCGCGACTACAAGCCGGAGAACGTGCTCGTCGACGCCGGCGGCACCAGCAAGCTGGTCGACTTCGGCATCGCCGTGCGGGCCGGGGAGGGCGGCCGGGCCGCGGGCACCCCGCCCTACATGGCCCCCGAGCAGTGGGCGGGCGCGCCCGCCTCCCCCGCCTCCGACGTCTACGCCGCGACGGCCGTCTTCTTCGAGTGCCTGGCCGGGCACCGCCCGTACCCCTCCACCGAGCGGGTGGTGCTCATGCACCGGCACATGACCGCGCCGATCCCGGTGGACGAGGTTCCCGAGCCGGTCAGGCCCCTGGTCGCCAGGGGCATGGCCAAGCGGCCCGGTGACCGGCCGGCCACCGCCGCGGAGTTCCTGGCGGAGCTGGAGAGCGTCGCGGTCGCCGGATACGGGGAGGAGTGGGAGGAGCGCGGGCGGGCCAGGCTGGCCGCCCTCGTGACACTGCTCCCCCTGCTGTTCCCGCCCGGCGGTCCCGGCCCGGTGGCCGGGACCACGCTGTTCAGGACGGTGCTGGGCACGCTGCGGTCGAAGTCCGCCGGGGTGGTGGCGGGCGCCGCGGGGGTGGTGCTGATCGCGGGCGGCGCCGGCGTGTACGCCCTCGCCTCGGGAGGGCCCGAGCGGCCCCGCGTGATCGACGTGGTCGCCGCGACGCCACCCCTGCCCCCCTCCCCCGGTACGCGCGGCCAGGTGACGCCTTCCCTGCCCGCGCCCTCCTCCGCGGCCCTCTCCCCTCCCGCGTCCGCGGGACCCGCCTCACCTCCCGGCCCCACCGCGGGACCGGTCCCGTCGTCCGGGGAGTCCGGGGAGCCTGGGGTGCCCGGCCCCACAGGGGAGTCCGGCCCTGCTCCCGGGGAGACGAGCGCTCCCCCCGCCACCGGCACGCCCGGCGGCCCGACGCCCTCGGCGTCCTCCCCCCTCCCGGCCTCGCCGACCCCGCCACCGTCCTCCCCGCCGACGCCGACGACCGGTCCCTCCACCGCGCCGCCCGAGGTGGGGGTGCGCCGGGTGGAGGTGGTGCGGGCCGGCGTCGACGCGCGGGGCGCGGCCGTGGTGTCGGTCTCGGTCGGCACCGCGAACGCCCGGCAGGTGCGCCTGCGCGTGGTCTTCCGCGCCGGTCGGGCCGTGCGGAGGACGGTCGTGCCGCTGTCGGGCGCGACGAGCTACTCGCGCACGGTCAGGTTCGGCTTTCCCCGGGTGGGGTGCGGGGCCGCCTGGAACGTGGTGGTGACCGGCCTCCCCTCGGGCCGCACGAGCGGCGCGAGCGGCGCGACCTCCCCGTGCGCCGGGCCGACGCGCACCCCGAGGCCGGCCCCGACGGTGACCAGGACGGCCGCGCCCACCTCCGCGCCCACTGCCAGGCCCACTGTCAGGCCCACTGTCAGGCCCACTACCAGGCCCACTGCCGTGCCCACTTCCAGGCCCACGCGGAAGCCCACTCCGAGGCCGACCGTCACCCGCCCCACGCGCCCCGGACCCGAGGCGACGGCCACCCGTCCCGCGCGCCCCGGACCCGAGGCGACGGCCACCCGTCCCGCGCGCCCCGGGCCGGAGGCGACGGTCACCCGCACCGCGCGGGCCGGCGCGAACCCGTCGGCCACCCGTAGCACAGGACCGGAAATCGGTATTCCGGTCACACCCCCCTCACCAGGGGAATCAGGCCGCTCGTAGCGGATAACCACTGATCAGCTCCACACCGTGAGACCGATTCGCGGTTAATGAGCGGAATGCAGCTATCTATCGCTAGGCTACGGTCCGTCTGTTATGGGTGGGGGCCCAGACAACTGAGGAGACCGTATGTACGGCACGCCATCGGCCTGGCGAGTCCCCGGATACACCGAGATCCGCGAGTTGGGCGCCGGTGCGGCCGGGCGTGTGGTGATGGCCCGGCACGACGCCGACGACGTCCTGGTGGCGATCAAGTATCTGTCCGACGAGCTCAGGAACGACGTCGGGTTCGTGGCCCGCTTCCGGCACGAGGCGCGGGTGCTCAACACCCTGAGCAGCCCGCACTCCGTCCGGCTGTACGACTACGTCGAGACCGGCGACGGCGCCGCCATCGTCATGGAGCTGGTCAACGGCGTCGCCCTGCGGGCGCTGCTGCGCTCGGAGGGCCCGACCGGCCCCGAGGCCGCGCTGCTCGTGCTCAAGGGCTCGCTGCTGGGACTCGCCGCCGCGCACTCGGCGGGTGTGGTGCACCGCGACTTCAAGCCCGAGAACGTGATGGTGGAGGCCGACGGGAGGAGCAAGCTCGTCGACTTCGGCATCGCGGTCCGCTCCGGCGACGGCGACACCCCCGCGGGCACGCCGCCCTACATGGCTCCCGAGCAGTGGGTGGGCGGCCCCGCCGGGCCCGCCACCGACGTCTACGCCGCCACCGTCGTGTTCTTCGAGTGCCTGACCGGCACCCGTCCCTTCCGTGCCACGAACATCGCCGCGCTGGCCCGCCAGCACCAGGCCACGCCGCCGCCGGTCGAGGAGGTGCCCGCCGCCCTGCAGGGGCTGGTCGAGCGCGGCCTGGCCAAGCACCCCGCCGACCGCCCGCCGACCGCCAGCGCCTTCCTCACCGAGCTTGAGGCGGTGGCCGCCGACGCCTACGGCCCCGAGTGGCAGGAGCGCGGCCGCCGCCGCCTGGCCGGGATCGCCGGGCTGCTGGCCGCGATGTTCCCGCTGGACGTGCCCGTCCCGGGGGCCGACACCTCACTGGCCATGACCGAGCTCGGCGGCGGCGACGGCGGCACCGGCGACGACGGCTGGGAGAAGACCTCCTCGATCAGCAAGCTGAGCGTCAAGATCCTCGTCGGCGTCGGCTGCATCGCGGTGATCGGCGGGCTGACCGCGGTGCTGGTCGGCTCGGGCGATTCCACGGAGATCCAGTCGCAGAGTTCCGTCACCTCGCAGAGCCCGACCCCCTCGGACCCGCTGGAGACGCTCGTCCCCGGCGACGAGACCGACGAGACCGACGAGCCGGTGGAGGAGTCGCCGTCCGCGGCCACGCCGACGCCGACCCCGACGCCGAGCACCACCGCCACCTCGGGCCTGCCGCCCGTGGCGCCCACCGCGACGTCGGCGGCCGCCACGCCCACCCCGTCGGTGACGCCCACCAGAAGGCCCACCACGCGGCCGACGAGGAAGCCCACGCAGCAGCCGACTCCGCCCCCCACCCCGGAGAGCGACTCCACCCTGGACGGCCCCCGCGACCCCGGCCGCCCCACGACCAGGCCGCCGTCGCCCACCCCGACCCGGCCGACCACCGCACCGACCAGGCCGACCACCGCCCCCACCCGGCCGACCAGCACGCCGACCCAGCCCACCTCCACCCCCACCAGGCCGACGGACCCGCCCACGGAGAACCCGCCCTCCGAGACGCCGGACACCAGCCCGCCCCCGACCCTCACCTCCTCTCCCCTGCCGCCCGTGGAGACCGCCCCGGCCGCGTTCCTCGCGCTGGGCCTGGTGACGAGTGGTGCCGTACCGTTCACACTGGCCGTCAAGCGCGGCATGGCGGGACGGCACCGGAAACGCCGGTAGACAGGGGAACGATCGCGATATGAGCACCGACCGGGGAGGGGTCGCCGGGTTCCGGCTGACCGGTCGCACCTGGGTGGACGACCTGGGGATCTGGTCGTCGGCCGTCACGGCCGACGGGCGGCCGGGGAGCGCGCTCAGGTTCGATCCCCGGCTGGTCGCCGACCCCTCGGCGCGCGAGCGGCTGGTCGCGGCCGTGATCGCCGACCGCAGGCTCGCGCAGGGCGGCACGCCCGGGCTGGTCCCGGTCGCCGACCTCATCACGGCCGGGGACGAGGTCTGGCTGATCACCTCGGAGCCGGTCAGCCCGACGGTGGGCGACCTGCTGTCGTCCGGCCTGCCCGGGATCCCCCGGCCCGACGCGGGCAGCGCGGCCACGGTCCTGGTGGAGACCGCGCAGGCGCTGCTGGCCGTGCACGCCTCCGGGCTCGCGCACGGGGAGCTCCACCCGGGCACCGTGGTGATCGCCTCGGACGGGTCGGCGCTGCTCGCGGAGCGAGGGCTCGCCGACGCCCTGCTCGGCCGCCCTCCCGCGCCGGAACGCGACGTGGCGGCCTGGGCGTCGCTCGCCCGGGGGCTCGCCGCGACCTGGGCCTCGGCCGACCGCGGGGCAGCCGGGCTGCTGGAGCGGGTGGCGGCGACGGCCTCCATCAGGGGGCTCGCCCCCGCGCGCGACGCGCTGCTCGCCGGGCGCGACGTGCTGCCGTCCGGGTTCACCACCCGCGACAGGCTCGTGGCGACCCTGCACCGGTGGCCGGGGCACGAGGCCCCCACCCTGGGCGGGCATCCGGCGCCCGTACGTCCCGCCCCCGACGAGGGGGAGATCGTCACGCTGCTGCACGTCCCGAGGCAGGGTGATCCCCGCACTCCGGGGGGCGGCCCGGCGGGCGGCGACCAGCGTGGCCCGGCGGGCGGCGAGCGCCGGCCCGAGGACGTGGTCATGCGGTTCGGCCCCGGCGTGCCGTCGGAGACCACGGCCGCCCAGCTGTGGCGGGCCGGCCGGGACCAGCAGCAGACCGAGCCGCCGGGCGGCAGGCTCGCCGCCGCCGCGGCTCCCCGCGCGCGGCGCAGGCGCGGCCGTACGATCCTCGCGTCGGCGATCCTCGCGCTGATGGTCGTGGCCGCGCTGGCGCTCTGGCTGTTCTGGACCCCGGCGGCGCCGCTGGAGGTGTCGAAGGTGGACGTCGGCGCCCCGAAGAAGGCGCAGGGGTGCGACACGACGGTTAAGATCATCGGCGTGCTGTCCACCAACGGCGCGGGCGGTGAGATCCGCTACCAGTGGAAGCGGAGCGACCGCAAGGAGCCGATCGCGCAGACCGACCGGATCGCGTCCGGGGACGCCTCGCACGAGGTGAGCCTGGAGTGGACGGTCAAGGGTGAGGGAAATTTCAAGGGAACGGCCACCCTGACGGTGCTCTCCCCGGTCCCCCAGGGGAAGAAGATCCAGGACAGAGCCACCTTCACTTACAAATGTTCATGAGTGATCACCAAGGTCCACAATGCGGCACAAAGCCGTTCTTACTACTCTGGCGGCCATGACCACGCAGACCCCCTCCGGTTGGTACCCCGACCCCTACGGCTCACCGCTGTTGCGGTGGTGGGACGGCAGTGAGTGGACGGACGCCACCCATCAGACGGACGCTCCCACGGGGCAGGGCACGGGGCAGGGACCGCAGACCGGCCCCTTCTCCCAGCCGCACCCGGCGGGACCCGGCCCCCAGCAGACGGGTCCGCATCCGGCCGGGCCCGGCTCCCAGCAGACGGGGCCGCGCCCCACGCAGGAGGGCTCCCCGGGGACCGGCCCCTCCGGCTCCTTCCCCTCGGGCCAGTGGCCCCCTCCGGCCGCGCACCAGCAGGCCGCGCACCAGCAGGCCGGGCAGGCACCGGCGGGCGCGGGACAGCCGCACTGGGCCGGGCCGCCGAACAGCCACACGGCGCAGATGCCCCTCCCGCCGTACGACGGCTACCCCTCCGGGCCGCCGCCGCGCAAGAGCAGCCCCCTCCCGTGGATCCTGGGCGGCGGGGGCGTGCTGATCCTGATCGTCGTGATCGTGGTCGCCGCGATGTACCTGATCAACCCCGTTGGCAGGAACACCGCGAGTGAACCCACCGGCCTCTCGACACCGCCCCCCACCGCGTCCCCGGAGCCCAGCCAGGAGCCGACCCCCGAGGCGACCCCCGCGCCCTCGGGGAGCGCGCCGCCCCAGGCCGTCGACGGGCGCGTCACGGACCCGGTGACCGGCCTGTCGTACGAGATGCCCGGTGAGCCGTGGGAGGTGCCCCCCAGTGTCGGGGGCGGGCTCGGGTTCGTCTGGACCAGCGCGGCCGTCGCCGTCGCCCAGGAGAACTTCGACGGCAGGGGCGGCAACTGGCTCGGCAACGTGCTGACCGGCGAGCTTCCCGACCAGTACGGCTACCAGGGCGTCGACAGCATGCGTTCGGTCGCCACGACGCTGCTGCAGGTCGTGGAGCCCGCCTTCTACACCCCCCCGCACCGCCGGAAGATCATCGAGGACAAGGCCGTCAAGGTCAGCGGCAGGGACGCCTGGCTGTTCGTCTTCGACCTGGACTTCTCCGAGCAGGCGGAGGCCAACGGCTGGAAGTGGAAGCGGGAACGGGCCGCGTTCGTGATCGTCGACCGTGGCGAGGGCAGGCGCCCAGCGCTGGCCTACGTCTCCGTACCGGACAATCTCGACATATCCGTAGCAGACAAGGTGATCAAGTCATTCAAGCTCTCGTGAAGTGAGTACTACCCTGAGGGCTATGAGTGACCTGCTGGTCTGGATCGACTGTGAGATGACCGGGCTCGACCTCGGACGTGACGCGCTTGTCGAGGTGGCCTGCGTGGTCACCGACGGCGAGCTGAACCAGCTTGACGAGGGGGTGGACGTGGTCATCAAGCCCCCGCCCGAGTCCCTTGAGCAGATGTCGGAGGTGGTGCGGGGGATGCACACCGCCTCCGGCCTGCTGGACGCGCTGGAGGGCGGCGTCACGCTGGCCGAGGCCGAGTCCATGGTGCTCGAATACATCAGGGGCCACATCCGGGAGCCGAAGAAGGCCCCGCTGTGCGGCAACTCCATCTCCACCGACCGGTCGTTCCTCTCCCGCGACATGCCGGCCGTGGACGCGTTCCTGCACTACCGGATGATCGACGTCTCCTCGGTGAAGGAGCTGGCCAGGCGCTGGTACCCCCGGGTCTACTTCGCCTCGCCGGAGAAGCAGGGCGGCCATCGGGCGCGGGCCGACATCGTCGAGAGCATCCGGGAGCTGCGCTACTACCGCGCGGCGGTTTTCGTGCCCCTGCCGGGCCCCGACTCCGCCACCGCCAGGGAGCTGGCCGAGGGCGTGTCCACGCACAGAGCTTGAGCGTTTCACGAGAAACCCGGTACGAAACGACTCCCAAAGACCGCTACACTTTTCATGTGCTGCTGCGGCGGCGATGGTGGGTGTAGCTCAGTTGGCAGAGCGCTAGGTTGTGGTCCTAGATGCCGGGGGTTCAAGTCCCCTCACTCACCCCACGAGAACGGCCGGTCCCCAGGGACCGGTCGTTCTTCATTTCCAGCCTCATTACCCCCCAAAAGTGGATATTGCAGGTTATGCTCGCTGCTATCGCTACGCCGTTAGTATCGGGGGTTTCGGCGACCTGACCGTGTTGCAGCCACGGAGGCCGGATGAGAGTCGACGACGCCCCGTTCGACGCAGAGCCCAGAGTCGTGACGGGTCTGAGCAGGCGTGAGACCGAGGTCATGGAACTGATCGCGACGGGTCGCTCCAACGGGCAGATCGCCCAGCACCTGTTCCTGAGCGAGAAGACCGTGAAGAACCACGTGAACCGGATCTACGCCAAGCTCGGCGTCGACTCGCGGGTCACCGCGATCGACCTGTGGCTGGAACGGGCGGCAGGCGAGGAGGCCCAGCACTACTAGCGCCCGCCGGAGGCGAAGCCCCCGGTGCCCCCGGTGCCCCCGGTGCCCCCGGGCGCGAGGGACTCCGATGACGCCGGGCGGGGAGCCCCGTACCCCGGGCGTGGGGACCCCGATGACGCCGAGCGGAGGAATCCCGTACCGCCGGGCGCGAGGAACCCCGGTACCGCCGAGGGGAAGGGATCCGCTTGAACGGGAGGACCCCCGGTACCGCCCGGCGCGAGGAATCCCGTACCGCTAGGCGGGGAGGCGCAGGCAGCGGGAGGCCTCCAGGGCGCGGGCGATGGCGGACGTGCCCTCCGCCAGCTCCTCCGGGGTGATCGAGAGCGCCGGGCGCAACCGCACCGACCGCTCGCCGCAGGGCAGGACCAGCACGCCCTCCTCGTCCCGCAGCCGGGCCACCAGGAGGTCGCGCTCCACCGCGTCCGGCAGGTCGAAGGCGCACATCAGGCCGCGCCCGCGCACGTTCTCCGCGAGGTCGGGGAAGCTCTCCTGGATCTCCCGCAGCGCCGCGAGGAGCTCGGCGCCGAGCCTGCCCGCGCGCGGGATCAGGCCGTCGCGCTCCACGATCTCCAGGATCCGGCGGGACCGGACCATGTCGACCAGCCCGCCGCCCCAGGTGGAGTTGATCCTGCCGCTGACCTGGAACACGTTGCCGGGCACCGCGTCGACCCTGCGGCCCGCCATGATCCCGCCCACCTGCACCTTCTTGGCGAAGGCCACGACGTCGGGGCTCAGGCCCAGCTGCTGGTACGCCCAGGGGGTGCCGGTGGTCCCCGCCCCGGTCTGCACCTCGTCCATGACGAAAAGGGCGTCGTGCTCGTGGCAGAGCCGTTCCATCGCGAGCAGGAACTCCGCCCGCATGTGGTTGTCGCCGCCCTCGCCCTGGATGGGCTCGGCGATGAAGCAGGCGATGTCGTGGGGGTGGCGCTCGAAGGCCGCCCGCGCCGCGGCCAGGGATCTTTCCTCGGCCGCCTCGACGTCGCCGAGGTGGATCGCGGGCACCTCGATCCTGGGCCAGTCGAACTTCGGGAAGCGGTCGGTCTTGATCGGGTCGGTGTTCGTCAGCGAGAGCGTGTAGCCGCTGCGGCCGTGGAAGGCTCGGGTGAGGTGGAGCACCCTGGTGCCGAGGTCCGGGGAGCGTCCCCGCGAGGCGTTGAGGCCGCTCTTCCAGTCGAAGGCGCACTTCAGCGCGTTCTCCACGGCGAGGGCGCCGCCCTCCACGAAGAACAGGTGGGGCAGCTCGGGGTCGCCGAGCACCCGGGCGAACGTCTCGGCGAAGTCGGCCAGGTGGGTGGTGTAGAGATCGGAGTTGGAGGGCTTGTTCGCGGCGACCCTGCCGAGCAGCGCCAGGAACTCCGGATCGTCGTCGAACGGGTTCACCCCGAGGGGCGCCGAGGCGAAGAAGGTGTAGAAGTCCAGGTAACTTCGGCCGGTGTGGGCGTCGACGAGACGGGACCCCCGGCTTCGTTCGAGGTCCAGCACGAGCCGGTAGCCGTCGACGAGCAGGTGACGGGCGAGACGGCCATGAACGTCCATGTCCCCTCCACGGTGATCCGAGAAGATGATCCCCCGTCATTGACACATCTACATGGAGACATTACGCATTGGATCCGATTCTCATGAAGATTTTCTTGTCCCCGTGCGGCCGGGACGCGGGAATCCGGGCGCCGGGACCGTACGGCCACCCTCCCCCGGGTGCCCCTTCCCTTCCCGAAGATCGCCCCTCCCGAGCCCACAGACCGGTCAAATCGGCTTATCGTGCGATAAGGCAGTACAACCGCCAGGAGGAAACCAGATGTCCCTTCGCGAATCCGCAGCCGACATGCGGGACGAGCTGGTCCGCCTCCGGCACGCCCTGCACCGGGAGCCGGAACTCGGCCTCGACCTGCCGCGCACGCAGGAGAAGGTGCTGACGGCGCTGTCGGGCCTGCCCCTGGAGGTACGGCTCGGCGAGGGGCTGAGCTCGGTCACCGCCGTGCTGCGCGGCGCCCTGCCGGGTCCGACCGTGCTGCTCAGGGGCGACATGGACGCCCTGCCGGTCACCGAGCGGGGCGACGCGGCGGTCACCTCGCGGCTGGCCGGGCGGATGCACGCCTGCGGCCACGACCTGCACACCACCATGCTGGCGGGCGCGGCGCACCTGCTGGCCGCCGGGCGCGACCGGCTCGCGGGGAACGTGATCTTCATGTTCCAGCCCGGCGAGGAGGGCCCCGGCGGCGCGAAGATCATGATCGACGAGGGCGTGCTGGACGTGACGGGTGAGCGCCCGGTCGCGGCCTACGCCCTGCACGTGATCAGCTCGATCCTCCCCCAGGGTGTCTTCGTGACGAGGAGCGGCCCGATCATGGCCGCCGTGGACAGGCTCACGGTGACCGTACGCGGCGCCGGGGGCCACGGCGCCTCCCCGCACCGCGCCAAGGACCCCATCCCCGCGGCGTGCGAGATGGTCACCGCGCTGCAGACCATGGTGACGCGCGCGTTCGACGTGTTCGACCCCGTGGTCGTCACCGTCGGCAGCTTCCACGCGGGCAGCGCCGACAACGTGATCCCCGAGGAGGCCCGCTTCGAGGCCACGGTCCGGTCGTTCTCCTCCGCCGCGCACGCGCGCGTCCAGGAACGGGCGGTGGCCCTGGTGAAGGGCATCGCGGCGGCGCACGGGCTGGAGGTGGACGCGGGCTACGAGGTGAGCTACCCGGTCACGGTCAACGACGACGCCGAGGCCCGCTTCGCGGGCGCGGCCATCCGCGAGGTCTACGGCGAGGGGCGCTTCGTCGAGGCTCCCCAGCCGTTCACCGGCTCCGAGGACTTCTCCTTCGTCTGCGACCAGGTGCCGTCGGCCTTCGTGGCACTCGGCGCCTGCCCCGCGGACCTCGATCCGGGCAGGGCCGCCTACAACCACGCCCCCGAGGCGAGGTTCGACGACGCGGTGCTGCCCGACGGGGCCGCGCTCTACGCCGAGCTCGCGACCCGCCGCCTCGCCCTCGCCGCGAGCTGAACCGCGAACCTGAGCCGCGAACCAGAGCCGCGAGCCCGAACCGCGAGTCTGGGCCGCGAGCCTGAGCCGCGAGCCCGAACCCCTGGCCGAGCGGACCGGACGGAGCCCGTACCACGGCGGCCCGTCCGGTCCGCGCCACACCACCGCGCCACACCACCGCGCCACACCACCGCGCCACACCACCACGTCACACGGCCGCGTAGACCACCAGCGAGACCGCCACGTACTGCGCCAGGTAGGCGGCGACGGTGAAGGCGTGGAAGACCTCGTGGAAGCCGAACCACCGGGGAGAGGGGTCGGGCCTGCGCGTGCCGTACACGACCCCGCCCGCCGTGTAGAGCACCCCGCCGAGGAAGATCAGAGCCACCGCGGTCACCCCCGCGCCCGCCACGAGCTGGGGCAGCACGAAGACGGCGGTCCAGCCGAGGGCGATGTAGAGCGCGGTCGAGAGCCAGCGGGGGGCGCCGGTCCACAGCACCCGGAAGAGGACCCCGGCGATCGCGCCGCTCCAGATCACGCCGAGCACCACCGCGCTCGCTAGCCCGTCCAGGGCGAGCAGGGCGAACGGGGTGTAGGTGCCCGCGATGATCAGGTAGATGTTGGCGTGGTCGAGGCGCCGCAGCACCTCCTCCGAGCGCGGGGAGAGCGTGCCGCGGTGGTAGGTGGCCGAGATGCCGAAGAGCAGGCCCGAGGTGATCGCGTAGATCGCGGCGGCGAACCTCGCCTCCAGGGTGGGGCCCAGCGCGACGAGGACGAACCCCGCGACGAGCGCCACGGGCAGCGCCCCCGCGTGCAACCAGCCGCGAAGGCGGGGCTTGACGGACTCTGCGAGCGTTTCGGCAAGGATCGGGGCCATGAACTTACGGTAGCGTAAGTTACGCAGCCGTAGGTTGTGATCTGTCCTACACCGACCTCAACCGGTCGCGACTGCGCATATGGTTTCCCCTTCGGGTTCACATCAGGCGGGTTCACATCGGGTGGGTTCGCATCAGGGAGAAGAGGACCGGACCGATGGGCAGGCGGGAAGCGCGGGAGCCGATGCCGGGACGGTATCCGGTGACCTTCGGCGAGGTCGATCTCCTGCGGGACCTCGACCGCCCCTCCGGCTGGGTGGTCTCCAAGGACGGCGTCCCGCAGTCGTACGTCGACCTCGACGACGCCACCTACCTCGACTTCGAGTACGTCCGGCTGATGGCCGACGTCATCGACCTCCTCGACGAGGGCCCGCTGGACGCCGTGCACGTGGGCGGCTGCGCCTGCACCCTGCCCCGTTACGTCGCGGCGACCCGCCCCGGGTCCCGGCAGATCGTCGCCGAGCCGGACGAGGGGCTCGTCCAGCTCGTCAGGGACCAGCTCCGGCTGAAGTCGGTACCACGGCTCAAGGTCAAAATCCTCGACGGCCGCACCGCGACCGCCGGTCTCGGCGACGCCTCGGCGGACCTGCTCGTGCTGGACGCCTTCAGCGGCGCCACGATGCCGCTCGACCTGGCCACCTCCGAGTACATGGGGGACGTCGCCCGCGTCCTGCGCGCGGGCGGCACCCTGCTGGTCAACGTCGCCGACGGCAAGGGGCTGGCCTTCGTCCGCCGGGTGCTCGCCACCGTCCGCGGCACCTTCCCCCAGGTGGTGCTGCTCGCCGAGCCCGGCGTCATGCGGGGACGCCGCTTCGGCAACCTCATCGTCGCCGCCTCCCGCGTACCCCTGCCCGTCTCCGACCTGACCCGGAGGGCCGCGGGCGGCCTCACGCAGGCCCGCTGCGTGTACGGCGAGGACATCGTCAACTTCGTCGCCGGGGCCCGCCCGCTGAACGACGGCGACGCCGTGGTCATCCCCGTCCCCCCACCGGCGGTCTTCGGCTGACCCGGTCGCCACGCCCCTCCCCCTTGGATCCGGCCCCTCAGCCCGGCGCGGGGACCCAGGCGCCGACCAGGGTGCCCTCGCCGGGCGCCGAGGAGACGTCGAGGCCGCCGCCGAGCGCGGCCAGCCGGTCGGCGAGCGCGCCCAGGCCCCCGTGGCCGGGCGCGCCCCGTTCGAAACCCCTGCCGTCGTCGGAGACCGTGGCCCGTAGCCGCCCGCCGGACCAGGCCAGCCGCACCTCGATCCGGGAGGCCCCGGCGTGCTTGAGCGCGTTGGCGACGGCCTCGCTGACCGTGAAGTACAGGGCTCCCTCGATCTCGTCGGGGAAGCGCCGCGAGCGGAGCTCCCGGTCCGCCGTCACGACCGTGGCCACCGGCAGCCGCGAGCAGCGCTCCTCGACCGCCTCCGCCAGGCCGCCCTGGCTGAGCACGGACGGGTGGATGCCCGCCGCCAGCTCCCGCAGGTCGGTGAGGGTCTGGCGGGCCTGCTCGCGCAGGAGCGCCAGGCTGCCGGGGCCGCCGCCGGTGGCGCGGGCCAGCTCCAGCCCCGCGATCAGCGCGACGAGCTGCTGCTGCGCCCCGTCGTGGATGTTGCGCTCGATCCGCCGCCGCTCGGCCTCCTGCGCGTTGACCAGGCGCGCCGCCAGCCCCGCGCTCTGGATCGCCAGCCCGATCGGCACCGCGAGCGAGCCGAGCAGCCTGCGGTCCTCGGCGTTGAGGCGCCCCGCGACCTTGGGACCGCAGGCGATGTGCCCCAGCCCCGCCGGGACGGTGAGCACAGCCTCCCCGCTCTCCCCGCCCGCCACGACCCGCGTGCCGTCCGCGAGCGTCACGGCGGCCCACCGCGTCTCCAGGCCCGCCCGTACGGCCTCCGCCAGCCTCCCCAGCTGCTCCACGGGGTCCGCCTCCTCCAGGCCCGGCCCGAGCTCCGTCAGGAGCTCGTCCACCGTCGGCCTGAGGTCGAAGACCAGGAAGAGCCTGGAGCCCCTGACCGCCACCCGGATGTCGAGCAGGTTGTGGCGGAACACGACGGTCGCGATCACCGCGGGCAGCGCGGCCACCGCCGTCACGACGCCGACCCAGCTCACCGCGTGGCCGCCCTGCCCGAAGATCATTGTCACCACGGAGCCGCCCAGGGCGGCCACCGTCCCGAGGATCATCCAGCGGAGGCGGCGCCGCTCGACGAGGGTGCCGCGCCGCCCTCGCAGCACGAGGGAGGCGAGCACCGACAGCGCCACGAGGAAGACCACCACCTGCCCGAGCCCGCCCACCGTGGCGGCGAGCAGCCCGGCGACGCCTTCGAGCCCCAGCGGGTTGCCGTACGAGAAGGCCGAGGCGTAGACCTCGTCGGGGCTCAGCAGGACGCCCAGCCAGTGCAGGAGGATCGCCACCCCCGCGATCCAGGCGACCGGGCGCCAGCGCGGCGAGGGCAGCCTGCCGTCGGGGAAGATCAGCGGGATGAACACCCAGCTCAGACCGTAGAAGCCGGAGAACAGCGAGGTCAGCAGCGTGCCGGTCACGGCGAGGGCGCCGTGGGCGTCGCCGTACGCCACCAAGACGCCCACGCCGAGGCAGCCGAGACCGAGGCAGACGGCGGTGGCCAGCAGCAGCCAGCCGTAGGGGTTGTCGGGGCGCCTGACCGCGATGAGCAGGCCGACCGAGGGCAGGATCGCGCAGGCCACGATGAACAGCCACTGGCTGAGCGGCGCGGGCATGCCGACCTCCAGCAGGCCGCCCGCGACCATTCCGGTCACCGACACCGCGGCCATGGACACGGCGAGGGCGCGGACCGGGGCGGACGCCGGCGGGCCCGGTGGCGGCGCGGGTGCCGGAACGGTTCGGGAGGCCGTGGACGTCATGGGACGTAGGGTGACCTGCCGCGGGCTCCGGCGTCCAGGGGGTTGTCCGCACATCCGGTGCGGTTCGCCGCACCCGCGAGACGGAGGACCGCCGGGTGTCGCGAGCCGGGAGCGCTTCCTAGTTTCGGACGAGGGCCATCGGGGAGGTGGCCGCAACGCCGGAGAACATCCCGAAGGAGCATCTCATGCGGTTGTCGTTCCGATCGAAGCGCCTGCTGGCCCTCGCCGTCGCCGTCGCGGCCGTCCCGGCGACGGCCCTGCCGCTGGCCGTCCCCGCGTCGGCTGTCGCGGCTGAGACGGTCGCGGCCGAGACGGTCACGGCCGAGACGGTCACGGCGGGGAGGTCCTTCGCCGGGCCGGAGATTCCGGACAGCCCCGCGGGCCGGCAGCTGCGCTGGTTCCTCGGCGCCCCGGACCGGGCACCGCTGCCGGAGAGCGAGCTCGGGGAGCACCTCAACTCCGGCTACCTCTCGTCGCTCACGGTCAACGGCGTCAACGCCTTCCTCAAGGCGTCGAAGGGGTTCCGCCTGGAGAAGCTGACCAAGGAGACGCCGTCCGCGCTGGCCGGGACCGGGGCGATCGGGGAGCAGCCGTTCACCCTGCAGCTCGGCGTGGACGGCGACGGGAAGATCAACCTGCTCGGGCTGACGCCTCCCGAGCCCTCCGTACCCGCCGCTCCCAAGAGCTGGAAGAAGCTCGACGCCCGGCTCCGCGAGGTCGCGCCCCGGGTGGGCTTCCTCGCCGCCGAGATCGACGCGCGGGGCAGGTGCGACGTCGCGCACGCCGTGGCGCCGGACACGGTCCGGCCACTGGGCTCGATCTTCAAGCTGTACGTGCTGGGCGCCGTGGCCGAGAAGATCCGCGACGGCGGGCTGCGCTGGGACACCAAGCTCACGATCAAGCCCGAGTGGAAGAGCCTGGGCGAGGACGGGCTGACGGGCCGCCCCGACGGAAGCACCACCACGGTCGAGGAGGCCGCCAAGCTGATGATCTCGATCAGCGACAACACGGCCACCGACATCCTGATCCACACGGTCGGCCGCAAGGCCGTGGAGGCCAAGGTACGGCTGTGGTCGGGCCATCCCGAGCGGAACATCCCCCTGCTCACCACGCGCGAGATCTTCCTGCTCAAGGGCGTGAACCACCCCGCGCAGGCCCGCGCCTACCTGGCGCTCGACACCGCCGGCAAGCGCGCCTACCTGAAGGACACGGTCGCCAAGCAGTCGCTGTCGGACATCGTGCTCTGGCAGAAGCCCAGGGAGATCGACACGCTGGAGTGGTTCGGCTCGCCTCGCGACGTCTGCCGCGCCTACGCCGGGCTTCTCAAGCTGGGCGGCAAGCGGGTGAGCGCGGTGATGTCGGCCAACGACGTCGGCCTCGGGCTCGACAAGAAGAAGTGGCCGCTGGTCTGGGCGAAGGGCGGTTCCGAGATGGGTGTCCTCGACCTGTCGTACCTGGCCCGCTCGGCCGGGGGGAGGACCCACGTCGTGACCGTGCTGACCAGCGACCCGGCCGGCGCGCTGGACGAGCGGGTCACGGCCCCCGAGCTGATCTCCCTGAGCCGGGGCGGGTTCGCGCTGGCCTCCGGGAGGTAACCCCGGCCGGGGACGCCGGGAAAGACCCGGCCGGGGACCGGGGAACCGCCACCGGCCAGCCGACGATCTTCACCCTTCACCCTTCACCGCCGAGACCGTGGCACCTCGTTGCCACGGTCTCGCTCGTCATGGTCTCGTTCGTCGCGGTCTCGTTCGTCGCGGAATAGTTGAAACATCAACTGAGTTATCACCGGCGAACATCGCAGGAAGGAAACCGCAATGCCGGCCGTGACCGTAGAGAACCCGCTGACCCTGCCCCGCCTGCCGCAGCCGCTGAACGCCACCCGCGAGCGCCAGGTGCTGGCCGTCACCACCGCACCGAGCGGATTCGAGGGAGAGGGCTTCCCGGTCCGCAAGGCACTCGCGACGATCAGGTCCCAGTACCTCGACCCGTTCATCATGATGGACCAGATGGGCGAGGTCGACTACGCGCCGGGCGAGCCCAAGGGCACCCCCTGGCACCCGCACCGGGGCTTCGAGACCGTCACCTACATGATCGACGGCGTGATGGACCACGCCGACTCGCACGGTGGCGGCGGCACGATCTCCGACGGCGACACCCAGTGGATGACGGCCGGCGGCGGCATCCTGCACAAGGAGGCTCCCCCGGAGTGGCTGGTCCAGAAGGGCGGCCTGTTCCACGGGATCCAGCTCTGGGTCAACCTGCCGGGCAGCGAGAAGATGGTCGCGCCGAAGTACCAGGACATCGGCAGGACCAACGTCGTGCTGCTCAGCAGCCACGACGGCGGAGCGCTGGTCCGCCTCATCGCGGGCGAGGTCGGCGAGTTCACCGGCCCCGGCTCCACCCGGACGCCGATCACCCTGCTGCACGCCTCCCTCAGCCCCGGTTCGCGGCTGACGCTCCCCTGGCGCAAGGATTTCAACGCGCTCGCGTACGTCCTGTCGGGACGCGGCACCGCCGGCGGTGACCGGCAGCCGATCGAGTCGGGCCAGCTGGCCGTCTTCGACGGTTTCGGCAGCCTTCCCGGGCTGGGCACCGACGGCGAGACCATCACGCTGTCGGCGGCGGGCACCCAGGAGAGCCGCAGCCCCAACCTGGAGGTCATCGTGCTCGGCGGCCGCCCGATCGGCGAGCCGGTCGCGCACTACGGGCCGTTCGTGATGAACACCCAGGCGGAGCTGGCGAAGGCGTTCGAGGACTATCAGGCCGGTCGTCTCGGCACCATCCCCGCCGGCCACGCCTGATCGCGTAGCACGGCCACGCCTGATCACGTAGCACGCGGCCCCCGCACCGGGATCCGGTACGGGGGCCGACGTGCGGGGTCTCCGGTGCGGGACGACGCCCGGGAGCCGACGCGAGGCCCGGCGTCCGGCGCGGATCGGAGCATCACGGCCGGTGAGGTCATCGCCCCGGCACGGGGCCCGGCTGCCGGGGCTAGCGTTCGGTGAGGGTGACGCAAGCGACGCGGGGGCCGGCGGTGCCGGCGTCGGCGCCGGTGGTGCGGGTGGGCTTGGCGTGGATCACGAGCGACCTGGGCAGCCGGCCGGGGACGAGCGCCCAGTCCTGGGTGGTGGTGGCGATGGCGTCGCCCCGGACGTCGGTGGTGAAGTCGAGCCAGACCTCGTTCTCGGCGGTCGCCTGGGTGTGGGAGTGCTGGTAGTGCGGCCCGGCGTCCTCCGGTTTGAAACCGCACGCGTTGACGTGCAGGTGCGCCCCGTACGTGCGGCTGTGCAGCATGCCCTTGACGACGACCCTGGCGGTGGCGAGGACCGCCCCCGACTCCATGGTGACCTGCGCCGACGCACCGGGGGGCACCAACGCGGTGTCGTAGACGATGGCGGAGGCGCGCGGCGCGGGACTGGTGAACGTGCCGCCCCCGGCGAGGCGGATCCCCTCGGCGCTCGGACCCGCGCCGGGGCTGTGCCCGGCCGGATGAGGCGCGGCGACCTGCTCGCCGCAGCCCGCGCAGAGCAGGACGACGACGGCGGCGAGAACTCCCAGAATGCGCATCCACGATCTCCTTGACCGGGCCGGAGAAGAGCAGCGCCCACCATATCGAGTGATCATATGACCACGCTGGGTATTGACCGCTCCCGGCCACGCCGCCCCGGAGATCCTCGACGGGAACCCGGCGGGGATGCGGTGATGATTCGGCGAGGATTCGGCGGGCGTCCGGTGAGGACCGCGCGATGTCCGTGCGGTGTTCGTGCGATGTCCGTGCCGCGCGTGGAAAGGCGGAGATCACGGCAAAGGGCGAGCCGCCCTCGCCCGGTCCGTCACACCGGAACCGCCTTCATCGAGCCCGTCACGACATCGGGCCCGCCACCACGTCCGACCCCTCACGACATCGGGCCGTCGCAGCGTCGAGCCCCTCACGACATCGAGCCCGTCACAACGCCCGGCCCGTCACGACATCGAGCCCGTCACGACGGCGACGATCGTGGTGTCCTCGGGGAAGGCCCCGCGTTCCGCGAGGGTGAGGACGCCCCACATCATCTTCGCCACGTAGATCCGGTCGAGTGACATCCCGTGCCGGTCGGCGAAGTCGTCGGCGAACGCGTCCAGCTCGGGAGCGCGCCTGGCGTAGCCCCCCGCGTGGAAGTCGTGGTCGATCGCCCAGTTGGCCGACACCTCTCCGTAGGTGGCCGCCTGGAGCCTGGCGACGTCGCCGTCCAGGGACCGCGCTCCCCTCAGGACGGAGAATCCCAGGGCCCGCCGCCCGGCGGGCAGCCCGGCGGCGATGCCCGCGAGCGTGCCTCCGGTGCCGACGGGGCAGCACACGACGTCGAACGGCACGCCGATCTCCCCGGGGAGCTCGGCGCAGCCGCGGACGGCCTGCTCGTTGCTGCCGCCCTCGGGCAGCAGGTAGAACCGGCCGAACCTCCGGCGGAGCGCCTCGACGACGGGCGCGGTGTCCTTGGCGCGGTAGGTGGTGCGGTCCAGGTAGACCAGCCGCATCCCCGAGCCCGCCGCGAAGGCCAGGACGTCGTTGAGCGGCAGGTGCTCCTCGCCCCGGATGACGCCGACGGTCCGGAACCCGAAGCGGGCCCCGGCCGCGGCGACGGCCCGCACGTGGTTGGAGTAGGCGCCGCCGAAGGTCAGCAGGGTCTCGTGGCCCAGCTCTGCGGCCCGCGCCAGGTTGTACTTGAGCTTGCGCCACTTGTTGCCCGGCAGGAGCGGGTGGATCAGGTCGTCGCGCTTCAGGATCACGCGTACGCCCGCGCGGGCGAGGCGGGGGTCGTCGAGCTCCACGAGAGGCGAGGGCGGCGTCCGGCCGAACTCCGCGAGGGACGAGAGCGACATCCGGTCGGGCTCCCTGAGGGGTGAGGGCGGCGTCCGGTCGAGCTCCGCGAGGGACGAGGGGGACGGTCCGCCGAACTCCGCGAAGGGCGAGAGCGACATCCGGGCGAGCCCCACAGGGGACGGGGAAGACGTCCGGCCGGGCCGCGGCGGTCCGGGTTCCGGGTGGGTCATGGTCGGCCGGGGAGCGGTTCAGGCGTTGGCCGCGGCTATCTCGTCGATGCGGGCGGCGAGGGTGAAGTCGAGCTCCGTCAGGCCGCCCGCGCTGTGCGTGCTGAGCGCCAGGTGGAGGGTGCGCCAGCGGATGTCGATGTCGGGGTGGTGGTCGAGTTGCTCGGCCTCGACCGCGATCTCGTCGACGATGCGGATCGCGGTCGGGAAGTCGGTGGCGTCGATCGTGCGGCGGATCTCGTCGCCCTCGCGCCGCCACTCGGGCAGGCCGGTCAGCCGATCGTCGACCGCGGAGTCGTCAAGCAGGTTCATCCTCCCAGGAGATCATGTCTCCGGCGAAGACGCCAAGCCTGGGCAGGCTTCCGGCGCGCCGGGCCATGGCCATGATGCCCTGGGCCATGGACGTGGCGTGGCTGGCCTGGTCGAGGAGGGGCTCCAGCTCGGGCAGCAGGCCGGGCAGCCGGGCGAGGCTCCACTCGTGCCAGTCCGACAGGCGGGTGCCGCCGCTGTCGGGGTCTTCGGCGCGGTAGGCGGCCAGGACCGGGCACTCCCGGTGGATGCGGAGCAGCCATCTCTCGATGTCGGCGTTGAGGGCGGCGATCCGGGAGGGGGCGGCGTACAGCCAGCCGTCGTCGCCGATGCGGTCGGACTCGCCGGGGGCGGCCGGGTAGGAGCGGACCACCGTGCCGTGCAGGAACAGCCCGCTGGCCACCATCAGCTGGCGGCCCTCGCACCAGTCGAGCGCCCCGCGCAGGGGCACCGGGACGGTGTCGACGATGACCGCGCGCTGGGAGGTGCTGGGCTGCCGGGCGAAGCGTACGTGCACCTCGGCCCACATGTAGTAGCTCGCCTCCCCCGCGCCGAAGAAGGGGAAGGGGAAGTCGGGGTCGTGGTGGGCCATGTGTCGGGTTCTCCGCGGGGAGGGGACAGGAGTCGTTCCGAATATGAACGACTCCCGACGGCACTCCCGGGATTACTCGCCGGAACTCTTAATCTGACCGGATCCGGTCATTTGACGGCGCCGGAGGTGAGACCCGACTGGATCTGGCGCTGGAAGATGATGTAAATGATCATCACGGGGATGATGGCCATGCTCAGCGCGGCGAACAGGCCCGGCCAGTCGGCCTCGTACCCGGCGCTGGTGGAGATGTTGGCGACGCCCTGGGTGATCACCCACTTGTCCTCGACGTTGCCGGAGAGCAGCACGATCGGCAGGAGGTACTGGTTCCACTGACCGAGGATGTTGAAGATCGTGATGCTGATCAGGCCCGGCTTGGCCATCGGCATCATGACCTGGAAGAACGTCCGGGTGTGCGAGCAGCCGTCCATCATCGCCGCCTCGGCCACCGAGGTGGGCAGCGTCTTGAAGAACGCCGACAGGAAGAAGACGGTGAACGGCAGCGAGTAGGCGATGTAGACCAGGATCAGGCCGAGGTGGGTGTCGATCAGGCCCAGGTTCTTCACCACGAAGAACAGCGGGACCAGCGCGAGGAAGACCGGGAACGTCATGCCCGACACGAACAGGAAGTAGACCAGCCTGTTGCCGGGGAAGGTGTAGCGCGCCAGCACGTACGCGGCCATCGAGCCCAGGAGCATGGTGCCCGCCGTGCTGCACGCCACCACGAAGACGGTGTTCAGCATGTACTGGCCGATGTGGGCCTTCTCCCAGGCCCGGCCCCAGGCGTCCCAGCCGAAGGTGGCCGGGAGGGTGATGGCGTCCCCGAAGATCTCGGTGTTGGTCTTGAACGACGACAGGAACGTCCAGACGATCGGGCCGACGATCAGGATCGCCCAGACCAGCAGCGCGACGTGGGACAGCGCGCCGAAGACCCCCAGCGGGTTCTTCGCGCGGCGCCCGACGGGCGCGGGGGCGGCGGGGCGGGTGGCGTCGGGCTTGCGCGCCGTGTCCGTGGCCATCAGAACTCGATCCTCTCGCGCCGGGTCACGCGCAGGGTGAGGGCGGCGAACGTGATGGTCATGAAGAACAGCGCCACGCCCATCGCCGACGCGTAACCGAACTTGGAGAAGTTGAACGCCGTCCGCCAGATCTCCATCGGCAGCACCGTCGTGGAGTTGTCGGGCCCGCCCCGGTCGACCGAGAGGACCTGGACCAGGGCGAAGGCGTCGAACGCGGCGATGCCGAGATAGACCCAGGCGACCTGCATGGTGTCCCACAGCAGCGGGATCGTGATCCTGAAGAACAGGGTGAACCGGCCCGCGCCGTCCAGCGCGGCGGCCTCGAACACGTCCTTGGGGATGGAGGACATTCCCGCCGAGAACAGGACCACGTAGAAGCCGACGGCCTGCCAGACCATCACCGCGATGATCGAGAGCAGGGCGATGTCCGGGTCGATGAGCCAGCCGACCGGGCCGACGCCGACCTTGCCGAGCAGGCCGTTGATCACGCCGGTGCCGTCCGGGCGGTAGATCGCCTGGAAGAGCACGCCGACGATGGCCACGGCCAGGACCTGGGGCAGGAAGAAGATCACACGATAGACCTTCGAGCCCCAGATCCCGGTCATCCGGCCGCCCCGCTGCCCGCCGCTCAGGTTGAGCAGGAAGGCGAAGAACAGGGCGATCACGATCGTGACCAGCGGCATGACAAGCAGCAGAACACCGTGGTGCCGCACCGCGGCCCAGAAGACCTCGTCGTCAAAGAGCCTGGTGAAGTTCTCCAGGCCGATGAACTGAGGGTTCGCCGAGATGCCCTTCCAGTTGGTCATCGAGATGTAGAAAGCCTGGATGTACGGGCTGATCACGAAGACCACGTAGAGGAGGACCGGCGCGGCCAGAAAGCCGACGATGAACGGATACTTGCCCTGCCGCATCGGGAGCTACACCGTCCGGTTCTGCTTGGTGATGGACGAGTCGGACTTGGTCTTGTCGGCGGCCTTCTGCATCTTCTCGCAGAACTCGTCGGCGGAGATGCGGCCGAACATGAGCGCGTTGGTCTGCTTGCGCAGCTCGGTCTCGAACTCCTTGTACCAGTTCTCGAAGCTGCTGAAGGTGACGATGTTCTGGCCCGCGGCGGTCTGCGCGGCGCTGAGGCTCGCGTTGCCGGGCGACAGCTCCAGGCCGTCGGCGGCACCGGTCACGACGGTGATGTTGCCCGACTTCTCGGTGAAGCCCCTCGCGCCCTCCTTGGAGAGCATGATGCGCAGGTACTCCAGGCCGCCCTTGGGGTTCTTGGCCTTGGCGGGGACGATGTAGGCCTCTCCGGCGGCGGCGCGGATGGCCTCGAACGGCATCTTGTCGGCCGCGGTGACGCTGGGGGTGGGCGTCAGCGCGTACTTGAAGGTCTCCGGGGTCTGGGCCTTCTGCTCGTTCTCCAGCCAGGAGCCGGAGGGGTACAGCGCGACCTTGCCCTGGTTCTGGCGGAGCTGCACCTCGGTGTGGATCAGGCCCTCGAAGGACTTGTCCATGTACTTGGCGATCTCGGCCCAGGCTGCGGCGGACTGCTTCATGGCGTCGCGCTGCCAGACACCGTCGACGAGGTTGTCGACGTCGACCAGGATCTGGTTGCCCTCGATCTTCGCGGCGGAGATGAGGATCATCCAGTACGCGTAGTAGGCGGCGTTCTTGCCCGCGTACGCGAAGGGGGTGATCCCGGCGGCCTTGGCCTTCTCGGCGAAGGTCTTGAACTCCTCGAAGGTCTTCGGCGGGGTCCAGCCGTTCTTCTCGAACAGCGCGGAGTCGTACCAGAGGCCGTACGCGGAGAAGACGTAGTTCATCAGGTACGGCTTGCCGCTGATGAGGCCCGACTCGACGGTGCCCGGCGCGACCATGTCGCGCACCTTCTTGCTCGGGTCGTCGATCGAGGGGGCGTCCCACAGCTCGGTGAGCTCCAGGAGCTGGCCCTCCTGCTGCAGGGCTCCGTTGTCCATCAGGTCGGTGCCGGAGTTGGCGATCATGTCGGGGACGTCGCCGCCGGCGAACCGCGGCTGCAGGGTCTGCGCGATCTGCTGGGTGGCGACGTGCTTGACCTTGGCCTGCGGGAACGCCTTCTGGTACAGCGGCTCGTGGACCTCGGTCGCGTAGCTGTCGCCCAGGCCGCCCTTGAAGATGACGACCTCGAGGGGCGCGTCGGCGGCGACGCCGAACGGGTTCGCCGCGGAGACCGCGCCGCCCGCGGAGGGGGCCGCGGAGGCCGGTGCGGCGGGGGCCGCGCCGCCGCCGGTGGCGCAGGCGGTGAGCAGCCCGGCGCCGGGACCGGCGACCAGAGCGGTCATGCCGATCCGGCGGAGCATCTGCCGCCGAGTGATATCTCCGGGCGTACCAGCCGATTTGGACATGTAACCCTCCTGGACGGGGGATCAATTAGGAAAGTTTCCTAAACGTTTGCCCGAAGGTACGTACCCCCGGAGTCCACCGTCAAGAGCTCGTAGCCGGTCTAGACCGAGCCGTGATGTCCTCGCGACATATCCGGTAGAAACCAAACGCCAGGGAAGTGCAATCCAATGACAGAACGGCACACAGTAGCCGATATTTCCCGGCAAACCGTTGACGTACGGTCCATGGGAGGGTAAAGGAACCGTGCTCTCCGGCCATCGTGGATCGACAACCGGTCTAGACCAGATAATGGGGGTTTGCCGCCCAGTACCGCAACCCCCTACTTTTGGGAACATGTTGCTGGCCGAGCAGCGCCGACTGCTGTGTGAGTACGGCCACCGGGCCGCCGCGACCGGGCTGGTCGTCGGAACCGCGGGAAATCTCAGCGTGCGCGCGGGCGACCTGGTCGCCGTGACGCCCAGCGGCGTCTCCCTCGACCGGCTGGAGCCCGAGACCTGCCCGGTCGTCGACATCGAGGGACACCTCGTCGAGGGCGACCTGCGGCCCTCCTCGGAGACCCCCATGCACCTGGCGGTCTATACGACCACCGGCGCGGGCGCCGTCGTGCACACCCACTCCGTCTTCGGCACCGTGGTCGCCACGACCATGAGCGAGCTGCCGCCGATCCACTACAACGTCCTGCTGCTCGGCGGGACCGTCAGGGTCGCCGAGTACGCCACCTACGGCACCCCCGAGCTCGCCGCCTCCGTCAGGACCGCCCTCAAGGACCGGCGGGCCGCGCTGCTGGCCAACCACGGCGGGGTCACGATCGGCGACGACCTGGACGGGGCCTTCGAGGCGACCCGGCTGCTGGAGTGGCTCTGCGAGGTCTACGTACGGGCCAGGAGCGTCGGCGAGCCCCGCGTGCTCACCGAGGAGCAACTCGCCGCGGTGGTCCGGCGCGCCTTCGACCCGCCCGCCTTCCCCCGCCGCGAGGACTGACCACGGCCCGGCCGCCGCCGCCTCCGGCCCGTACGCCACCGGCTCCCCCACCGCCTCGCCGCGCGAACCGGCCGCGGCCCGACCACCCGCCCGCCCGGCGCACCGCCGAACTTCCCGTCGCGAGGACTGACCGCATGCCCCTCCAGCTCACCGGCGCCCCGAGCGATCCGGACCTCATCCGCCTGCCCTGGGACGTCCCGCTGGAGCAGTGGCCCGAGCACCGGCTGGTCTCCCTGCCGCGCGGCATCTCCCGGCACGTGGTGCGCTTCGCCCGCCTGTCGGGCAAGGTGTACGCGATCAAGGAGATCAGCGAGTACTACGCCAAGCGCGAGTACCGCCTGCTGTGGGACCTGAGCCGGATGGACACCCCGTCCGTCGAGCCGGTGGCCGTGGTCACCGGACGGACCGACGCGGACGGCGAGCCGCTCGACTCGGCGCTCGTCACCCAGCACCTGCAGTTCTCCCTGCCCTACCGCGCGGTCATGTCCGGGACGGTCCGGCCGGAGACGCTCAACCGGTTGCTCGACGCCCTGGCCGTGCTGTTCGTGCGGCTGCACATCAGCGGCTTCTACTGGGGCGACTGCTCGCTGTCGAACGTCCTGTTCCGCAGGGACGCGGGCTCCTTCGCCGCCTACCTGGTCGACGCCGAGACCGGCGAGCTGCACCCCATGCTCAGCGAGGGCCAGCGGCTGTACGACATCGACGTCGCGCACACCAACATCTTCGGCGAGATGCTCGACCTGGAGGCGGGCGAGCTGCTGCACCCCTCCATCGACCCCGAGCAGATCGCCGACTCGGTCGTCCGGCGCTACCACCGCCTGTGGGGCGAGCTCACCTCCGACGACATCATCGACGAGGTCGACTGGCACATGATCGACCAGCGGATCCGCCGGCTGAACTCCCTGGGGTTCGACGTCGCGGAGATGATGGTCCGCCGCAAGGCGGGCACCGGGCGGCTGATCGTCCGGCCCAAGGTCGTGGACGCCGGGCACCACCAGCGCAGGCTGCTGCGGCTGACCGGCCTGGACGTGGAGGAGAACCAGGCCAGGCGCCTCCTCAACGACCTCGACTCCTTCCGCGTGTCGCACGGCCTCCGCCACGAGGACGAGGCGATCGTGGCCCACCGCTGGCTCGCCGAGGTCTTCCAGCCCACGGTGCTGGCCGTGCCCCAGGAGCTGCGGGGCAAGCTGGAGCCCGCCCAGTTCTTCCACGAGGTGCTCGACCACCGCTGGTACATGTCGGAGGAGGCCGGGAACGACGTCGGGCTGCCCGCCGCGGTGAATTCCTATGTGAAGAACATTCTTGTTTTCAAGCCGGACGAAGAGGCACTCATCACCGACGACCCAACGGGTTGATTTCCACCCGGGGTGTATTACTTCCCACTCGGTTGGAGAATCGTATGCCTTCTCCTATCAAAGCCCTAGTCAGGAAGGTCGGTTCCCGAGCGTTTTCCCTACGCTGACCGGGCGACGCCTGAAGTCGCCGGCAAGGGAGAGCACGTGCTCGGAATAGAAGACTGCCTCACCGAGGTGATGGCCATCCCCGGCGCCCTGGACGCGATCCTCATCGATCAGACCAGCGGGACCGCGGTGGCCACCGGCGGTGTGAGCCGCCACGCCGACGTGGAGAGGTCGGCCGCGGGGCTGAGCGAGACCCTGCGCGCGACGCTCGACGGGCTCGTCCTCACCTCGCCCGGCGGTACGGTCCGGATCAACGACATGATCATCACCACGGACGGCGGCCACCATCTGCTGCGGCCACTGGAAACGCCTTTCGACGGCCCCCTGGTCGTTTACGTCAGGCTCGATCTCGAACGCTCGAACCTGGCACTCGCCCGCCACCGCCTCCAGGCCCTTTCCGGCCGCCTGATGTCGACGTGAGACATGCCAAGCGTCGGGAACATCCTCAGCGGGCTCGCCGGCGACCACGCCACCGGCTCCCTGCGGCTCGGCAAGGCGGGGGTCATCTACCTCACCGACGGCCGGGTGACCTACGCCGAGAGCGCGGCCGCCCCCCGGCTGGAGGACCTGCTCGCCGCCCGCCGGGGGATATCCGCCCACGCCGTACGGCAGGCCAGGCAGGCCGCCTCCCGTCAGCAACCCGGCTCGCGGCCGTCGGGAGGTGAGCGGCTGGTCGCGCAGGGCCTGCTCACCAGGGGGGAGCTGGAGTTCTGCGTGCTGAGCACGGTGCTCGACGCCGCGTACTTCCTGCTGCGGGCCACCGGGCACCGGCCCAGGTTCCGGCGGGGAGAGCGGCACTGGCTCGGACCTCAGTGGTACTTCGACGCGACCGGCCTGCTCCGGGAGTGCGAGCGGAGGAGGGCGCAGTTGGAACAGACCTGGCCGTCCGCGGAGCTGGACACGCTCCCGGTCGTCCCGCTGGCGCGCATCGGCGCCCAGCGGGTGGTGCTGAGCTCGCTCCAGTGGGAGGTGCTGGTCGGCGCCGACTCCACGGCCACCCCGGCCGAGCTGGCGCGCAAGCTGGGCCGTCCCGCGTACTCGGTGCTGCTCGCCGTACGGCAGCTCGCCTCGTCCGGGCTGCTCCGCGTCCCGGAGCCCGGTCCGGCCGAGGTTCTCGGGGCTCCGGAGACCCCCGAGGCCCTTGAGGCTCCCGCGCCACCGGACCCGCTGCCCAGGCGGACGAGGGGCGCCACGGAGATCCCGGCGGCCGGTACGGGCTCCTCCGAGACGCGGGAGTGGCTCCCCAGGGCGAACGGGGACCCGTCCGACGTCAACCTGCTCATCCGGCTCAGGAACGCATTGGAGGCCATGACTTGAGCGACTTGAGCGACTTGAGCCCGGTCACATGCCGATAAGGCTGCGGACGCCGAAGCTGATCGGAAGGAGGATGCCGGTGGAACTGCGCGAGGAGATCCGGCGCGAGATGGCGGCGCTGCGAGAACGCGTACCCGACGTGAACGGGAGCATCGCGTGCAGCGTCGACGGTCTGACGATAGCGAGCGACCTGGAGAGGGACAGCGAGCAGACCGGCGCGCTCTCCTCCGCGGTGCTGGCCCTCAGCCGCCGGATGACGAGCATGGCCGGCAAGGGCACCTTCGAGGAGACGCTGATCTCCGGCACCAACGGCTACGCGGCGTTCTACGCCGCCGGACCCAAGATCGTCCTCACGGTCCTGGCGCGCCCGGGGACCAACCTCGGGCTGCTCCGGATCGAGGGCCGCAAGACGGCGGCGAGGCTGGCCGCCGTCAGCTCACGCGTATCGACACCCCAGTGATCGGAGACAGCAATGGGCAACATGGACGTCTCGCTCAAGGAGATGATGACGATCGACGGCGCCATCGGCGCGGTCGTCGTCGACTACAACAGCGGGATGGCGCTGGGCGCGCTCGGCGGGTCCAAGGACCTCGACCTGCAGGTCGCGGCGGCGGGTAACACCGAGGTCGTCAAGGCCAAGCTGCGGACCATGGAGTCGCTCGGCCTCAAGGACGGCATCGAGGACATCCTCATCACGCTCGGCACGCAGTACCACATCATCCGCCCGATCTCGGGCCGGAGCGGCAAAGGGCTGTTCCTCTACCTGGCTCTCGACCGGAACCGGGCCAACCTCGCGCTCGCGCGGCACGTCCTGCGCGGCATCGAGGAGAAGCTCGAAGTGTGATCCTCCGGTGCGGCCCGCGCCCCGGGAGGCACGGACCGCACCGGAGCCCTCCCGGAGCCTTGCGGGCTTCATCCCGAAGCCTTCACCGAGTCTCCCCGGGCCTCCCGAAGTCTTCTTGGAGCAGCTCTCTTGGAGCAGCCCTCGCCGAGCCTTCCCGGAGCCCTCCCGGCGCTTTACCGGAGAGGCCGGGGAGAGCGGGGCGTGCCGGAGGTCACCGCCCGGAGTCCGCGGCGGCGGTGAGCTCGTCGATCGCGTCGACGACGGCGGGCCAGAGCTCGGCGGGCAGGTCGTGCCCCATGCCGGGGAAGGTGATCAGCCGGGCGCCGGGGATCGCGTCGGCCGTGGCGATCCCGGCGGGCAGCGGGACGAGCGGGTCGTCCTCCCCGTGCAGCACGAGAGCCGGGACCGCGAGCTCCTTGAGCCGGGGCGCGCGGTCGCCGGAGGCCATGATCGCGGCCACCTGCCTCGCCGTGCCCGCCGGGTCGTACGACCGGTCGTAGCCCAGCCCGGCGATCTCGGCGTTCCACTCCCGGTCGAACGGGTAGCCGGGCGAGCCGACGGCCGCGCAGTTGTCGAGGGCCCGCCGGATCGCGCTCTCGCGGTCGGGCGTGAAGGCCGGCATGAGCACGTCCGGATCGGTCAGCAGGGCGGCCCGCGGGCTCGGGGTGGACATGATCGAGGTGAGGCTGCGCACCCGGCGCGGATGGCGGATCGCGAGTGACTGCGCGATCATCCCGCCCATCGAGAGGCCGATCACGTGGGCCGTGTCCCAGCCGAGCGCGTCGAGCAGCCCGGCGGAGTCGTCGGCCATGTCGTCCAGCAGGTAGGGGACCTCCCCGCTCCCGTCCAGGGCGGGCGTCCCCGCCTCGTTCAGGTGGGTGCTCTCGCCGCTGTCGCGGTTGTCGAAACGCACCACGTGGTACCCGCGGTCCGCGAGCAGCGCGCAGAACCTCTCGTCCCACTGGATCATCTGGCAGCCGAGGCCCGTGATCAGCAGGAGGGGGCGGCCTCCCGGAGAGCCGAAGGTTTCGTAGGCGATCTCGATGCCGTTCGCCGGGGCCCGCAGAGTCATGGCGCTCCTACCGTCCTTGCTGGTTCCGCGGGACAGAATGCCATTCGGGGGAAAGCGGGTCACCGGCGGGGTGGGCTCCGGGGGGAGAACCTCGGCCGGGGGCCCCGCCGGACGGGAGCCCGGTGGGCCGGGTCTCCGCGGAAGGAAGGCCGGGAGCCGGGGAAGCTCCGGCCAGGGGGTTCCGGCCAGGGGGTTCCGTTCAGGCGAGAGCCTGGTGGGCCTGGTCCCCGTAGGAGGGAGGCCGGGAGCGGGGAGGCCCCGGCTCAGCCCTTCCCGGCTCAGCTCTTTCCGGCGCCGATCGCGGCGGCTCGGGCGCCGGCGGCGGCCGCGTCGGCCTGCGCGTGCCAGGAGGCGGGCTCGACCATGACCTTGGGCTTGCCGGCCCACGGCCGGGCCGCGGCGCTCGCCAGCTGGGTCTGCACGCCGATCCCCAGTTCCTGGGCCTTGGCGAAGACGACCGTCGGGGGCTTGGCCGGGCTGGTGTCCCTGCGGCTCCAGGCACCGGTGGAGAACGCGACGGGGTGGTTCTTGATCCCCGTACCGCCACCCCACTTGGTGACCACGTACTTGATGTCGATGTGGCCCATGCCGCCGTTGCCGTCCACGCCGAGCGTGCCGGCGTTGAACGTTCCACCGGTCAGGTCGGCGAAGGTCTTGGCGTCGATGTCGATCATGATGCCCTGGTTCGAGGGGGAGCCCGGACCGCGGTCGCCGACGAAGAACTTGGCCTTCTTGCCCTTGTAGATGATGTAGCCCTCGGTGAGCAGGGGCCAGCTCGGGCTGGCGATCATGCCCTTCTGCATCGGCCTGCCGCTGGCGGGCAGCCCGGTGTCACCGGCCCGGCCGGAGGAGTCGTCCCAGAAGTAGGAGGCCGTGGTCGCGCCCTGGAGGAGGACGGTCTCGGCACTGGCCTTCGCCACGCCGACCTCGGGGTCGGCGGTGGCGGCGAAGCAGGGAGTGGCGGGCAGCGCCAGGGCGACACCGGCGGAGGCGAGGACGCTCGCACCGATCAGGGCGGCGGCCGCGAGACGCTTGCCGCGAGGATTGTCGTTCTGCCAGGTGGACTTGCTCAGGCCGTTCTTGTGCATACCAAAGATGGGGCGCATGGAGAAAAGGCTCTTTCGCGAGGGAACGGGGCAGCCGTGTGCGACACACCGAAGGGGGTGCACTGGCGGGGACGCGCTCGTCGGAAAAGGGGGCGTAGCCGGAATCTCAGGCAATCGCTACGCGGAGCACGATCTGGAGGACGCCGCGATCGGGGCGGCGAGAGGGTCGGGGGGACGGGGGATGTCGGGGGGCGGAAAAGTCAGGTGGCCGGCACGAACACGGGGTACACCGACGTGGTGACGCGGTGATCCATGAGGGGATCTCCTCTCCATCTCGTCTACCGGGTTAGCTGACGGGTTCGGGCGGTGGAGTTGCCCTACCGCCGCGCTGTCGCGGCGGATTCACCCCGGAAAAGTGGTTCCCCGGCTCCGGAGCCCGTACGGGCTCTCGGGATTCGACGTCGGCCGGCCGCTCCCTCTTGTGAAGGGCAGGTCGCCTACCGATAACTGTGGACACTACCTACCAAAACCGGACAAAGCAAAGCAAACACCATGAAAACCCCAGAAGATCTACCTAGTACCTTCAAGGAAGCCTCATCGATCGCCACGCCAGGCCAACACCCGTCCTACCAGCACGGATGTCTCTCCCATTTCGGGAACAGCCCCCGGAACCCCGTCTCAGGCCCTGTTTCCGGACTCCGTCCCGGCCCTCACGCCCGGGGGTCCGTACAGGGGAATCCCCACCCGGAGGTCCGTACGGAGAAATCCACGCCCGCGGCTCGACCTCGCCCGGCCGGTCCCGTTCCGGGAACCTCGCCCGAAGGCCTCGCGAGCCGGCTGCGGCCCGCCGGCCCCCCGCCCCGCTCAGTCCCACCAGAACGACCAGGCGTTCCTGCCCTTGATCTGCTCGGCGTAGCCGATGAGGTTCCCCGCCCCCTGGATGATGCTGTCGGGGCAGAACGTCCAGTGCTCCGCGGCGACGTGCAGGGCGTGCTCCGAGGTCGTCGGGGGCGCGGCGACGCTGAGGTCGAGGGTGTTGAAGCCCATCCCGACCACCCGCACCCCGAACCTGTCCTCCCAGCTCCGTACGACGGCCGCGAGCGGGACCATCCACTCGTTGTGGTTCAGGGCGCCCTGCCAGCCCATGACGGCGAGGGCGTCGG
This sequence comes from Streptosporangium sp. NPDC002524, assembly GCF_040295985.1. Classification (NCBI taxonomy): domain Bacteria; kingdom Bacillati; phylum Actinomycetota; class Actinomycetes; order Streptosporangiales; family Streptosporangiaceae; genus Streptosporangium; species Streptosporangium sp. NPDC002524. The sequence continues at coordinate 230,258 of NZ_JBEOWK010000004.1, read as the reverse complement.
CCCCGCGCTCGACCGCGACGAGCCCGAGCGGGGTCCTGCGCTCGGCCACCAGACCGGCGTACCAGTCGGCGACCACGCCGGGATCGGCGGCGAGCCTGCCCGAGGGGGCCGGGCCGGGACACTCGGGGCCAAAGGGGTCGAGGAGCTCCAGCTGGTCGAGGTTAGCCTTGGCGATCCAGTCGGACCACACCTCGGCCATGAACGCGGCGGCGTGGTAGTTGTCGATCTGACCGGCCGTGTCCGGGGCGATCTGACCGGCCGACCAGGGCTGGACGGAGTCCTCCAGCAGCACCGGCCACAGGCCCGACCGCTCGTGCTGGGCCCTCAACCGGGCCCAGTACTCGCCGGAGACCGCCACCTCGCTGAGCCAGAACGCCGGACGGCGACGGACGGCGAGCTGAGCGTAACCGGGGTCGGGCCACACCACGTCCCCCGGCGGCAGCTCCACCGAGAGCCTCCTGCCCGCGCCCTTCCCGGCCCCGTCGCCGTCCTCGCCCCCGTCGGCTCCCCCGGCCCCGTCGGCTCCGTCGGCGAACAGCTGGCCCAGAACTGGCGGAAGTCGCTCACTCTCGCAATCGCTCATCTCTACCGATCCGATCCTGACCACGGACCAATTTTGGCCTGTCAACCGCCCCAAGGGACAGTTCTGCCCTGGTCCAGGCAAAAATTATCGGTATCGCGGAGAACGGAACCGGGTGGGTGTCCGTCCTCCACCGCCCCACCCGGCCGCCCGGCCGCCGCTCCGCACCGGGGCGCGCACCCGGCGAGAGGCCTGCGAGATCGCGCCCGCCACTCCCCCCCGCCAGGACCTTCACCCGCCGACGACGGGTCCCCGGAAGCCTCCCCGTTACCGGGGGCGGGCCACCGGTTTGTTGTGCAGTGCAGAACGTTGTGCTGCAAAGTGGCCACAGGGCGGCGGACTCGCCTACCTTGACCAGGTATTCGATTGCCGGATCACAATGGGAAGCCTCGATGAGTGAGCCCGCTCCCGAACGCAACCAGTCGGCCTCGCTCCGACGCGCCCTCGCCGTCCTCGCGCACGTGCGCGACCACGCGGGCGCGGGCCACGGCCTGTCGCTCACCCGGCTCGCCGAGGCGCTCGGCCTGTCCAAGAGCACGGTGCTCCGGCTGACCGCCCCGCTCATCGAGGCCAGGCTCCTGGAGCGCGACCGCAGGAGCGGCGCGTACCGGCTGGGCAGCGGCGCCCTGCACCTCGGGCAGGCCTACCTGTCCACCCTCGACCTGCGGACGGTCGCCGCCGAGGAGTCGCACCGCCTGATGGCGGAGGTCAGGGAGACCGTCCACCTCGTGGTCTACGACCCGCCCGACGTGGTCTACATCGACAAGGTCGAGAACGAGACCAACGTGCGCATGGCCTCGCGCATCGGCAGCCGCAACCCCGTCTACCGCACCGCCGTGGGCAAGGCGATCCTCGCCTGGCAGCCGGAGGAGGCCGTCGAGGAGATCGTGGCCGCCGGGATGCCGCACGTCACCCGGTACACCATCACCGACGGCGCGCGCCTGCGCGCCGAGCTGGGCCGGATCCGGCAGCGGGGCTACTCGGTCGACGACCGGGAGAACGAGCCCGAGGTGCGCTGCGTCGCGGCGCCGATCTTCAACCACAACGACGTCGCCACCTCGGCGATCTCCATCTCGGGCCTCACCTCCCGGATCACCGCCGCGCGGGTGCGAGACCTGGGCCCCCTGGTGGCCGAGGCGGCCCTGCGCATCTCCAGAAAGCTCGGGTCGACCCGATGATCGACGAAATCCACCCGCCGACTCCCTAAGGACCCGTTTTCCATGACTGATCTGGTAACGCTCGGTGAGAGCATGGCGCTGTTCAGCGCGCGGCGCACCGGCCCGCTCAGGCACGCCCGCGACTTCGGGCTCGGCGTGGGCGGCGCGGAGTCGAACGTGGCCATCGGCGTCACCCGCCTCGGCGGGCGCGCGGCCTGGATCGGCAGGGTGGGCGCCGACGAGTTCGGCGAGCTGCTGCGTTCGACACTGGCCGGTGAGGGCGTCGACGTGCGCGGGATGCGGGTCGACCCCGGGGCGCCCACCGGCCTGATGATCAAGAGCAGGCGCACGGCCGAGATGGTCGACGTGCGCTACTACCGCTCGGCGAGCGCCGGATCCCGGCTGCGCCCCTCCGACCTGGACGTCTCGCTGATCCGCTCGGCGCGCGTGCTGCACGTCACGGGCATCACGCTCGCGCTGTCGGCCTCCGCGGCCGAGGCGGTGCGGGCCGCGATCGCCGAGGCCCGCGACGCGGGCGCGATCGTGTCGATGGACATCAACTACCGTCGCGCCCTGTGGACGCCCGCCGAGGCGTCCGCCGCGCTGCGGGAGGTCGTGGCCTCCGTGGACGTCCTGTTCGCGACCGAGCCCGAGGCCCGGCTGATCGTCGAGGGCGACGACCCGCTCACCCTGGCCGGGGCCCTGTCGGCCCTCGGCCCGCGCCACGTCCTCATCAAGCGCGGCGCCCTCGGCGCGATCGAGCTCTCCGACGGCGCCGTACGGCACGCGGAGCCCTACCGGGTCGTCGAGCTCGACCCGGTGGGCGCCGGGGACGCCTTCGCCGCGGGCTGGATCGCCGAGACCCTCGCCGGGGCGACCTCCGAGCGGCGGCTGGCCACGGCCTGCGCGGCGGGGGCCTTCGCCGTCACCGCCGACGGCGACTGGGAGAGCCTGCCCCGCCGCGCCGACCTGGACCTGCTGCGCCCGGCCGACGCGGTCGACACGGTGGACGCGGTCAGCCGCTGACCCGGTGACCCGCTGGCCCGGGGCCCGGTGGCTCGCTGGCTCGCTGGCCTGCTGACTCGCTGACTCGCTGGCTCGCTGGCCCGCTGGCCCGGTGACCCGGTGACCCGGTGACTCGGTGGCCCGCTAGCCCGCTGGCCCGGTGACCTGCTGGCCTGCTGGCCCGCTGGCCCGCTGGCCCGCTACGGCTCGAAGAGGACCAGGGGGTGGCGGCGCACCATTTCCAGAACCGCTCGGCACACCTCTCCCGCCCGGGGGAAGACCGCGCTCATCAAGACGAAGTCCTCCCCCACGGTGAGCGGTTCGGACCACGGCGAGGCGCCGTAGTTCTCGGCGGTCAGGTCCGGGAAGAGCGCCGTCAGCTCCTCGTAGAAGGCCGCCACCTCCGGGCGCGGCTCGCCGGGGGCGGCGCCGCTCGCGTCCCAGACGAGATAGCGGTGAAGGGCCTCCCGCGCGGTGAGCGGTTCGGCTCCGAACCAGACTCCGAGATCAAAGCTCACACCACATCCCCGTCATCCCCGTCATCGTCGTCCTCATCCCGGTCGTCCGGCTGTCGGATACTACGGGTCCGGCGAACGTCCGGCAGCCGCGTCCGGACACGCGGGAAATGCCCTGCTAAAGAGGATCGATGCGTACCCCGGCGAAGAACACCCCGAAGGCGCCGCGAGCCGGTCTCCCCTACCTGTGCGGGGCGGTGGGCGGGCCGCTGTTCGTCATCGCCTTCCTGATCCAGGGAGCCGTCCGCCCCGGCTACGACCCGATGCGTCATCCGGTCAGCTCGCTGGCCCTCGGCCCGTCCGGGTGGACGCAGGTCGCCAGCTTCGTCGTCACCGGCCTGCTGATGCTCGTCTTCGCCGCCGGCCTGCGCCGGGGTCTGCGCGCCTCGGGACGGCACTCGACGTGGGGGCCGCTGCTGATCGGGTTGTACGCGATCGGGCTGGTCGGCGCCGGTGTCTTCCCGACGGACCCGGTCAGCGGCTACCCGCCCGGCACGCCCGCGCTGGCGCAGCACACCTGGCAGGGCCGTCTCCACGACTTCCCGTTCTCGCTGCTCGTCTTCGCCGCGCTGACCGCCGCGTGCTTCGTGTTCGCCCGGCGCTTCGCCGGCTGGGGCGAGCCCGGCTGGGCGGTCTACTCGGGGATCAGCGGCGTGGTGTTCATCGGCGCGTTCGTCGTGGCCGGTGTGGGATTCGCCCAGACCGAGGGCTTCGTCGAACTCGGCGGCCTGTTCCAGCGGATCTCGATCACGGTCGGCTTCTGCTGGGTCAGCGCCCTCGCCGTCCACCTGATGCGGACCCCCCTGGGCTCCGCACCCGCGCGACCGGCCTGACCACTCTCGTCGCGGCCGGTTACCGCCGGTCGCGCCAGGCGTCAGGCCGGTCCGGTTGCCGCAGGTCGCGCCGAGTGTCAGGCCTGCGGAACGCAGCCCCGCGCCCCCGGCAGGGGAACCGCGCCGGGGCCGAGGGTACGCCGGTCCGGCAGACTGGACATGACAGAAAGGGGGTCCCGCCATGACCGACAAGCCCATCCTGCAGCCCGGACCCAGCCATCCGATCACGATCACGGCGAACCCGGCCCGGGTCGTCGTCTCGGTGGGGGGCAAGGTGGTCGCCGACTCGCAGCGCGCGCTGACGTTGCAGGAGGCGTCGTACCCGCCGGTGCAGTACGTCCCGATCGCCGACGTCGACAGCTCGTTGCTGGAGCGGACCGACACCGCCACCTACTGCCCGTTCAAGGGTGACGCGAGTTACTACACCGTCACGGTGGACGGGAAGCAGGCGGTGGACGCGGTGTGGTTCTACGAGTCGCCGTACCCGGCCGTCGCCGAGATCAAGGACCACGTCGCCTTCTATCCCGACCGGGTCGACTCCATCGTCGTCGAGTAGCCGCCCGGAGCGCTTTCTCGGTGTTTCGGGTGTTTCCCGCGCGAGGACGTTTCCCGTGTGAGGACGTTTCCCGTGTGAGGACGTTTCCCGGGAACACGACCGGCCCGGGCGGTGGCCTGTTCTGGCCGCCGCCCGGGCCGGTGAAGGGTGGTGGGTCAGCTCCACTTGATCGATCGCGCGTCGTCGTTGAAATTGCGGCCACTGAGGACCGGCATGACCGCCCGGTCGTTCAGGTAGCCGGTCGACGGGGAGATGAAACCCGTGTAGGCGAAGTGGTTGGTGTAGCAGTTGGCGTAGTTCTTGAACGAGGAAATACGGTCCCACCAGCTCCGCGGGAGATTGAGCGAGTAGTCGACGTCGTCGGTCGGGCTGGTGCACCTCCGGGGGCCGCGGAAGGTGTACGAGGCGCCGCCGTAATTGATGTGCTGATACTCGATCCCGATCACCAGCAGGGCCCCGGTGGCCGCGGGGGCCGCCGCGGCGCCGGAGGACTTCTCGCTGCTCCCGAGCAGGGCGTCGAGGGCGGGGTCGTCCACGCCTTCGACGGCGGTGGCCGGGGCGTTGGTGATGGCGCCGTCGGTGGCGAACCGGATCGCCTCGGTGAACGTGGAGAAACAGCGCTCCGTGCCCAGCTTGTTCGCCCCTCCCGTCACGTCGACGACACAGTTGTTGACGGGGCCGGGAGCCGGTCCCCGGGATGTCGCGACGGCCCCGACCGGTGCCGGTGCGGAGGCGATCAAAGGCAGGGTCGTGCCGAGCCCCACCGCGAGGAGGCCCAGCCGCCGTACGGTGCCACGTTTGGCTGCCCGACGCGATTCGGTTCCGGTTTCCTGGTGCATTTCCCTCTCCTTGCTGCTCTGTTTCTCGAATTCGTGTCACGCTTTTCGGAATTCTCGGCGGGGTTTCCCGGCGTACGAGAAATCACGCCGCGCGTTCACACTTTCCCCGCCACGCCCGTTTTGCCAGCAAATAAACTCTTTTAACGGTCATTCGCCCCGGCTATTCGATGCGTCGTGTTCGAATGTAAATGGCATGGGGTTGCCCTGAAAGGCGACACGGCAATGTGAACCTGATTATCGAGGCCAGAGTTAGCAATATCCCAACAAGGTGGGCTTGCAGGCATATGTCGATATAAATTGCTGCGACTGTCCGTCAGCCGAAACCGTCACCCGGGAGCGCAGAGCGCTCACACCGGTACGGCCCGACCGGCCGTCAGCTGGACAAGGGCGGAACCGTTCGGGTATTTCCGATCAGCCGTGCGGGAACGGAGTCGTCAGCCCGGATGCCTCGTGTCGCGCCCGGTTCAACGAGCTTTCCGGGGAGGAGGGCTAGACGTACTTACGCTGGATGAGGAGGCGGTGTGACTCCTGGAGCTCTGCTGGCAGGTCGTCCGGGGCGAACCACCTCGCCTCCAGGATCTCGAAATCGTCGAGCTTGAGCGTGCCGCCGAGAAACTCGGCCTCGTAGGCCACCTCCAGGCGCAGCCGGTATCCGCTCCTCAGGCGGACCAGCTCTCCGACGTGGACCTTCAGCCCGGTCTCCTCCCGCACCTCGCGGCAGACGGTGTCCTCGAAGGTCTCCGACCGGTTCGCGTAACCGGTCGGGAGGCCCCACTGCCTGCCCTCCGGCCAGAAGCGGTGCTTCAGCAGGAGGACGTTGCCGTCCCGGTCGCGCACTACGCCGGTCACGCCGACCATGAACGTGGCGTGACGAAGCCAGTTGATACGCCACTGGAGCGAGCCACTGAACAGCCTCCAGAACCGAACGATCAGCTTCTTCACGGTGAGTCCCATCCGCGGGCCGGCGCCCGCATGAAGATCAGACGCTACCCGTCCGGGCCGTTACTCCCGAGCCCGGTTTCACGAACCATGGGCGTAATAGGAGTCAACCGCGGGCTGGCCGGTGTAGTTGGGCCCGGCACGGTCGTCGGAGCCGAGATAGCGGTAGGGCAGCTCGACGACGCGCCTGCCCCGGCAGGTGATCCGGCGACGCCTGGAGTCGTAGTCCAGCCCGGCCTCCCGCAGCGCCGAGGCCAACCGGCGCCCCGCCGGTACGCCGTCGTCCACGAGGACGCTCCGGGTGTCGAAGTTGCCGACGAGCAGGCCGTCCTCGGCCAGCCAACCGGCGGCCCGGGACAGGACACCGAGTTTGTCTCCCACGTAGTGCAGACCGTGCACACAGGTGATCAGGTCGAACGACTCCCCGGGCTCCCAGCCGGTGATCGAGGCGGTGACCAGCCGGAGCTTCGGCGGGCGTGACGGCCCGGCGAAGAAGTCGACCAGGTCGACACCGACGATCTCCGCCTCGTCCCCCAGCTGCCGGGACGCCTCGAAGAGAGCACGGGCCGAACCGCAGCACAGGTCGAGCCAGCGCACCCGCCGCCCGGTCCGCGCCCGCTCACGCAGGACCTCCAACACGTTGATGCCCAGCTCCCGGCCGTACCCGTTGGAACCGGTCAGCCCCCGCTCCCGGTTCATCACCCGGTTCGCCACCACCGACGAGCGCTCCAACGCCTCGTCATCGAGCAGTTTCGCCAAGGGTGCGCACTCTCCCGTCAGGCCAGTCGGTCGAACTCACCGATCTTGACCCCATCGACGAAGGTCCGCCACCCGGCGGGGGTGAAAAGAAGCTTGGGCCCCTCGGGGTCCTTGCTGTCGCGGACCGCCACCACACCCGGCAGGTTCACAGACACCTCAACACACTGGCCGCCATTGCCCGAGGAACGTGATGACTTCCGCCACACTGCGGCACTCAGGTCCATTCCCGTTTCACTTCCTCGATCATTTTGAGGGATACATGCTCAGGATAGGCCCACAGCCGTATTGCTTCATATCGGTTTCTGATGGAAGTCACGAGGTCGCAGTCAGTCGTGACATGTCCCTGGGCCGGAGAATCCGCGTGGATGGTGTCCGGCTGCCCGCCCGGAAGCTCGGCGATCATGAATGCTCCTGCCAAACCCGGAAGACATTCCGGGTCGACGATCTGAATGGAAACGGTGGGCTTCTCGGTGACCTTCAGCAGGTGATCGAGCTGCTCGTGCATCACCTCCGCACCACCTACCCGACGGCGTAGCACGCCCGCGTCGATGAGGACCAGAAGCAGGGGAGGATCGTTTTTGTCGAGGATTCGCTGACGCCGCATGCGCGCCTGGACACGCTCTTCCACCTCCTCAGGGGTCATCCGAGGCTCCTTGGCGAAAAGGTGCCGGGCGTAGGGCTCGGTCTGGAGGAGGCCGGGGACGAGGAGAGGGTCCCAGGAGCGGAGGACGAGGGCGGCTGGTTCTATTTCCTCGGCCCAGCCGATGAACCAGGCCGGGCCGCTGGGGCGGGCGACGATGTGTCGGCGCAGGTCCGTGAAGTGCGTGCTGCCGTTGGAGCCGAAGAGGAGGTCGAGTCGTTCGGCGTCGGATCTCGACGGCGTGCGGGTGGCGGACTCCAGGCGGCTCACCTGCGTCTGCGTGCATCCCAGACGTGAGGCGACGGCGCTCTGGGACAGCTGCGCGGCCTCGCGCAGGCGGCGCATCTCGGACCCGAAACGCGCGTGCGGGGATCCGGGCTCCGGGGAGGGCTCGACGCTCATCGCATTCCTCCTGAAATAGAGAAAAACGGATTTTTTGATGAATAGGCGATGTCAGCTCGCGGTATCGACAGACCGGCCACTGTCATTTTCGGCCATCTCCCGGGTTGCCAATCCGGTTATGTCCTCGCCTCTCATGAGGGCAATCTAATCACACGCCCTATCGGTTCGACAGGACGAAAAAAGAAAGCGAACCCGCACTTTAAACCAGAGACGAGACGAGTGATGAACGATCAGAACGGCGACCTTTCGCGACCTGGCCGGGTTCGCCGGGGGAATTCGGGGGACGGGGCCATGACCGCGAGTGAGGAGCGTGAGCGATTCGCCCTTCTGACGCGGCTGAGCTGGGATCTGCACGGCCTCGGCGTGTGCACCTCGCTGGTCGTCCCGGTGGCGGGGCAGCCGATTCTGGAGATCCGGACGGCGACGGGCGCGGCACTGGTCAGGGTCACGGTCACCCGGCGCTACTGCGGATGGGCATATGTCTGGCGCCCCTGGTGGGTGCGTCTGTGGCGGCGCGGGGAATGGGTGTGGGCGGAGGCGGAGAACGCGGCCGACATGCTCATGTCGGCGGTGACCGCGTGAGGTCGGGGAAAGGGAGGCTGGGAGAAGAAAGCGAGCCTCGCGAGTTCGGTGGAATGGACGGCGCGTGGCGGCAGGTGTTTCCCGGGCGGGTGGAGTCCGTGCCGAAAGCTCGGGCCTGGGCGCGGGATCTGCTCGCCGGGCGAATAGAGGCCCCGGTGCTCGACGACGTGCTGCTCCTGCTGAGTGAGCTGGCCGCCAACGCGGTGGCGCACTCCGACTCCGGGCGTACGGCGGATGGGCGGGTGACCGTCTACGTGGCGCGTAGCGCCGCGATGGTCCACGTGGAGGTCACCGACGACGGGTCCGACGCGAGCGCGCCCGCCGTACGCGTACCGGAGGCCGACGGGGACGGCGGGCGGGGGTTGTGGCTGGTGCACCTGCTCGCCGCCGAGTGGGGCTCCCGCCGCGACGGAACGAGCAGATCGGTCTGGTTCCGGATCGCCGCCGTCGGAGGCCGAGCCGACGAGACGACGTTCGCCTGATCAGGCCGGAACGTCGAACGGGTTGACGACGGACACCCCCGTTCCGGCGAAGTCCTTGGTGTTCCGGCTGACCAGGGTCCAGCCGTTCACCCGGGCCGTCGCGGCGATCAGGCCGTCCGTCGTGGGCAGTGGGCGGATGGCGTTCAGGCGGCCCCACTCCTCGGCGGCCTCCACGGTGACGGGGATGACGCGATCACCGAACTGCCGCTGAAGGTTGTGCAGCCAGCGTTCCAGCACCGTCGCCTGGTCGGGGGCCCGGCGCCTGCGAAGCTCGACTTCGCGGCGAATCTCACCGACCGTCAGGCTGCTGAGGTAGAGGGTGGGCCCGTGCGCCGCGGCGATCCAGTCCTTGACCTGAGTGCTGCCGTTCCGCTTGCGCGTTTCGGAGACCACGTTCGTGTCGAGGAGATAACCGATGCCCATCAGTCGAGATCGACTTCCCGGGAAAGGTCCCGGTTTCGCGGGAACTCCACGTCGTCGTCCCAGTCGGGGTCGGCGAGAAGAAACTGCCTGAAGTCCGGGGCGTCGCCTTTGAGGCGGCGGTATTCGGCGATGTCGATGACGACGGCCACCTCCTCCCCGTGCCGGGTGACCACCTGGGGACCCTCACTCACCGCGCGTCGCACGACCTCGCTGAAACGCTGTTTCGCCTCCTGGACCTGCCATCCGCTCACCGGCGTCTCCTGTCTAGTCTGTCTAGATTCAGAGTAGCCTCGGCATGAGATCATTCGGGTGATCTCCGTGACCTTCTACGCTCGGGCGGACAGCCCCTGGTTCCAAGGGGTCCCAGGGAGCGGTCCGATCAGGTGGTCAGTTAGCCCAGGTCGCGTTCTTCAGGATTCCGGCCAGGCCTGGCGTGGCCCACTGGTCGATGACCAGGACCTTCGTCTTCGGGAGATACCACTCGCGCTGGTTGAACGTCGACTTCTGCCCGCCGTCGCTGTACGACACACACCGGCCCGGCCAGACCCGGTAGTGCGCCCTGTGCGCGACGCCGATGTTCCGGTAGCTCACCACGATCGCCTTGCCGAGGACGTGGCCGTACTTGGGATTGGTCGGGCAGCGCTGCACGTCGGAGGCCGGATAGTACGGGCCCTGGGTGGGGTCGTAGCGCCGGAAGCCCTCTCCCCCGCGCTTGAGCGCCTTCGGTCCCATGATCCAGAAGCTGTCGCACCTGGGCTGGAAGTAGCCCCCGTTGGGGCGGGCGCAGGCTCCGGTCACCACCCGTACCTGGTCGGCGGTCCCGTACACCCGCCACGAGGCCGGGATCTCCAGGGTGAGCCCGCCGCGCAGGCGCAGCAACGTGGCCGAGGTGGCGGACGCGGGGAGCTGGGCCGCCAGCACGAGGGTTCCGGCGACGGCGGCCAGCGTGATCGTTCTCTTCTTCATGGCGGCGATGCTATTGATCCGGACTTGCGGTTGATTTGCAGGTTTCTTGCGTCCGGGAGGACGGTGGGCGGGTGGGCGGCCGCTACATACCGACCGGTATCCTCGCTGACGCAGATGGCCCCCGTCCGATGACACCGGCGAGAGTCGCGAGAGAGGAGCCGGGCGTGTTCACCACCCCGAGCAATCCCGAGTCCGTTTTCACCTACGGTGCCCCCGCCCTGAAGTTCGGGCCGGGCGCCTCGGCCGAGATCGGCTTCGATCTCGGGCAGTACGGCGTGCGCCGCGTCCTCGTCGTCACCGACCCGGGGGTGGCCGCGACCGGCGCGCCGCGGCGGATCGCCGAGCAGCTCGCGGGCTTCGACATGGAGGCGCGCGTGTACGACGGCGTTCGCGTCGAGCCGACGGACGAGAGCCTGCTCGCGGCCGTCGAGCACGCCCGCGCCTCCGGCCCGTGGGACGCCTTCGTCGCCGTCGGGGGCGGGTCGAGCATCGACACCGCGAAGGCGGTCAACCTGCTCACCACCAACCCGGGCGAGCTGATGGATTACGTCAACGCGCCCGTGGGAGGCGGCCTGGCGCCGTCACGACCGCTCAAGCCGCTGGTCGCGGTGCCCACGACCACGGGTACCGGGTCGGAGAGCACCACGATCTGCGTGCTCGACGTGCTGGACCTGAAGGTCAAGACGGGGATCAGCCACTCCCGGCTCCGCCCGGTCCTCGCGGTCGTCGACCCGGACCTGACGGTGTCCCAGCCGCCGGGGGTCACCGCCGCATCCGGGATGGACATCCTCTGCCACGCCCTGGAGAGCTACACCGCCCGGCCGTACACCTCCTACGAGCGCAAGCGTCCCGAGGAGCGCGTCCCGTACTGCGGGTCGAACCCGGTGGCCGACATGTGGTCCGAGCGGGCGCTGCAGCTGCTCGCGCGGTCCTTCCGCGCCGCCGTACGCGACGGGGACGACAACGAGGCGCGGGCGCGGATGGCGCTGGCGGCGACGTTCGCCGGGCTGGGGTTCGGCAACGCGGGCGTGCACATCCCGCACGCCAACGCCTACCCGATCGCCGGTCGCGTGCGGGACTTCCGTCCCGAGGGCTACCCGGGGGACGAGCCGATGGTGCCGCACGGGATGGCCGTCGCGCTGACCGCCCCCGAGGCCTTCAGGTTCACCTTCGAGGCGCGGCCGGAACGGCACGTGCGGGCGGCCGAGCTGCTCGACCCGTCCGCCGACAGGCCCGGCGACCTCGCGGAGTTCCTGCCCGGCGTGCTGGCGAGGCTGATGCGCGACGTCGGGATGCCCAACGGCATCGGCGGCGTGGGGTACACCGAGGCGGACGTTCCCGCGCTCGCGGAGGGGACGATGAGGCAGCAGCGGCTGCTCGCCACCGCCCCGCGCCCGGTCGACGAGGACGACGCGGCCGGGATCCTGAGCCGGTCCGTCACCCTGTGGTGAGCGTGCCGCCGGTGAAGGCACCACTGGTAAAGGCACCGCTGGGCGAAACACTGCTGATGGCGGCACCGCTGGTGGAAGCATTGCCGATGGAAGCAGCGTTGATGGCGGCGGTGCCGGTGGAAGCGCCGTTCAGTGCAGCATCACGCGGGCCCACTGTCGCCGGGCCACGACGAGGCCCAGCGCTCCCATGACCAGGAGATAGAGCACACTCACGACCATGGTGGAGTCGATCTGGCCGAGGGCGCACCCGCGCAGCAGCTGGATGGCGTGATAGAGCGGGAGCAGCTCCACGATGATCTGTATCACCCGGGGGTAGACGGTGACCGGGTAGAACGTCGTCGCGAAGAGGAACATCGGCAGCAGCACCAGCTGCACGTACTGGAAGTCGGTCCACGCCCTGATGCGCGTCGTCACGGCCAGTCCGGCGCCCCCGAAGGCGAAGGCGACGAGCAGTGTCCCGGCCGCCGCGACCAGGGTGTCCGGCCAGGAGACCAGCCCGAAAACCGTGATCACGAGGAGGAACCCGGTCGCGGTGACGAAGCCGCGCAGCACCGCCCACGCCACCTCGCCGACGACGATCCCGGTGAGGGACACGGGGGTGAAGAGGATCGCCCGGTAGTAGCGCTCGTGGGTGAACTTGACGAAGGCGCCCTCCATCGTCTCGTACAGGGCGCTGTTCATCACCGCCGTGGCGAGCAGGCCGGGGGCGACGAACGCGGCGTAGGTGACGTTCACCCCGTCGACGTCCCCGACGAGCTGCCCGATGCCGACGCCGATGGCGAGCAGGTACAGGATGGGCTCGAAGATCGAGTACATCGCCATGGTCCACGGGTTGCCTCCCGTGTGCACCCGGAGGTTGCGGAACACCAGGAAGTGCGCGCCACCCCAGCGGGGGACGGCGGTCGGCGCCCTGTTCTCCAGGTGCGGCCCCCTGGTCTCCAGGTTCTGCGGCATGTCGACCCCTCAGACGTGGATGTGGCGCCGGTACGTGGTCAGGGCGACCGCGACGCCCCCGGCCGTGAGCGCGGCCAGGTAGCCGACGTGGATCGCGGAGGTGAGCGGGGTCGCGGTGCCCAGGCTCAGGGTCCGGCACAGGTCGACGCCGTGCCACAGCGGCGTGACGTACGCGAGCGGGCGCAGCCAGTCCGGGAGCGTCTCGATGGCGAAGAAGGTCCCGGAGAACAGGTACATCGGCATCAGCACGAACCGGAACACCGTGTTGAGGGTGTTGAACGTGGTGACGGTCACCGTCCACGCCGCCAGCGGGGCCGCGAAGGCCATGCCGGTGAGCAGCGCGGCGGGCACGGTGAGCAGGGCCCACGGGGAGCGGGTGGCGCCGAAGGCCGCCATCACCACGGCGAACGCCAGCGCGCTCGTCCCGATCCTGAACGCCATGAACAGCAGGTGCCCGGCCATGATGTCGCGGGGCTCCAGCGGGGTCGCGGCGGCCACCAGGTAGCCCTTGCCCTGCCGCAGGGAGCTGTGGACCACGAACGCGGCCTCGACGTAGGCGTTCTGCATCGCCGCGGCGGCGAGCATGCCGGGGGCGAAGAACTCCAGGTAGGTCAGGCCGCCCAGCGACGCGGGGTCCACCAGCTGTCCGAGCCCGGCGCCGATGGCCACCAGGAAGAGCAGCGGGTTCGCCACGCTGATGACGATGGTGCCCTTCCAGGAGCGGCGGTAGCGGAGCATCCACGAGGAGAACTCGCGAAGGAACATGGGCACGCGTCGTCCGCCTCGGTCCGTCGAAGTCGGGATCGGCGCCGGGGTCGGGGTCGGGGTCGGGGTCGGGAACGTGGACATGTCGTCCGCCTCAGTCCGTCAGGGTCCGGCCGGACAGGCGCAGGAACACGTCCTCCAGCGTCGATCTCCGGACGAGGGCGGTGATCGGGGTCATCCGCGCGGCGGTGACCCCGGCCAGCGTCGCCTCGCCGTCGTGCGTGTAAACCAGCACCCGGTCGGGCAGCACCTCCACCCGCTCCCCGTCTTCTGGGCTGACCAGGTCGTGGAGCTTCTCGGCGGCCTGCTCGTGCTCGTCGATCCGGAACCTCAGCTCCAGGACCTCGCGCGTCGAGTGCCGGCGGATGAGCTCCTGGGGCGATCCCTCGTCCGCGATGAGCCCCTTGTCCATCACCACCAGGCGGTCGCACAGCTGCTCGGCCTCGTCCATGTAGTGGGTGGTGAGCAGCAGCGTCACCCCCTGCTGCTTCAGCCTGAACAGCCGGTCCCACAGCACGTGCCGCGCCTGCGGGTCGAGCCCGGTGGTCGGCTCGTCGAGCAGGAGGATGTCCGGCTCGTTGATCAGGGAGCGGGCGATCGTCAACCTCCGCCGCATGCCGCCGGACAGCGCCCCCAGGGTCTCGCCCGCCTTCTCCTCCAGCTGCGCGAACTCCAGCAGGCGCTCCGCGCGCTCCCTGATCACGCGCCGGGACAGGCCGAAGTAGAGGCCGTACATCGTCAGGTTCTCGCGCACGGTGAGGTCGGGGTCCAGCACGTCGTCCTGCGGGACCACGCCCAGGCGCGCCCGGATCCTCCGGCCGTCGCGCGCGGGGTCCATGCCGAGGATGCGCAGGGTTCCGGCGGTGGCCGGGGAGACGCAGCCGAGCATGCGCATCGTCGAGGACTTCCCCGCCCCGTTGGGGCCGAGGAACCCGAAGGCCTCCCCCCGGTCGACGTGGAAGTCGATCCCGGCCACGGCCTGGAACCCGGCACCCCGCCTGTCTCTGGGCGGGTACGTCTTCTTGAGCCCCTCCGCCTGGATCAACGGTGTCACGCCGTCGTCGCCCTCATCGCCCGCCATGGCCCCCTCGGCTCTCCGGCACGGTCAGTCGCCTTACCCATAGATCACGGGATCTTCACGACACGAGTTTGCAAGAGTTAGAGCAAGCTACGCAATATATTTACCTGAGAGCGATACGCCGCATATGGGACCGGGCGCCCCGAGGCTCGGGGACGGGGACCTCGCGAGCGCCACCCGCGACGCGCTCGGAGCGGTTTCGCGGCCACCCCTCCCCCGGCCGCCCCTCCCCCCGGCCGTCCCTCCCTCGACCGTCCCCTCCCGGGCCCGTGGCCTTCTCACGGCCGGGAATCCACGGGCCTCAGGCCCGGGGACGACACACCCGCCCGGTCCCCGCCGGAGCGCGCGACGTGGCGACGTGGCGTTCCGGATGGAATCGCGGCGCACCTATAGAGCTTGCAGGCTTTTCTCAAGTTGTTTCAGATTAAAGCGCATATTGTGCATCCAGAGCGCGCGTCCTACGATCGCAGCCAGCCCGAAGAATGGAGGCCGAGGACACGCGTGACGCGGGCTTTATGACACGGAAACCTGACCGCATGACCGGCCCCGCCTGTCATGAATGGCCGGAACCCGCCCCGGCCGCATTCCATTCGAGAGTTCTGCTTCGCCTTCGCAGTTAATGACACGTCAATTACGTTTTACGGGCATGAAGGACGGACAATGCGCACGTCTCACCCTGTCAAGGTGTCCCATCCCGTCAGGGCGTTTCAGCGGGTCACGGTGGCCTTCCGCGCGCCGTACGGGGATCGGGGGTCCCTGACGTGGGGGCAGACGGCGATCTGGGAGGTGCTGCGCTGGCTGCCGCCGGGGGACGCCTCGCTGAACCTGCTCGCCGTGTGCGAGGTCGAGCCCGGCCGCGACGTCGGCGACGTGCTCGCCGCCGTCCGCGCGCTCGTCGAACGCCACGACGCCCTGCACACGCTGTTCCCCATGGACGACCAGGATGGGGGGAGACCCGTCCAGGTGGTCCTGCGCTCGGGCGAGCTGGAGGTCGCCGTCCACGAGACGGGGACGAGGAACCCCGGCACCGTGGCCGCGTACGCGGGGGCGAGGCTGCGTGACCTGCCGTTCGACATCGGCGGGGAGCTCCCGCTGCGGGTCGCGGTGGTGACCACGGGAGGCGTCCCGGTCCGGGTGGTCCTGGTCGTGAGCCACATGGCGGTCGACGGCTGGAGCCTGAAGATCGTCCGCGACGACCTGAGGACGCTCCTCTCGGTCCCGGCCGCCCTCGGACCCGTAGCGGAGCAGCCCCTGGGACGCCTCGCCTACGAGCGCTCGGAACGTGCCAGACTCCGGGAGCGGCGGGCCTTCGGCTACTGGGCCGAGGCCGTACGCGAGCTGCCGCGCGTCTGGCTGGAGGACCTCAGGCAGGGCGGCGAGGCGCGGCAGGACTGGTCCGAGATCCGCTCCCGCGCCCTCTCGCGGGCGGTCCGCGAGCTGGCCGCGCGCGCGTCCGTCACCCCCGGCATGGTGCTGCAGGCCACCGTCGCGCTGCTCCTCGGCCTCTACAAGGGCGAGGAGGACGTCGCCCTGCGGCTCATCGTGTCCACCCGTTTCAAGCCGGAGACGCGGCGCTTCGTCGGGGCCTTCAACCAGAACGCGCTGCTGCGGCTCCGTCTCCGTCACGAGTCGTTCTCCGGGTTCCTGTCCCACGCCGGAAGGGCCGCGCTCGCGGCGTACAGCACCTGCGAGTACGACCCCGTCCGGCTTGAGGAACTCGTCGCCCGCGTCACCGGGGAACGCGGCATCGGCACCGACGGCTACTGCTTCTACAACGACATCAGGTTCGACG
Source organism: Streptosporangium sp. NPDC002524 (assembly GCF_040295985.1). NCBI lineage: Bacteria > Bacillati > Actinomycetota > Actinomycetes > Streptosporangiales > Streptosporangiaceae > Streptosporangium > Streptosporangium sp. NPDC002524. The sequence continues at coordinate 213,540 of NZ_JBEOWK010000004.1, read as the reverse complement.
CCCCGGCCCCGCCCGCCGGGCACCGGCTGTCCCCCGCGGAGTACGACGCCCTGATGGGCGAGACGGAGCTGGTGGAGCCGCCCCACGACACCGACCAGAAGGGCGCGACGTTCTTCCTGTACGTCCACGAGCTGTCCGAGCGCGCGGTGCTCACCCTGTGCGCCGACCGGCGCTTCCTCGCGCCGAGGGGTCCCGCGGACTTCCTCTCGGACCTGGAGTGGCTGGCCGTGGAAGCGCTGCGCACGGACGCCGGGCCGCTCCGGCTCGCCGAGGCGCTGGCGAGACGGCAGCGGGGTGACGGCGCTGAGGTGACGGTCTTGAGGTGACGGCCCTGAGGGGACGGCCCTGAGGGGACGGCCCTGAGGGGACGACGAGCGCGGCGGGGATCCGTACCCGGTGCTCCTCCGCCGGGCCCGAAGGTCACGGCGCCGGTACGGGTTTTCCGAGCACCTCCGCGAGGCGTGAGAAGCTGTCGCCGCCCTGACCGGCGTCGATCGCCCGCCGGGCGACGTCCCGGGCGGCGCTCAGCACGCCGGTGTCGATGCCCCGGGCCTGGGCCGCGTGGATGATGTGCTCCATACCGGCGGCGGCCGACAGGACGTTGGACTGGTCGCCCGGGTGGTCGCCGCTGTCGAGGTGTTCCGCGAACTCGTCGACGATTTCGGGGAGCAGGGCGCCGATCCCCTTGGCGAGCGGGGCGAGGTCCCTGGCCGCGATGCCCTCGGCGGCGGCCAGGGCGAAGGCGTGGACGAGACCGCTCATGGACGTCCAGAAGAGGTCGAGCAGGGCCACGTCGTGCGCCGCCGCCCTTCCGGGGTCCGCGCCCAGGTAGGCGGAGGTGCCGCCCAGGCTCGCCAGCGCCCGCCGATGGGTGTGGTGGACCTCCTCCGGCCCGCTGTACAGGACGACGGCCGCCGGGCCTCCGATGGTCGGCGTCGGGGTCATGATGGCCCCGTCGAGATAGTCGATGCCGCGCTCGGCGGCCCACGCGGCCATCAGGCGGGCGCGTTCCGGCGTGTCGGCGGTGAGGTTGACCAGGGCGCGGCCCTTCAGCGCGTCGGCGGCCGGGTCGACGATCGCCCGCACGGCGTCGTAGTCGATCACGCAGGCGATCGTCAGCGGGCTCGCCGCGACCGCGTCGGCGACCGTGTCCGCGCGGGTCGCTCCCCGGGCGACGAGATCCTCGGCCCTGGCGGGCGTGCGGTTCCACACGGTCGTGGGATGGCCTTGCGCGAGGAACGCTCCGGCCAGCGCCCGGCCCATCGGCCCCAGGCCGAGAACCGTCACGGGGGTGGGGTGGTCGTGGGTCATGTCCTATTCCGATCCGAGGTCGTGCGATCTGGCGTCGTGTGATCTGGCGTCGTGCGATCCGAGGCCGTGTGATTCGGCGCCGTGCGATCCGAGGTCATGCGATCCGGTGTCGTGCGATCCGAGGCCGTGCAATCCGGTGTCGCGCGATCCGGCGCCGTGCGATCCGAGGCCGTGCAATCCGGTGTCGCGCGATTCGGCGCTGTGCGATTCGGCGCCGTGCGACCCGGTGTCGCGCGACCCGGCGTCCGTGGCCCTCGCGGGGTCCGAACCTTCCGCGAAGTCCGCGCCTCTCCCGGGGTCCGTGTCTCTCGCGAGGTCCGTGTCCTGCGCGGGGTCCGTACGGAGCAGGTCGATCAGGGCCGAGAGGTCGGCGTCGCCCCGGTTCGCGGCGACTCCCCGGGCGAGGAGCGCCCCCATGGGCTCCAGCAGTTCGGTGCTGACGCCCTGTTCCCTGCCGGTCTCCAGCAGGTTGACGAAGCCCGTCGCCTGCATCTCCAGGTTCGAGGCGGTGGCGGAGTGGTCGTTCGCGTCGTACGCCTTCGCCATCGCGGGAAGGCTGGTGAGCATGGCGTTGAGCCACGAGACCACCAGCGGCGTGAACTCGGTCGCCGGGATCCTCTCGGAGCCGGTGATGGCGACGGCCTGGAGGAAGCCGCCGAACATCCCGTACATGGCGCTGAGCAGCGCGATGTCGTACAGGGACGCCCGGCCCGCGTCCTCGCCCAGGTAGTCGACGGTGCCCAGCGCCGACAGGGTCCCCTCGTGGGCGGCGAACGCCCCGGGCGATCCGCTGCAGAGGACGAGGGATCCGGGGCTCCCGATCATCGGGGGCACCGCCATGATGCCGCCGTCCAGATAGCCCGCTCCCCGCTCGGACGCCCAGCGGGCCAGCTCGCGCGCCTGGCGGGGGGTGCCGTTGGTGAGGTTCACCAGGGTCCGGCCCGCCAGGAGACCGGCCACGGCGCCGGGCGCGCCGGGGCCGTCAGAGGTAAGGGAGCCGTCGGGAGTTCCAGGAGTGCCGGGGGTACGGGAGCCGTCGAGGACGTCCCCGGGCTCCGCGGGGTTCGTGAGGCCGGAGGCGGCGGGAGCGGGAACGGGAACGGGGGCGCCGAGGACCTCGCGGACCGCGTCGTAGTCCAGCACGCAGACCACGACGACCGGGCTCGCGGCGATCGCCTCCGCGGCGGTGGCCGCCTCGGTCGCGCCCCGCCCGGCGAGTTCCCGGCCCTTCCCCGCGGTACGGTTCCACACGGTCGTGGGATGGCCGTTGTCCAGGAAGGCCCCGGCCAGCGCCTTTCCCATCGCCCCCAGACCGATGACTGTCACCGGCGGACGATCGTCGGCATTCATTTGTCCCCCTGTTTTATACGGTGTCGGCATAGGAAAGTCCCAGTCCCGGATCCCCTCGTGACCCCGGCTGGGACGTTTCGATGCTGTCGCGCCGCTGAAATTTCCTCAAGTACCTACTATTTTGTCAGGTACTAACCTTTTTGTAAGGGTGGAGCGTGGGATGAAGAAGCGGACTTACTCGTGCGGGCTCGACGCCGCCGTCGACGTCGTGGGCGGCAAGTGGAAGGCGCTGATCCTGTGGGCGCTGCACGGCGGGGCCCTCCGGTTCGGGGAGCTGAGCCGGAAGGTGTCGGGCATCAGCGAGAAGATGCTGATCCAGCAGCTGCGGGAGATGGAGTCGTACGGCCTGGTGCACCGCGAGGTCTATCACCAGGTCCCGCCGAAGGTGGAGTACTCGCTGACCGAGCTGGGCCACTCGCTCAACACCGCGCTCATCCCGCTCGGCGACTGGGGCGAGCTTCACATGGAGACCATCGAGGCCCTCCCCCGCCCCTGAGCACCCACCTTCGTGCGCCTATTTCCGTGCGTCCGTTCTCGGCGTCCGTTCTCGCCCCTGAGCGTCCGTCGGACGGTGCCCGGGGAACCCGTCGGCGCCCGGGAGACCGGCAGCGCCCGGGACGCCGACGGGCACCGGCTCGCGACGGGTGCGAACCGGTGCCCGTCTTGTCGTGCCGCCCCTCTCTCGCCGTTCCTTCTCACCGGGAGAGCCCGGCCTCGGAGGGGACGGGGTGCTCGGCCTCGGAGGGGACGGGGTGCTCGGCCTGTAGCAGCAGGTCGCTGAGGACCTCGCCGAGGATCTCCACGCCGTTGCGGGTCAGCACCGACGCGGGATGGAACTGCACCGAGACGAAGCCGGGGCCGCGCAGCGCGTGGACCTCGCCGGTCGACGCCTCCCTGAACACCTCGACCGTGCCCTCGCGCTCCGGGCAGGGGAACCGGTCGGCGGCGCTGCGGGCGGCGAAGGTGTTGTAGAAGCCCACCAGCTCCGTCCGTCCCAGGAAATCGATCTTCCGCTGCACCCCCTGGTTGGGGAACGGGTTGCGGCTGAGCTCCAGCCCCAGCAGCGTGCTGAGCACCTGGTGGCCGAGACAGACCGAGAGGAAGGGTATGCCCAGTTCCAGCAGGCGCCGCGTCGCGTCCCTGAGGTGGGCGATCTTGAAATCGTCGTGGTCCCTCGGGTCCCCCGGCCCCGGGCCGACGATGACCAGGTCGTGCTCCTCCAGCCGGTAGTCCTCGTCGAACCGGCGCACGCCGACCTCGCATCCCAGCGCGGCGAGCTGGTGCCTGGCCATCGCGGTGAAGGTGTCCTCGGCGTCGATCACCAGCACCTTGCGGCCGACCAGCCTGGGCACGAGGTGCCTCCGGTTGTCCGGGCCCTCGAACCAGAACCCGGCGAGCGGCGCGTTCCGCTCGATCAGCGCCCGCCGTATCCGCGGGTCGGTGCCCATGTCCACCAGCTCGGCGGGAGCGTCGGCGCCGCCTCCCGGCGCGTGGCGCAGCGCCTCCAGCAGCCCTGCGGCCTTCGTCCGGGTCTCCTCCGCCTCCGAGGCCGGGTTGGAGTCGCGGACCAGCGTGGCGCCGACGGAGATCCGCATCCGGCCCGTCTCGTCGATGTCGGCGGTACGGATGACGATCGCGGAGTCCAGCGCCCGGCCGCCCGCCTCGTCCCGGCCGATCAGCGCGACCATGCCCGCGTAGTAGTCCCGGCCCTCGGGCTCGTAGCGGCTGATCACCCGGCAGGCGCTCTCCAGCGGGCCGCCGGTGACCGTGGGCGCGAACATGGTCTCCCGCAGGATGTCGCGCACGTCCAGCGAGCTGCGTCCCTCGATCAGGTACTCGGTGTGCGCCAGGCGCGCCATCTGCTTGAGGTACGGGCCCACCGTGCGGCCACCGAGGTCGCACACCCGGCCCATCATCTTCAGTTCCTCGTCGAGCACCATGTAGAGCTCGTTCGCCTCCTTGCTGTCGGACAGGAAGCCGAGCACCCCGCACACCTCGGGCCCGTCCGCCGGGTACCGGTAGGTGCCGCTGATCGGGTTCATCACCACGGTGCCCTCGTCGAGGCTGATGTGCCGCTCGGGCGAGGCGCCGACGAAGGTGCGCCCGCCGGTGTGGATCACGAAGGTCCAGTGGCAGCCGGGGTCCCTGCCGAGCAGCCGCCGGAAGAACGCGAGCGCCGTGTGGGTCGACCAGTTGGTGATCTCGGCGGAGAACGACCGCTTGATGACGAAGTTCGCGCCCGTCCCCCGGCCGATCTCCTCGGAGAGCACCCGGCGTACGGTGGCCGCGTACTCCTCGTCGTCGGAGTCGAAGGCCCCCTCGCCCAGCTCGATCGGCCCGTTGGGGAGCCGGTCGAGGACCTCGCCCATCGGCAGCACGGCCTGGTCGACGACGGTCATCGCGAGCAGCGGGGCCTCGTCGTCGGGGAAGGCGTACCCGCGCTCGCCGATCTGGCGGTACGGCAGCATCGCGAGCACCTCGTGCCGGGCACCGGTACCCCGGGCGGCGTCGTCGTCGGACGGCAGCGGGATGTCCGCGATGCGGCCGACCTCGGTGGTCTCCCCGATGATCAGATCGAGCCGGTCCGGCCCGGTCGAGCCTGGACGGTGCAGCAGGGCGAACGGGGGCGCCTCCGGGCCGAGGATCCGGTCGAGCAGGGTCGCTTCGGTCGTCGGCCCGGTCGCCGGCCCGTCGATCTGGTCCGTGACCTGGTCCGTGACGTGGTCGGTGACATGTTCGGTGACCTGGTCCGTGACCTGGTCGTTTGCCTGGCCGGTCGTCGTCGTCATCGTCTCGCTCCTTCCAGGACCGCCTCGACCGTCGTGTTCAGGGCCGCCGCGTCCACGACCGTCGTGTTCAGGGCCGCCGCGTTCCCGGCCGTCCCGTTCAGCATCGCCAGGGCGGATCGGGTGGACAGCGTCACCGAGCATCTCGACGCCGCGTAGTCCAGCGCCTGCCGGTGGTACTCCCGCGAGAAGTCGGCCACCGCGTCCGCCACCACGAACGTCTGGATGTCCTGGGAGAACCCCTCGTGCGCGGTCATCAGGATCCCGACGTGGGCGTACACCCCGCAGATCACCAGCTGGTCGCGTCCCCTCTCGCGCAGCAGGTCGAGCAGGCCGGTGCGGCAGAACGCGCTGGGCCGCCACTTGGTGAACACGACGTCGGGGCCGAACGGGGTCAGCCGGTCGATGATCATCCGGTGTTCCGGGTCGGCGCTCATCCCCGCGCCCCAGAAGTCCTTGAGCAGGCCGCGCTGCTCGTCGGTCATCCCGCCGGGCTGGGCGGTGTAGACGACCGGCGCGCCGAGCGTGGAGAAGCGGGCCCGCAGGGTCGCGACGTTCTCCACCAGGTCGGTCGTGGGAGCCTCCCCGTGCGGGAACGGGCTCAGGAAGTAGTTCTGCATGTCGTGGACGAGCAGCACCGCGCGATCGGGATCGATGGTCCAGCGCGCGATGTTCTCGGGCAGCTCGTCTTCGGTCGGCATGGGATAGGACTCGATCGCCGGGATCGCCATGGTGTGCCTCCGCTCTTCGTGAAGTGCCGGGCTCTGGGGCCCGGCCGGTCGGGTCGTGCTCAGTTGCCGAGGGCGGCGCCGCCGTCGACCGTGAGGTCCTGCAGGGTGATGTGCGCGGCGCGGTCGGAGAGCAGGAACAGCACCGCCTCGGCGATGTCGGCGGGCCGCGCCAGCCGCCCCGTCGGGATGCCGACCCGGAAGGTCTCCGGGTCGCCCTCGATGGAGACCCGCAGCGCGTCGCCCCCGGCCCACAGCGAGGTCAGCATCGGCGTGTCGGTGGAGCCGGGAGCCACCACGTTGCACCGGATCCCGTGCTGGGCGAGCTCCAGCCCCAGGCACTTGGTGAAGCTGCTCGCCGCGGCCTTGGACGCCGCGTAGGCCGCCATGTTCCAGCGCGGGGTCCTGGCCGCGTTGGAGGCCAGCGTGACGATCGCCCCGGATCGGCGGGGGATCATCCGGTTGGCCACCGCCCTGCTGACGTGGAACACGCCGGTCGCGTTGACCGCGAACGTGGTGTCCCAGTCGGCGTCGGTGAGCGAGGCCCCCGTGCCGACGCGCAGCACCCCGGCGGCGTTGACCAGGTAGCCGATCGGCCCCAGCTCGCGTTCCGCCCGCTCCACCGCGACGTCCACCTCGGCGCTGGAGGTCACGTCCACGACGAGGCCCCGGACGCGGTGCCCGGCCTCGGAGAGCTCCTTGACGAGCGGGTTCAGTGCCTCCGCGTTCGCGTCCACCGCCGCGACGGCGACGCCCTCGGCGGCCAGTGCCCGCACCACCGCCTCGCCGATACCTCCTGCCGCCCCGGTGACCAGGGCCGTCCTGTCACGCATCGGTGATACCTCCTCATCGGCGTGCCGCACGGGTCAGCGTGGCGACCAGCTCGGGATCGACACCGAGGCAGCGCACCGAGAAGGTGCCGAGTGCCTCGATGTAGTCGGATTCGAGTTCGTCCTCGTCGAAGTTGGTGGCCCGGCCGCCCTCCACCAGCGTCCGGCCCGCGACGATCACGGTGTCCACGTCCGTCGAGCCGCCGAGCGCGAGGAAGCTCTCCAGCGGGCGCGGGTTGAGCAGGTAGCGCCAGTCGTCGGCGGGGACGAGCAGCAGGTCCGCCTGCTTGCCCGCCTCGATGCTGCCGATCTCCCCGGCCCAGTCCAGCCCCCGGGCCGGGAGCCGGGTGGCCATCGCCAGCGCGTCGGTCGGCAGCACCTCGGTCGGGTCGGCGTACATCTCGTTGTAGATCTGCCAGGTGACCCGCATGGCCTCGGCCATGCCGCCGAGCGGCAGCGCGGCGCCGTCGGTGGACAGCGAGACGTCCAGCCCGGCGCGCCGGAACTCCGGCATCGCCCGGGTCTCGGTCAGCGAGGACTCCCCGGCCGGGCCGTACTTCGCCGGAGAGTGGCTGATGTGCGCGTTCGCCGCGACGAGCATCCCGCGCTCCTCCTCGTCGGCGAACGCGCAGTGCACCGCCATGAACCGGTCGGAGAGCAGGCCGAGCTCGGCGAACCTCCGCACCGGGGTGGTGCCGTAGTAGCTCCGCGTCACCTCGGCCTCGTTGCGCAGCGCGCCGACGTGTGTGGCGAACGGCACGTCGTACCTGGTGACGAGTTCCGCGAAACCGGCGCCGAGCTCGTCGGTCATGTTGACCCCGTAGACCGAGGTCGGCCGCGCCCGTACCAGTCCGCTCGTGTCCTTCGCGCAGTCGCGCAGCAGGTCCTCGATCCGCCGCAGCACCACGTCGGCGTCGCGGGTCCTGCGGAACCGCGACTCGCCGGGGGCGCACACCGCGTCGCTCGCCCAGGTGCTGACCACGCAGCGCATGCCGAGGTGGCGGGCGGCCGAGGCGAGCGCCTCCGGCCGGTTGAACGAGCCCACGTCCCCGAGGGTGGTCGCGCCGGAGCGCAGCTGGGTCCACATCGAGTAGCGGGCGATGGCCTCGGCCTCGTCCGGGGTGAGCCGGTCGATCTGGTCGTGGAAGGAGTCGAAGACCACCGAGATCTGCTGGAGGTCGCCGCCCAGCGCCATGAACGCGGGCTTGTCGTCGCGGTCGGTGGCGGGGCGCAGGGCCCCTTTGAAGGGGAACCGCATGGCGAACAGGTCGTGCCAGTGCGCGTTGACGAAACCGGGGAGGATCATCTTGCCCCGGGCGTCGATCGTGCGCATGTTCTCGCGCTGCCGGGGCTCCAGGACGGCCTCGATCTCCTCGGTGGTCCCGGCGGCGACGATCCGCTCGCCCTCGACGAGCACGGATCCGTCGGGGACGACGCGCGCCCCGGCGTCGGCCGGGTAGAGGCAGCCGCCCCGGATCAGCAGCGCGCTCATCCGACGGCCTCCCCCGATTTCACCTGGCGGGCCTCCCAGGCCGCGCGCAGGTGGCGCTGCCACGCCTCGACGGTCGGCTCGGCGGCGAGCTCGCCGAACTCCACGGCGATGCCCTGCCTGCGCCATCGGGTGACGAGCCGCATCATCTCCAGGGATCCGAGCCCGAGGAAGACGAGGTTGGCGTCGCCGGTGATCTCACCGGGCTCGGTGCCGATGATCGTCGCGACGGCCTGTCGCAGGTCGTCGGCCGTGGGCGGTGCTGTGATGTCGCTTCGCATGTCCGGTTCACCTTTCCTGGCGTTCGGGGGTGGGTTCCGCGGGCGTCCGCTGAGGGGGCAGGGCCGGGTCCCGGCGTTCGGGGGTGGGTCCGGCGGGTGTCCGCTGTCGGGACAGGGCCGGGTCCTGGCCTTCGGGAGCAGGTTCCGCGGGCGTCCACCGGCGGGACAGGGCCGGGTCCTTCGCCGCGGCGGCGAGGACCTTCTTGTCGATCTTGCCGAGCGGGGTCAGCGGGAAGTCGTCGACGAACTCCACGCGGTCCGGCAGCTTGAACTCGGCCAGCCCGCGCTCGTGCAGCGCCCGCTTCAGCTCGGCCAGCGCGGGCCTCTCGCCCCGCTCGCCCTGCCCGCCCTGCCCGCCCTGCTTGTTCTCCTGGACGATGAACGCGTAGATCCGCTCGCCGAGGAACTCGTCGGGGACCGGTACGACCGCGGCCCTGGCGACCGAAGGGTGGGTGAGCAGGTGGCCCTCCACCTCTCCGGCCGCGATCTTGTCTCCGCCGCGGATCACCACGTCCTTCAGCCGTCCCTCGATGACCAGGTTCCCCTCGGGGGTCAGCCGGGCCAGGTCGCCGGTGCGGTAGAAGCCGTCCTCGGTGAAGGCCCGCCGGTTGTGCTCCTCGGCGCGGTAGTAGCCGCGCAGGGTGTACGGGCCACGGGTGAGCAGCTCGCCGGTGACGCCCGCGGGCACCTCGGCGTCCCGCTCGTCGACGATCCGCACCTCGTCGGCCGGTGAGATCGGCCGCCCCTGGGTGTCCACGACGGACTCGGGATCGTCGCCCTTCCTCGACATGGAGAGCATTCCCTCGGCCATGCCGAACACCTGCTGCAGGCGGCAGCCCAGCTCGGGCTCGATCCGCGCGGCCAGCTCCGGCTGGAGCCTGGCCCCGCCGATCTGCAGCACGCGCAGGCTGGACAGGTCCGTCTCGGCCCACGCCGCCTCCTCCAGCCAGAGCTGCGCCACGGTGGGGACGACCGAGGTGACGGTGACCCGCTCCCGCTCGATCGCCTGGAAGCAGTCCTCCGCGACCGGGCTCTCGGCGAGCACGACCGTGCCGCCGGAGCCGAGCGTGCCGACGACCCCCGGGCAGCCCCAGGTGAAGTTGAACTCCACCGGCAGCGCCGCCAGGTAGACGTCGTCCGCGCCGAGCTCGCAGAGCTCGGCCACCGCCCTGGTCTGGTACGCGTAGTCGTCGTGCGTGCGCGGGATCAGCTTGGGCAGCGCGGTCGTCCCGCCGGAGAGCAGGAAGAACGCCACGTCCGACGGGTCGCCCACGGGGAGCGGGACCGGGTCGGCGTCCACCTGCGAGAGCGGGATCACCATTCCCCCGCCGCTCTTCTCGCCGGTCTCCTCACCCGGCTTCCCGCCGGTCTCCTCGCCGTTCTCCTCGCCGGTCTCCTCGCCGGTCTCCCCGTCCAGGACGAAGATCCGGCGCAGGCTCGGCACCTCCTCGGCCATCCGCAGGGCGAGTGCGGTGTGGTCGAACCCGCGATGGACGCCGGGGACGACGTATCCGGACGCGCCAGACAGCTCGCACAGGTGCCTGATCTCGTTGGCCCGATGCGACGCCAGGGAGAACACCGGCTTGGCACCCACCCTGAACAGCGCGAAGGCCACGATGACGAACTCGGGGACGTTGGGCAGCTGCAGGACGATCCGGTCACCGGGCTCGACCCCGAGCCGGTGGAAACCCGCCGCCGTCCGGGCGACCCGGTCCTCCAGGTCGCGGTAGGACAGCCGCTGCTCCCCGCCGACGAGTGCCGTACCGTCTCCGAACGCGCGGGCCCAGGCGCGCGGGAGGTCGCCGAGGCGCTCCCCGCGCCAGAGTCCCTCGCGCCGGTACCGGGCGGCGAACTCCTCCGGCCATGGCGTGCATCCGTCAAGCATCTCTACCGGCCTCCGTTCTCCGGCTCGTGGTTCCCGGGCTCGTGGTGCTCGTTCTGGGGCTCGTGGTGCTCGTTCTGGAGTTCGTGGCTCTGGAGTTCGTGGCTCCTGAGCTCGTGGCTCTGGAGTTCGTGGCTCCTGAGCTCGTGGCTCTGGGGCTCGTGGCTCCTGAGCTCGTGGCTCTCGGGCTCGTGGTTCCTGGGCTCGTGGTTCCTGGGCTCGTACGGGGCGACGATCTCCACGACCGCGCAGCCGGCCTCCATGCCGGGGGCGCTGCCGATGAGCAGCACGTGGTCGCCGGGGGCGACCTGCCCGCTCGTCCACAGGTGTTCCAGGCCGATGAACGGGTCGGCGGCGCCGGCGTGCCCGGCCCCCCGGGTGAAGTCCCACAGGCCCCGGTCCACGTCGATCTCCAGGGGGTCGAGGAACATCGCCTCCAGGGAGCCCCGGGAGAAACCGGTGTGGCAGACGCGGGTGACCTTCTCCATGGAGATCCCGGCCTCCTCCAGCGTCCGGTCGGCCGCCTCGGCGACGCACTCGCCGAAGTGCCCCATCGGGGGCGCGTTGCCCTCCGCCCACTGCCGTCGCCAGTAGTCGCTGCGCTCCTCGAAGTTCAGCGAGCGGCCGACGGTGATGCCGGGCGGGAAGAGCACCTCCCCGCCACGGTGCAGCTCCTCCATCCCCGGGTTGGACACCGTCCCGAAGGCCAGCACCCGGGCGAAGCCGCCGCGCCGCGACACCACGGCGGCGGCGCCGCCGTCCGCGAGCAGGAACATCCTGGAGGCCCGCCACCGGTCCACCAGCGGGGTGGAGAAGTTGTCCCCGGCGGTCAGCAGCACCGCGTCCTTCTCGCGGTTCGCGATCAGCCGGTGCGCGGCCATCTCCAGGCTCGCGATCATGCCGAGGCAGCCCTGCCGTACCTCCAGGGCGGTGATGGGCCGGGCCAGCGTCCTGCGCAGCACGTAGTGCGGCGCCGACCAGCCGTCCGGTCCCTGGTGGTAGCTGTCGCTGTGCAGCAGCGCGCCGAAGTCGTCCGGCTCGTGCTCCGACCGGTGCAGCGCGACCAGGGCCGCGCGGGCCGCCATCTCCGGTGCCGGCGTGTCGCCGGCGACCATCACGGCCTCCATCCCGGAGGCCTCGCGGTCGGCCCGGTCGTACCAGGATCGCTGGACCGCGTGCTCGGTGGTCACCACGGGGGGCAGGTAGGTGCCCACCCCGGCGAGGTAGACGTCGTCGACTCTCATCGCGCGCTCCCCTCGCTCGCGGGGACCAGGTAGCGCGCCACGCTGTCGAGCTTCTCGCAGGTCTCCTCGAACTCCCGCTCGGGAGTGGACTGCCCGACGATGCCGGCCCCGGCGCGCAGCCAGGTGCGGCCGTCCTGGCGGTAGGCGCTGCGCAGTACGAGCGCCGCGTCCATCTCGCCGGTGTGGTCGACGGTGAGCACGGCCCCGCTGTACAGGCCGCGCGACTCGGGCTCGTGCCTGCGGATCGTGGTGTACGCGGCCTCCTTCGGCACGCCGGACGCGGTCACCGCGGGGAAGACCGCGCCGAAGGCGTCCCACGCCCTGAAGCCGGGGGCGAGCCTGCCGGACACCTGGGAGGCGAGGTGCTGCACGCTGCCGCGCTCGCGGATCGCCATGAACTCCGGCACCTCGACCGAGCCCGGCACGCAGACGTCCACGAGCTCGTCGGTGCCGACCTTCACCGAGATCGCGTGCTCGTAGACCTCCTTGGCGGAGCCCAGGAGGTCGGCGCGCAGGCTCTCGTTCTCCAGCAGGTCCGAGGTGAGCGCCCGGGTCCCGGCCAGCGGCTGGCTGACCACGTGGCCGTCGGCGGACACCTTGACCACGATCTCCGGGCTGAACCCGGCCGTCTCCACGCCACCGAGGTTGAGCAGGAACGACCGCGCGGGGTTGTTGCCCCGGCGCCCGGCCAGGTAGGTGGCGATCAGGTCGATGTCCTCGTCGACGTCGACGACCCGCGACAGGATGACCTTGTTCAGGTCGCCCTGGTTGATCTCCTCGACCGCGAGCTTCACCGCGAGCCGGTAGTCGTCCTCGCCGAGCTCGCGCACGTCCAGCGGCTTCGGCGCGCCCTCGGGGGTCTCCTCGGGGCTGGAGATCGTCTCCAGCAGCGCGGTCAGCGTCTCCTGGTCGGCGGCGCGGAGGTGGGCGTGGCCGTCCTCGATGCGGACCTCGGCCTTCGGCACCACGAGGTGCAGCAGCCGTCCGTCGCCGACGTGGTCCAGCTTCCCCTCTTTCGCGTACGAGAGCTCGAAGGCCGCCCAGCCGTAGGCGCGCCAGGCGGGGACCTTCACGGTGTCGAGCAGCCGGGCCACCTGGTGCAGGGGCCGGTCGCTCCAGGGCAGGACGACGTCGGGCTCGCCCTCCTGGGCCAGCCGGGCGCCGGTGCGGTCCAGCGTGACCTCGGCCCGCGCGCCGCCCGCGTAGGACCACTTCCCCCCGCTCTCGTACACGACGTACGCCGCGTGCAGGCCGGAGCCGGCGAGCCTGGCCGCGACCTGCGGCGGCTCCTCGGAGAGGGGGACCTGCGTTTCGAAGTAGTGCAGCCACCTGTTGGAACTCATCTGCGGGCATCCTTTCCTGGCAGTGGGAGACGCGTGACGGCGAACGGCTCGTGCAGGGCCCGGCTACGGGCCCTGCCGAGGCGGCGGGGGGCGTGACCGGCCGGTGGCCGGGCCGGGAATCGCCGGCACTTTCTCCCCGCCGCCCGCGTACGCGGGACAGACCGTGGTCGTCACGTCGCCTCCTCTCGCGGTCCCGTTTCACGAGCAACGTTTTGGTTACCAGCAATTACGCTATGCCGGTAACAAAACCGCGACAACGGGCCCGCGATAAGACCTTCTTCTCAGGATGCGAAGGCGGAACGGGGAAGCAGGGGCGGGAAAGGGCACCGGACCCGGGCGGCATTCGACCACCGTCCAGCCGATATTCGGCCGGCGCGCGGCTTACGTTCGACCACCGTCCAGCTGGTGTTCAGTCGGCGCGCGGCCGACGTACGACCACCGCCCGGCCGGTACTCGGCCGCACCCGGCCGACAGGCGTCCGGCGCTCCGCCGACGTTCCGGCGTTGCCCGGCCGGTACTCGACCGGCACGCGGTCGATCCGCGGTCGGTCCGCAGTCGGTCCGCAGTCGGTCCGCAGTCGGTCCGCGGTCGGTCCGCGGTCGGTCCGCGGTCGGTTCGCGGCCGGTTCGCGACGGTCGGGAGGAGGCTTCCGGGCCCGCGCGCCATCGACGCCGGGACCGCGAGTGCCCGTCCGGTCAGATCCAGCCCGCCTCGGTGGCGATGCGGATGGCGTCGACCCGGTTCCTGGCGTTGAGCTTGGTGACTATCTTCGTGAGGTAGTTGCGCACGGTCCCGACGGAGACGTGCATGACGGCCGCGATCTCCGGCGGCTCGGCGCCGCCCGCGGCCAGCCTCAGGACCTGGACCTCACGCCCGGACAGCGGGTTCTCCCCGACGTCCCACGCGGTCAGCGCGAGCTGCGGGTCGATGATGCGACGTCCCGCGGCCACCTCGCGGACGGCCTGGGCGAGGCGTTCCGAGGGTGTGTCCTTGAGGAGGAAACCGGACACCGAGACCGAGAGGGCGCGGCGAAGCGTACCGGGCCGTCCCAGGCCGGTCAGGATGAGCGTCCGGCACGTGGGCAGCTTCGCGTGCAGCTCCTCCGCCGCGGAGAGACCGTCGAGCACGGGCAGGTCGACGTCGATAATCGCGACATCGGGGCGCGTCTCGAGCGCGGCGGGCACGATCCTGTCCCCGCTGCCGACCTGGGCCACCACCGTCAGGTCGGGCTCGATGTCGAGCAGGGCGGCCAGCGCCCCGCGCACCATGGGCACATCCTCGGCGAGGAGGATCTTCAGCACAGCGGCGCTCCCGTCCGGGCGTCGGCACCAGGGCGGGAAACGACGACCGGGGGCGGCGGGGTCTCCCGGTCCCGCGGCCGTTCCCGCGACCGATCCCGCAGGCATTCCCGCGACCGATCCCGGGGACCTCCGTGCGACCGGCCTCGCGGAAGGCCACCCGGCCGATCCCGCGATCGATCCCGCGAGCGACCCGGTAAGCGGTCCGGTAAGCGGCCCCGTAAGCGGCTCTGCGAGGCGATTCCCATCCACATACGCCTCGCCACCGTTCGATCAAGCCGACTGGACCAACGATCTTGATCCGAATAGTACCGAGTCAATTGAATTTGGCAATGCCGTGGAATTCTGACATTCGCTTACTCGTCTTTGTCAGCCGGAAAACGATCCGGCCGAATCACCCGCCACGGACGTCCGTTCTCTGGGCGCCCCCCGATATATCTCCAGACATATCTTCCAGTACAACCTCCGGCATGTCCCCCAGCACCTGCGTACGGGGAACGAGAGCGGTGTCGGGCGCGGTGACGACCAACCGGAACTCCCCTCCGACGACCTCCGCCGCCAGCCCCCCTCCGACGAGGCGCAGCCGTGCCGCCAGATCTCCCAGCCCGGAATCGTCACGGACGTCAGGAAGCCCGTACGGCGGCACCCCGTCGTTGGTCACGCGCAGCCGCAGCCCTCCCGCGTCCAGGACCGCCTCGATCAGGCACCACCGCGCGTCGCTGTGCCGCAGCACGTTCGTGGCCGCCTCCCGCAGCACCACGGCGAGCAGCGCGTCCAGTTCCCCGAGGGCCAGGTTCGCGGGAACGGCCACCCCGACGTCGATTCCCGCGACGGCGAGCGTGGAGACCGACGAGTCCACCTCCGCGCCGAACGACATGTGCCGGTATCCGCTGGCCACCGCCCGGACATCCGCGACCGCCCGCCGCGCGATCTCCAGCACCTCCGCCACCTCGATCTTCGCCCGGTCCGCGGACCTCGGCAGCAGCCGGTACGCCAGCTCGCTCTTGACGATCATCACCGACAGCTCGTGCCCCAGCAGCGCGTGCAGCTCCCGCGCCACCCGCAGCCGCTCCTGGGTCACCGCCATCCGCGCCAGGTCACCTCGCGTCCGGTCCACCTGCGCCACCAGGTCCGACAGCGAGCTGATGCCGAAGACCACCAGCCCGGTCAGGAGCGTGGAGATCACCAGGTACGCGGTCCACTCCGCCACGGCCCCCTGGAGCACGGACAGCAGCAGCACCCCCGCGCCGACGGCCGCGTACAGCACCCACCGCCAGCGGCCCCCCACCAGCAGGACCGCCCCCGCGAGGAAACCGCCCATCGACCCCCACGGCGCACCGATCCACAGCAGCGGCAGGACCGTGGCGACCGTCTGCACCGCCAGGGTCACCCTCCTGAGCCACCCCGGCCACGACCGGGGCTCCCCCAGGGAGTGGACGATCTGCACGCCGACCAGCACGGCGACACACGCGGCGAATCCGGCCAGCCCGACCGGGTGCGGCTGCTCCGCCAGCACGTTGACCACGATGAGGACGCCGTACCCCGACAGCACCACCACGGCGATGAAGCGCGCCACCCGCAGGTGCCAGGTCCGCGTCACGACCTCGTCCAGCACACGGTCGTTCGACGCGTCCGGCCGCGCGTGCTCCTCCTCCGGCACCCCGGACGGCACCCCGGACGACGTCCCGGACACCTCGGACCCTCCGGATACCTCGGACACTCCAGACGACGTCTTGAATATCTCGGACACTCCGGACAACGCCCTGGACACCTCGAACACCTCGGGCGCCCTGGACATCTCGGCCGTTCCGGAGGTCCCGGGCGCGCCCGCCATCCCGGATCCCCCGGGCGTCTCCAGAACGCCGGTCGCCCCGGTCGCCCCGGTCGACCCGGTCGACCCGGTCGACCCGGCTGCCTCGGACGCCTCGCCGGACGCCCCGGGCAGGCCCCGGACCTCGGTCTCCTCCGCGACCGGCGCCACCTGGGCCCCCAGCGGGGCCTCCGCCGTCAGCTGGAACCACTCACCGTCGACCGCGATCGTCAGCCGTCCCCCCGCGGCCTCCAGCCGTCCCGTGAGGTTGCCCAGTCCCGTACCGGCGAACGAGCGCGTCCCCAGCTCCGGCTCGACCCCGTCGTTGCCGACCCGCAGCCGCGCCCGGCCCTCCTCCACACCCGCCTCGATCTCGCAGCGCTGCGCCTTGCTGTGCCGCAGCACGTTGGTGACCGCCTCCCGCAGCACGATCGCCAGCACCGTGTCCAGCGCCTCGGGCAGGCCCTCCCCCGAGACGTTCACGTTCACCCGTATCTCGGCGACCGACAGCATCGACTCCGCCGACTCGGCCTCCGCGGTCAGCGACATGGGGAGATACCCGCCCGCCACCACCCGGACCTCCGCCAGCGCGCGGCGGGCGACCACCAGGACGTCCCGGAGCTCCTGTCGCGCCCGGTCGGCCGCCCCCGGCAGCAGTCGGTACGCCAGCTCGCTCTTCAGGGTCATCGCCGACACGTTGTAGCCCAGCAGGTCGTGCAGGTCCCGCGCCACCCGCAGCCGCTCCCGCGCCACCGCCATCCGCGCGAACTCGCCCCGCGCCGCGTAGAGCACCTTCACCAGGGACGCCAGCGAGCTGACCCCGTACACCATCAACCCGGTCAGCAGGGTGAAGTAGACGCTGTAGACGGCGTCCAGCGCCACCAGGTTCTCCTCCCTGAACGTGAGGAGCGCGCCGACGACGGCGGCGACGGCGAAGAAGAGGGCCCAGCGGCCCGGTCCCGTCACCACCAGCAGCATGGACCCGGCGAGGAAGCCCGCGATGGACCCCGCCTGCGGGCCGATCCAGAGGAAGGGCAGGAAGGTGACGACGGCCTGCAGCGACAGGGTGACGACCCTGAGCGGCGCGATCCAGCTCAGCGCGTCCTGTGTCGAGTGCGCGAGTTGCAGGACCAGCGCGACGAACAGGCAGCCGGCGAAACCCAGGAGCGCGGGGCCCGGCAGGCCCGTTCCCCATACGAACATCAGCGCGTTGAACACGTAGCCGTACAGAACGGCGACGATGATCGCGCGGGCCATTCTGGGGGCCGCCAGCCCGCCCACTTCGTGCCGGGTTCCACGGTGCGCCCCGTGCAGCGACCTGGCGAATCCCCGCCAGCGCTGCGGAGGGCCGGCGTTCACCGTCATCGACCGTCTCCTTCAAAGCCCGACCGGTAGTCCTTCCCCGTCAGCCCGACGCCCCAAAACAATCTATAACAGGTTAATAACCTTAGATAGGCCTGTTTACGTGGCTCTGGGGGAATCAACGGGTGCACGCAGCGGAAAAACCGCGTGTCATAGTCCCGGGGCACGATTCACGCGCGTCCGGCGGGGAGGACGCGGCGTGTTCGCGCGACTCCGGCCGCGCATCCCCGCCCATCCGGGAAACGCCGAAAAAGCGGAAATCCACCTTACGAGATTGCCGCCCTCGCCCGGAGAGCCCACTCGGCGTCATTCACCGCGTACCGCCCGGAAAAGCGGCTCGGCTCGGGGCCCGGACGGTGGCCGACGACGAATCCGCCGACGCTCGACTCGACCCGCCAGTCGAGGCCGAAGACACGTCCCGTCACCTCGATGTCGCCGCTGTCCAGCCTGCACGCCGCCAGCCCCATCGCCGTGCAGACCAGGGAGAGCGTCTGCGTCAGCGCTCCGACGTTCTTGAGCACCAGCGAGTAGCTCAGGCCGTTGTACTTGCGCGACAGCCTGCGGAACCGCGCGGTGATGGTGAGCAGGACGGGCGGCGTCACGTCCAGGTTCGCCGCGACCTTGCCCGTCTCCAGCAGCTCGTCCACGTCCGCCGGGGCGGACTCGATCGGCTCCAGCCGGTGCCCGAGGGGGTCGTAGTGGTAGACGCCCCGGGGGACGTCGGCGCACCTGTCCACCGTGGCGTAGAGCTCCAGCTCATAGGAGCTGCCGCTGCTCGGGTAGGGGCGATCGCTCGTCGAGGTCGTGGAGTTCTCGTCCGGGGAGCCGACCAGGGACCTGACCCTGGCCGTCCGGTACAGGAGCTCCCCGAGCTCGTCGGCCGTCAGCTGTCTCTCCCCGTAGTGCCGGGTGTGCCGGCTCGCCTCGACGACCGTGGTCAGCGGCGGGTCCACCGCGAGCAGCTCGCCCCACTTCGGCCGGGGCAGCGCGACGGGAGCCCGCTCCGTCCCCGGATCGGCGACCTCCCGCGCGGGCCCGGGCTTCACGACGGGCTCGACGCTCCACTTGTCCCCCATCGGGTACGTCGCCCCGAAGTCGTGGTCGTGCCTGCCCAGGGTGGAGCGGGTGTGGAACATGAGATCGAGGGGGGTCCAGGCGACGAGGGCGGGGTCGACGTCCTCCTCGAACACCGTCGGCTGGAAGGGGTCCTCCTCCACGGCCTGCACCACCATCCCCGCCGCCATCAGGTAGGCGATCACGGGCCGGGCGCCCGGCTCGATCGCCGACGGGGGGACCGGGCGGATCAGCGGCCCGATGTCGGCCATGGCCTCGGGCCGGTGCAGGATGACCCGGTGCAGCGACAGCGGCGACTCGACGTGGTAGTTGTTGCCGTCGGTTCTGATCAGCGCGAACCTGGACAGGCGGACCGGGTGGACCAGGGGGGCCGCCGGCAGCCGGAACCGGGCCCGCTGCGCGAGCGGGACCACCGACATCAGCGGCCGCTCGGGGTCGAAGCCGAAGGAGCGCACCACGAGGTGCTGGAGGCCGTCGAGGATCGCGCCGAGCTCCCGGCGTTCGGCCTCCTCGTGGATGACGTTGTCGAGCGAGATGGGCCCCAGGCTCATCCGGCGCATCGCCTCCAGCACGGCGGGTCCGGGGAACGGCAGGACCACGTCCTCCCAGCGGCTGTGGAGCACCACGGTCCCGCGGTGCGGATCTGGTTCGATGTACACGTCCTCCCGGAACGACCACTGGGGGAATATGGGGAGCAAATCGGTATCGTTGCCTTGGCCACCGACCATTCTGTGACTCCTCACCCTTGTCGAGGCGGAATGGCTACATGAACAGGGGAATCGGATTGAGGTCCTCGTAGGCCGTCTCCCTGTCGAGACGCCCGAGGAGGACGGGAACGTCGTACAGCCGGCCGGGCCCGAACCTCGCCCAGAAGTGCCGCAGGCCCGGAACGACGACCTTGACGACCGGCATGCCGATGTCGGGACGCGTCTGATCGAGGACGAGGACGTCCAGGCCCGTCCGCCCGGCCAGCGTGACGATGTGCTCGACGTCCTCCCGCAGATCACCGCGCGGGGTGTAGGCGTACTCGCCCAGGGCCCGCGGGCCCCGGTTCTCGTGGGGGCGGAGATAGGGCTGGTTCCCGGTGGTCGCGGTGAGCCACCAGTCCCGGATGTGGCGATCGGTCGGGCCGTACCCGGTCCCGTCGGCGCGTGCCCCGGCGACGGCCGGGAGCAGCTGCCCGAGTTCGGTCAGCGCGCGCCGCGCGGCGATCCGGGGGTCGAAGTGGGCCCCGAACCCGAGCATGATGTCCTCGGCCGGCTTGTCGACGCGCCGCGAGATCGCCACCATGACGGGGATGCCCAGGTCGGAGGTGACGTCGAGGACCCAGAACTCCCGGCCGATGTCCTCGTAGCGCGACCGGAGGTCGGTGATCCACGGGTCGCCGAACGAGCCGAGGTCCACGGCGGGCTGGCGCGTGCGGTTGTACCACCAGATGGCCACCGCGTCGCGTTCCACCAGCTCCAGGAAGCCCTGGACGATCGCGTCCTCGACGCTGGAGCCCGCTGCGTTCCCGTTCGAGGTCGCGCGCACCGACGGATGGCCGCCCCTGCTGAAGTAGAGCAGGTCGGTGGGGAGCAGGCGGTGCCGCTGCGCGGTGAGCGACCACACCGGGGTCCAGTCGACGACCTCCTCGTCGTCGAACGGCTCGGGAACGTGCTGGAAGGCCATGCTCTCGGCGTTCCAGCGGGTCCGGTCCTCGAACTGGCGCCGGTGGAAGTGCTGGCACTCGTCGGGGCGCACGGCCCGCTCGCCCAGGCCGCGGAGACTGTCCCGAACCGTCGGCTCGTCACCGTGCCGCGAGCCGCAGTGTCTCTCCACCGCCTCGCAGAGCGCGCCCACCCGCGCCTCGATGTCGGTGCTCCCCTTGCCGCCGCTCTGCTGGCGCAGCCCGGCCCTCATCGCGGAGAGGCTGTCGTCGGTGAGCGCGAGGTTCGGCCCGGAGAGGTAGCAGTGCAGGAAGGAGGGGCTCCGCGGGTCGCGCCGGATCTCGTCCGTGATCCCGGTGAGGGGGTCGGCCAGGTGCCGGTAGCGTTCCCACACCAGCTCGGCGGCGAGCGCGCGATGCCCGTTGCCGCCCACGGCCGCCTTCCTTCTGGACGCGATGACGACGGGCCTGACGACGCTCGCCGCCACCAGCCCGGAGTCCCCGCAGGAGGGGCACTGCGGGCGCTTCTCCACGCGGTGCCGCAGGCCCTCCAGGGAGAAGGTGTCCAGTGTCCACAGGGTGTCCTGCCGCTCGTCGCGCGCCCCGGCCAGCCACTTGGCCGCCTCCAGGGCCGCGAACTGCGCCCCGAGGGCGCGGGTGAGGGGCAGCGACGCGTCGGGCGGGCTCACGGCGCCCGTCCCCGGCACGCTCCGCAGCCGTGCCTCCCCGCGCCGGTGCCCGCGCAGCCGCGCGGTCAGGCACGACCAGCAGGGCCCCTCCCCCGGCCGGAAGAAGGGGCCGATCCACAGGTCGGCGCCGGTCGGCTTGGCCAGCAGCCAGGGCCGCCCGTCCGCCAGCCGCCGCTCGTTTATCCGTTCGAGCTCCGGGTCGAGGTAGTCGTCGCAGAGGACGAGGGACAGGGCCGCGGGCCGGTCGCCGTCCTCCTCGACGGTGACGCCCATCGACCGCAGCGCCTCGGTCACCGGCCCGGTGTCGGCGCCCCCGAGGGCGACGAGCCCGACGGACGTCTCCGCCAGGGCCGACACGGCCCGGTCGGCGTCCACCCGCCCGAGGTCCCAGTAGGCCTCGGACGCGACGTCGGCGCCGTCCCGCGAGGGGCCGCGGGATCCGACGAGGTTCGCCTCCGCCAGCCTGCCGAGGATCCGCCCGAGCTGCCCGGCCGAGATCTCGGGCGCCACCCGTCTTCGCACCTCGGCCAGGCTGTGGCCGCCGTCCAGCAGCGGCGCGAGCGTCTGGATCCGCCCGCCGGACAGGGCGACCGTTCCCCGGGCCGAGGTGAGGTAGACCGCCTCACCCGGAACCGTCACCGCCCGCAGGTGGCGCTTGAATCCGATCAGTGGAGAGGCCGCCCTGTTCTCGATGAAATCCTTCATCCGCAGTAGGTCCAGGCGGCCACGACGGGAGCGGGATGGTCGAGGTCCTCGATGACGAGGTCGTCGAGGACCTCGCACCTCACGGGTACGGCACCCCCTCCGGGCGCCTCCTCCCAGCGGTGCAGGTGGACACCGGACTCCGCGAGCACGGCGACCGGGTCACCGGCGGGCTCGGTCCGGGAGCTCTCCAGGAACTCGGCGAAGAGCCGGTCGTGCTCCATCAGCTGCTCGGTCCGTGAAGCGTTCAAGGTCACCATGACCGTCTCCTCGATCTGGACGAGTTCGAATAAGTAAATTGTCCGTCCGATCCGGCGGTGGGAATAGTTTTCGCGTCATCAGGCGAACGTGAGAGTTTCACACCGCACTCGTGGCCCTGTGTATAGGAGCTCCCGGTCCTCCGGAGCTACGCTGACCGCATCCGGACAAGAAGACTGGAGGAGATCATGGAGCAGAAGCACATCCGCCGACCGCAGAAACGACTCATCCGAGTCCCCCGGCAGAAGAGGAAGCGCTCGACCGAGACCCGGTACGCCCTCGACACCCGCACTCCCAAGGGGATCCACCTGCCCTACTAGAGCACGGCGTGAACACCCGGAAAAAGCCCGCGACCTATTCATTCGGAAGCCGTCTGGAACAGACGGCTCGATACTTTCCTACTAGGTCAGCTTAAGAGGAAGAATGTACCACGACCTGCAAATAAATCGGCTGAGAGCATTGGTCACCGTAGTCGATGTCGGCGGTTTCCGGAGGGCCGCGGAGGCCCTGCACATAACCCAGCCCGCCATCAGTCAGCAAATTCGCCAGCTGAGCGGTCTCGTCAAGGGCCCCATATTCACCTCGACCGGCCGCAAGCTGCAGCTCAGCCCGCAGGGCGAGGAACTCCTCGGGTACGCCCGCCGTCTCGTGGCGCTCAACGACGAGGCGGTGGGCCGTTTCGTACCCCCTCCGGGGAACGTGCGGCTCTCGATCGGGATCGTCAACCAGCTCGCGGAGGCGCTCCCCGAGATCCTGCGGCTGCTCACCAAGGGCATGCCGCACGCGCAGGTCAGCGTCCAGACGGGATTGAGCGAATCCCTGGAGGGCCGGGTGAACACCGGCCAGCTGGACCTGGCGCTGCTCCTCCAGACGAAGCCCCACCGGGCCGGCGCCACGAGCCAGGAGCTCGGCCACATGCGCATGGACTGGTTCGGGCGTCCCGCCCACGGGGAGGGCGCCGCCCTCCCGCTCACGCTCTTCACCGAGCCGTGCACGCTGCGCGGACGCATCGTGGACACGCTCGACGAGTCGGACGTCCCGTGGCGTGTCGGCTACGAGGGCGCCGAGCTCGTCGGGCTGCGGGCGGCCGCCAAGGCCGGCCTCGGCGTGGCCTGCCTCGTCGCCAACGGCGACGAGCTCTGGGGCCTGCCCAAGGCGGCCAGCCTCACCCTTCCCTCCCCGCCAGGCCCGCTGCCGGTGACCATGGCCCTCTCCACCGGCGCCGCGACCTCGGGGTACGTCCCGATCGCGCGCAAGGCCTTCCAGCAGTCGCTGCGCGGCTACCCCTTCGCCGGCTGAGCCGGTCCCTCTTGAGGTCCTGAGAGTCCTGCAGGTCCTGAAGGCTCCAAGGCCCCGAAAAGGCCCCGAAGGTTCCCACCGGGTGACTCACCCTGAAGACGCCGGGTGAATCACCCCGACGGCCCCGGACACCCCCGGCACACCGCCGGACGGGCGGGCGGAGCCCGTCCCGGGAACCGCGGACGCCCGGCGGCCCTCGGCGCGCCCACCTCCCGGACGCACCCGGACGCACGGGACCCCGCCCCGGAACCTCCGGACGAGACCGGACGACACCGGGCCCCGCCCCGGAAACCTCCCGGAGAGCGCCGGGTGACCCACCCCGGGAACGGAGAGCGCCGGGTGACCCACCCTGAGGATGCCGGGTGGACCACCCCGATGGCGCCGGTGCCCTCGTCCCGCTCGTCCCGCTCATCCCGCTCATCCCGCGAGCGTCTCCTCGACGATCCCCGCCGCGCGGGTGGTCCCGTCCGCCGGGTCGATCAGCAGGCAGGAACCGGTCATGCGGGACCGCGCGTACGGGTCGGCCGCGAGAGGGTCGGTGGTACGCAGCACGACACTCGCGATCTCGTTGACGGCGAGACCGTCCGCGTCCGGGGCGCAGGTCAGCTCCCCCAGGGCGGCGGAGGGCACGATGTCCTCGACGACCGCCTGGACCGTCCTGGTGGCGTGCTTGACCAGGACCCGTTCCCCGACCCGCAGTTCACGCTCGTGGAGGTGGCACGTGGTCGTGCGCAGCTCGCTGGTGAGGGCGGGCGCCTCGTTCTCCGGCACGATGAGGGAGCCCCTGGAGACGTCGACGTCGTCGGAGAGGCGTACCGCGACCGACTGCGGCGCCCACGCCGTGTCGGCGGGCTCGCCGAGCACGTCGATCGCCTCCACCGTGGAGGTCCGCCCGCCGGGGAGTACCGTGACGCGCTCGCCGACACGCAGGATGCCGCTGGAGATCTGCCCGGCGTAGGAACGGTGGCCGTCCGCCCGGATGACGTACTGGACGGGGAGCCGCGCGGGCCCCTCGGAGGGGTCGACGCCCACCGGCACCGTCTCCAGGAGCTCCAGGATCGTGGGGCCGGTGTGCCAGTCCATGTTCGGCGAGGGGGTGACGATGTTGTCGCCGGTGAGGGCGGAGATCGGGATCGCGGTCACCTCGCCGATCCCGAGGCCGGACGCGTGCTCGGTGAACTCCTCGGCGATCGCCGCGAACACGCCCTCGTCCCAGCCGACGAGGTCCATCTTGTTCACGGCCAGCACGACGTGTGGGACGCGGAGGAGCCCGGCGACGGCGGCGTGCCGCCTGGTCTGCGAGACGACGCCGTTGCGGGCGTCGACGACGAGGAGCACGAGCTCGGCGGTCGAGGCGCCGGTGACCATGTTGCGGGTGTACTGCACGTGGCCGGGCGTGTCGGCGAGGATGAAGCGCCTGCGCGCGGTGGCGAAGTAGCGGTACGCGACGTCGATCGTGATGCCCTGCTCACGCTCGGCGCGCAGGCCGTCGGTGAGCAGCGCGAGGTCGGCGGTCTCCCGGCCCTGTTTCCGCGAGGCCGTCTCCACCGCCTCCAGCTGGTCGGCGAGGATCGATTTCGAGTCGTAGAGCAGCCGGCCGACGAGCGTGGACTTGCCGTCGTCCACGGATCCGGCGGTGGCGAAGCGCAGCAGTGTGGTGGTCATCAGAAGTATCCCTCCCGTTTGCGGTCCTCCATGGCGGCCTCGCTCAGCTTGTCGTCGGCGCGGGTGGCCCCGCGCTCGGTCAGCCGGGAGGAGCAGATCTCCTCGATGACCGCCTCCAGGGTCGCGGCGGCGGAGTCGACGGCACCGGTGCACGACATGTCGCCGACCGTGCGGTACCGGACGAGGCGCCGCTCCACGGGCTCGTCGTCCCTCGGCCCGCCCCAGTCACCGGGCGCGAGCCACATGCCCCGGCGCGAGAAGACCTCGCGCTCGTGCGCGAAGTAGATCGGCGGGAGCTCGATGCCCTCCCTGAGGATGTACTGCCAGACGTCCAGCTCGGTCCAGTTCGACAGCGGGAAGACGCGGACGTGCTCGCCGGGCGAGTGGCGGCCGTTGTAGAGGTTCCACAGCTCCGGCCGCTGCCGTCGCGGGTCCCAGCCGCCGAAGTCGTCGCGCAGGGAGAACACCCGTTCCTTGGCGCGGGCCTTCTCCTCGTCCCGCCGCCCGCCGCCGAAGACGGCGTCGAAGCCGTTCGTCTCGATGGCGCCGAGCAGCGGCACCGTCTGCAGCGGGTTGCGCGAGCCGTCGGGCCGTTCGGCCAGCTCGCCCCGGTCGATGAGCTCCTGGACCGAGGCGACCTCCAGCCGCAGGCCGTGCTCGGCGACGACGCGGTCCCGGTAGGCGATGACCTCGGGGAAGTTGTGGCCGGTGTCGACGTGCAGCAGGGGGAACGGGACCGGCGCGGGGGCGAACGCCTTGCGCGCCAGGTGGAGCATGACGATGGAGTCCTTGCCCCCGGAGAAGAGGATCACCGGCCGGTCGAACTCCCCGGCCGTCTCCCGGAAGATGTGGGCGGCCTCCGCCTCCAGCGCGTCCAGGTGGGACAGCTGGTAGGCGTGGCCGGCGGTCTCGTCGACGGCGATCGTTGTCATCGTGGTGTCCTCTCTCCCGCGACAGCCTCGGCGGTCTCGGCGGATCTGGCGGCTCCGGCGGTCTCGGCGGCTCCGGCGGTCTCGGCGACCCCGGCGGGCCCGGCGCCTTCGGCGCGCTCACCGGCCTCGCCCTCCGGCGCGGGTCGCGGGCGGCCCGCGGCCACCCAGTTCGCGACCGCCCTGGACAGCACGGTCCTGGCCCGCCTGAACTCCTCGGCGTCGAGGTGCTCGTCCGGCGTGTGGTCGAGCGCGGAGTCACCCGCGCCGTAGGCGACCATGGGCACCCCGCGCCAGGTGGTGGCGAGGGTGTTCATGTCGCTGCTCCCCTTCTTCGCGAGGAACCTCGGGGCCACGCCCTCCTCCCTGAAGGCCCGTGAGAACGCCTTCACGAGCGGGCTGGTGCGCGAGGTGATCACTCCGGGCGTGGCGCGGAGCACCTCCACGACGACCGGTCCCGCGACCCGGCGGACGAGCTCGACGAGGTGTTCGAGGTCGAGCGTGGGGGGGACCCGCACGTCGATGACGGTCTCGCCCAGCTGGACGTCCCCGCCGTTCACCGCGTGGATGCCGAGCACGGCCACCAGCGCCTGGGAGTCGGCCCCGCCGATCTCGTCGCGCAGCCTGCTCAGCACGTCCACCAGCTGGTCGGCGGCGGTGGTGACCCCCTGCCCGGCCGTGTGGCCGACGCTGTGGCTGACGCGCAGCCGCACCTTGAGCAGGCCGTAGTAGCCGATGGTCAGGGCCTTCTCGCCGCTGGGCTCACCCACGATCACCGCGTCGGCCGGGTAGTGGTCCCTGGCGTGGAAGGCCCCCGCCGAGGTGACCTCCTCCTCGACCGCGCCGATGACGCGTACCTGCGCCCAGCTCGGCACGTCCATGTCCGCGAGGGCCTCCAGGTAGGCGACGAGGCTCGCCTTGGCGTCGACGCAGCCCCTGCCGGTGATCGTCAGCCCGTCCCAGCGCACCGGCCACCGGTGCGGCACGGTGTCGAGGTGCCCGAGCATGAGCAGCCGCCGGTCGCCGGAGCCGCGGGTGGCCACGAGGTTCCCGGCCTCGTCGATCTCCGCGTGGACGCCGCGCTCCGTACACCAGTCCACCAGGTACTCGGCGAGCTCCCGCTCGTCGGCCGACACCGAGGAGATCTCCACGGCGCGGGCGAGGAGCGACAGGTCCGGCGCGGGCGCGGGGGCGCGCCAGAAGCGCGTTCCCGATCCGGGCGACAGGACGTGCGGCCCGGTGATCGCGACGTCGGCGCTCCCGTCGAGGGCGATCTCCGCCGCGCGTACCTTCTGCCGCATCCGGCCCCGCGCGAACCCTTCGCCCTCGCCGCGTACGACGTCGGCCAGGCGGCTCCCGGGGTCGTCCGGGTCGGTGAGCAGGCCCGGGGTGCCGGTGACGAGGCGCAGGTGGTCGGCGGCGAGGGCGTTGGACAGCTCGGCGGCGAGGACGTCGGCGTCGACGTTGAGCGCGGAACCCCCGGCGCCGTCGGCGACGGGCGGCGAGAGGCACACCACGTCGAACGCGTCGAGCAGCACCTTCAGGCGGTCCGCGGCCACTCCGGTCACGGTGCCCGCCCGGTGGTCGCGGACCACCGTCGTCCTGCCGTCCTGCACGGCCCGCAGCGGCCGGTTGGCCTGGGCGCTCACCAGCGCCCCGTCCCGCGCGACCGAGGCGAAGACGGTGAGCCCGCGCGAGGTGAGCGCCTCGCGCACGCGCGGCAGCGTCACCCGCTCGTACGCGTCCACGATGTGCGGCATCTCCTCCGGAGGGCAGTAGCGCACCTCGCTGTCGCCCCGTAGGCTCAGCGTCCGGACCGGGCGGCCGATGTCGGCGTAGTGCCGGGTGATGCCGGCCGCGCCGCCCGCGACGAGGAGCACGCGGGCGCCTCGCCGGCGCAGCAGCGCCACCTCGTCGAAGAGCGCGTCGTGGTCGAGACTCGCGCTCCCTATCTTGACTACGTAGAGTGCCGCCTTTCGCGTGCTGGCGACGTGTCCGAGTACGGACATCTTTCGCTCCTTCTCAGCGTTTCCTCGGCGTTCCGGTGTTCCGGTGTTCCGGCCGATGTCGTGGGCCGATGTCGTGGGCCGATGTCGTGGGCCGATGTCCTGGGCCGATGTCCTGGGCCGATGTCTTCAGCCGATGCCGCGGGTGTTGCCTCCGTCCGCCACGAAGACCGTGCCCGTGACGTACGAGGCCTGGTCGCTGGCGAGCATGGCGGCCAGCGCGCCGAAGTCCTCCACGTCCCCGATCCTGCCGAGGGGGATCCGCTCGGCGACGCGGGCGATCTCCACCTCCACGTCCGCGCCGAACTGCTCGTCGAGGATGGGGGTGCGGTGGAAGCCCGGGGCGAGGATGTTGATCGTGACGCCGTTCGCGCCGAGCGCGTGCACCAGCCCCTTCATGTAGCCGAGCAGGCCCAGCCGGGCCACCGACGACAGGCCGCTCTCCGGGTGCGGCTGGCGCACCGACTCCGAGGCGATCATCAGCATGCGGCCCCAGCCGCCCTCCTTGAGGAAGGGCAGCGCCGCGAGGGTGACGCTCACGTGCGGCAGGAGGTTCCCGTCGATGGCCGCCCGGTAGTCGGCGACCTGGAAGCTGTCGACGGGGCCGAAGGGGACCCCGCCGGAGTTGGTCACCACGATGTCCAGCCCGCCGAACGTGTCCGCGGTCCGCCGTACCCATTCGGCGGCGGCCCGCTCGTCGCGCAGGTCCACGGGGGTGCTGAGCACCTCGCCCGTCCCCATCGTGTTGACCTCGACGTGTGCCGTGGCCAGCTTGGCGGGGTCACGGCCGCAGATCGAGACGTGCGCCCCCTCCGCCGCGAGGGTCTTGGCCACGGCCAGCCCGAGCCCGCTGCTCGAAGCGGCCACCAGGGCCACGCGCCCTTTAAGCCGAAGGTCCATGAGATATGGCTCCCTAACTCTCGTGTCCGCCTGGTCGGCGGGAAGGGGTACCCCTCGCGGTCGCCTACCTGGTCGGCAGGAGGGGGTACCCGTAGCGGGTGAGCACCGGCAGGGCCGCCGCGGTCGCGGCGGCGATCTCCCGCGCGGACAGCGCGGTGCGCCAGCGCTCGTCGGAACGGATCCGGGTGTCGCCCTTGGACAGCCGGTCGGGGTTGCCGGTCACCGTGTGGTTCTCCCGGAGCGAGACCACGCCGGTCTCGTCGACCGGCGGCTCTCCCGCCAGCCCGGCGAACCGCATGACCCGCTCGACGACCTCCCGCGGCCGGTCGCAGAGGTCCTCGTGCCTGACCCGCAGGTACCGGTCGGGGGCGGCCGATCCGACGAGCTCCGAGGCGACGTTGAACGCGCTCCAGTAGCCGCTGCTGCGGGCGGGGCTCATCGGGTCGATGTACTCCTTGGCGTTCTTGTAGGAGAACGCCGTCGCGCGGGGGTCGCGCACCATGTGCAGGACGCGGACGTCCAGGTCCGTACGCCCCAGCAGCGCGGCGGCCTCGGCGGGGTACTTCGAGCCGTCCACGATCAGGCGCTCGCCGCCGTTCGCGGCCAGCGTCCGGTAGATGCCGGCGGTGCGTCCGAGCGCCTCCACGACGCCGGGCGCCGTCGGCGTCCTGCCCTGGGCCTCCGCGAGGCGGGTCCTGGTGTGGCGGGTCCGCAGCAGGAAGCGCTGCAGGATCGCCATCCGGCGCGCGGCGCCGGCCTGTGCCGTGCCGCCCGCCCCGAGAACCGAGGACCAGACGTCGCACGCGGTCAGGTCCCTGCCGCAGCCGCAGCTGGAGTTGGTGCCGGCGTTCAGCACGCCGTTGCGCCACAGGTAGTGCAGCTCGCCCACGTGCAGGACGCCGGGGAGCTCGCCGAGGACGTTCCCCAGCAGGGTGCTGCCGCTCCGCATCCACCCGGTGATGTACAGGATCCGCGGGTCACCCATGGCGACCACCCCACGACAGCGTCATCAGGTGCTGGGGCAGGTGCACGGCGAGGCCGACGCGGCTGCTCGCCTCGACGAGGTCGGCGCCGTCGGGCCCGGCGCCCCGGCGCAGCGTGATGGAGGAGGTGCCGGGCAGCAGCAGGGTGAACGCGGCGCGGAAGTCCCCCATGAGCAGGGTGTCCTTCGGGATCATGCGTGTCCTCGACACCGTGATCCCGGCCACGGCCAGCCGGCCGAGCATGCCCGTCCTGACCATCTCCCAGTAGACGGCGGGGTGGGCGACGATGCCGTCGCACGAGCCGCCGGTCTCCTCCACCTCGGCGGCGGCCTCGGTGGCCGCCTCCTCGAGGCCGAGGCCGGTCTTCCGGTCACGGGTGCCGGGCAGCCGGAGCAACCCGGTGATCGCCCCGTCCCCGGTGCCGTGCAGCAGCGCCTCGTTCTCCGCCACCGACAGCCGGACGAGCACGCGGTAGTCGACGTACGGGGCCAGCAGCGCGGGCTCCCCGAGGATCCCCTCGGGCAGCGGCACGGAGACGGTGAGGTCGGTGAGCCGCGCCCGCTCGATCCTCGGCGCGAAGGCGGCCTCGGGGGTGGCGGCGTAGGAGGTGCCCGACTCGCTCAGCTCTCCCCGGGGAGGCTCGTGGACGTAGGGCGCCGGGCCGCCGGCCACCGGCGCGGTCTTCAGCAGGTGGCGCACCGGATAGCGGGGGCGGGACGCGAAGAGCGGGAACGCGGCGGGCAGGTGCACGCCGTAGGGCACCACCAGGTCCCCCCGCTCGCCGGTACGCTCACCGGTCGGCTGACCGGCTCGCCCTCCGGCCGCGCTCACGGCCGCCGCGAACTCCTCGCCCGGTGTGCGCTCGGCGGCCGGCGTGTGCTCTGCGGTCGCGAAATCGAAATCAAGGTCAGACGGAGCCGGGTGCGCGCCGTCGCCGTCGACGGCCGGACTCTCTGCGATCCCTCGCATTACCCCTCCTTCTGGAGACTTCTGGAGATCCTCTGAAGATCTCCGGGGGCTTCTGGTGACTTCCGGTGACTTCCAGCGATGACGACAAGCAGGCTAATAATCACCACTGAAGAGCCTAGTCATCCGGCACTCCATATTTCGGCCCCTACCCAAGAAGCGATGCTTATGAGCTAATAGCCCTACATTATGAGAACACCTCATAAGCAGCGTCGTTCATTTCGAGTAAAAGCACTTATTAGCAATTCCACGGGAAATGGGGTTACGGTTTATAAGACAATCTCGGACAACTACGAACAGGGATGAGCTCATGCAGAAGGTTGTGAACGGCCCCGAATGCCCTGAGTGCGCGGCCGAGGTGACGATCGACGGAGACGCCAGGGTGAGCGAGATCGTGGAGTGCGTGGACTGCCGGAGCGAGTTGGAGATCGCCTCCGTCCAGCCCCCGACGCTCACGCTGGCACCGGACGTCGAAGAAGACTGGGGCGAGTAGCGGAGGGAGCCGTGCCATGAATTCCGTAGCACCTCACCTCGCCGTCCTCGCCTCACGGGTGCGGTTCGAGGAGAAGAGCATCATGGGCGCCCTCGAACGACGCGGCGCCCGATTCGAGCACCTGGACCCCAGGTCGCTGTTCGTCGCGGACGGCTCGGCCTGGACCGGCCCCACCCTCGTCCTCAACCGCGAGGTCGGGCACTTCCGCGCCCTCTACGCGGCGAGCGCCCTGGAGTCGGCGGGGGTGACGGTGCTGAACAGCGCCGCCGCCACACATCTCAGCGGCGACAAGTGGCACACGTCGGCGGCCCTGCTGAACCGCGGGCTGCCGACGCCCAGGACCGCGCTGGCGATGACGACCGAGGCGGCGCTGGAGGCCCTGGACGACATCGGCTACCCGGCCGTGATCAAACCGCTGGTCGGCTCGTGGGGCCGGCTGGTGACCAGGGTCACGGACCGCGCGGTGGCGACGGCCGTACTCGAACACGTCGCCGCCCTCCCCTCCCCGCAGTCGCACGTGATCTACCTGCAGGAGCAGGTGCCCAAGGCCGACCGGGACCTCCGCGTGCTCGTCGTGGGCGGCGAGGCGCTCGGCGCGACCTACCGCAAGGGTGAGGAGTGGCGCACCAACGTGGCGCGGGGCGCCGTGAGCGAGTACTGCCCGCTCGGCCCCGTCCACGCCAAGCTCGCCGTCGCCGCCGCCGAGGCGGTCGGCACCGACATCGCGGGCGTCGACCTCATCGAGGACATGGACGGGCACCTGACCGTGCTCGAGGTCAACGACCGGGTGGAGTTCAGGGGCTTCCAGGAGGCCCACGGTTCCAGGGTCGACGTGGCGGACGCCATCGCGGCCCACCTCATCGCGAGAGGAGAGACATGACACGCGTCGCGGTCGTCGGAGCCGCCGGCTACATCGGCGGCGAGCTCCTGCGCATCCTGACCACCCATCCGGAGGTCGAGCTGGCCGCCGCCACCTCGCGGCGCCTGCAGGGCCGCCAGATCGACGGGGCTCACCCCAACCTGAGGGGGAGGACCCGGCTGGCCTTCTGCGCGGAGGACCAGCTCGACCACTACGACGTGCTGTTCCTGGCGACACCGCACCGGGAGACGATGCGCCGGATGCCGGAGTTCCTCGACAGGGCCGACACCGTCATCGACCTGTCCGGCGACTTCCGGCTGCGGTCCGCCGACACCTACGAGGACTACTACGGGGTCCCGCACGAGGCCACCGAGCTTCTCGACAGCTTCGTGCCCGGCGTGCCGGAGTTCCACCGGGAGCGCCTGCGCACGGCCGACCGGGTCAGCGTGCCCGGCTGCATGGCGAACGCCGGGATCCTGGGTCTCACCCCGCTGGCCGAGGCCGGGCTGATCAGGGACGAGATAACGGTCGACGCCAGGACCGGTTCCAGCGGAGCCGGGGCGACCGCGGGCTCGGAGAACCTGCACGCCGAACGCAGTGGCGCGCTCAGGGTCTTCGCCCCGACGCGGCACCGGCACGAGGCGGAGATCTCCCAGGCGACCGGGCTCCCCGTCAGCATGACGGCGACGGGGGTGGAGGCCGTACGAGGGGTGCAGCTGCTGTGCAGGGCACGCCTCGCCGACGGCGCCGGCGAGCGGGACATTCGCTCCGCCTACCGGGAGCGGTACGCCGACGAGCCGTTCGTCCGCGTGGTCGCCCAGCGGCGCGGCCTGCACCGGTTCCCGGACGCGAAGATCCTGTCCGGTTCCAACTTCTGCGACGTCGGCTTCGCCCTGGACCCCGAGTCGGACGGCGTGACGGTGATCGCGGCCCTGGACAACCTGGTCAAGGGCGGTTCCGGGAACGCGGTGCAGTGCATGAACATCCGGCTCGGCCTGCCCGAGTCCCTCGGGCTCGACTTCACCGGCCTGCACCCGAACTGACCGAGGCCCCGGCCTCACCGGCCCGAACCCCGAACCCCGAACCGACCGAGGCCTCGACCTCACCGACCCACACCCCGAACCGACCGAGGTCCCGACCTCACCGACCCGCACCCCGAATCCCGAACCGACCGAAGCCTCGACCTCACCGACCCGCACCCCGAACCGACCGAGGTCCCGACCTCACCGACCCGCACCCCGAACCGAGCGAAGCGAAGCCCGCACCCCGAACTGAGCGAGGCGAAAGGAGCAGACATGAGCAGCACCTCCACCCTGCCGGGTGCGACCCCGGCGGGTGAGATGGCCGACCCGGCCGCGGTGACCGGCCGGATCAGGGAACACATCGTGAACATGTGCGCGAGTCCCGAGGGCGGGCACCTGGGGGGCTCCATGTCCCTTGTCGAGGTCCTCGCCACCCTGTACTTCCAGATCATGCGCGTCGACCCTCGGGACCCGGGCGCGCCCGACCGCGACATGCTGCTGCTGAGCAAGGGACACGCGGGCATCGCCCTCTACGCGACCCTCTGCGAGGCCGGTTTCTTCCCCGAGGAGCGGCTCGCCGACTACGCGCTGCCGGGAAGCTCCTTCATGGCCCACCCGCACGCCGAGATCCCGGGCGTGGAGATGCCGTCCGGCTCCCTCGGCCACGGCCTGGCGCTGGGCGTCGGAGTGGCGCTCGCGGCCAGGCTCGGCCGCTCCGAGCGCCGGTGCTTCGTGGTCATGGGCGACGGCGAGCTCCAGGAGGGCTCGGTCTGGGAGGCCGCGAGCGTCGCCGCGAACCACGGGCTGGACAACCTGACCGCCGTCATCGACCGCAACCGCCTCCAGATCACCGGCGAGACGGAGTCCGTCGGCGACCTGGAGCCGCTGGCCGACCGCTGGCGGGCCTTCGGCTGGCGGGTCCACGAGGTGGACGGCCACGACGTCGCCGAGCTGACCGCGGCGTTCACCGCGCCGCCGGACCCGGGACGGCCCACCCTGATCATCGCCCACACCGTCAAGGGCAAGGGCATCCCCTTCATCGAGGGGCAGGCACGCAGCCACTACGCCAAGCTGGGCGACCGGCAGCACCGCCGCGCGCTCTCCGCCCTGCGCGCCGGCTCGGAAGGCCCGCGCGCCACCTCGGAAGGCCCGCGCCCTGGCTCGGAGGGCCCGCGTGCCCCCTCGGAAGGCTCGCGCGCCACCTCGGAAGGAGAACGGCGATGACCGCCACCACAGTGAAGACGCGCTCGTCCCGTGAGGTCTACCGGGACGTGCTCGTGGAACTCATGCCCGACGACGAGCGGCTGGTCTGCCTCGACAGCGACACCGGCCTGTTCAGCGGGGTCGACTTCGGCGAGGCGGGCGACAGGTACCTCAACCTGGGCATCGCCGAGCACACCCTCATGGGTGCCGCCGCCGGGCTCGCCAAGCAGGGGCGCGTACCCGTCGTGAACACGATGGCCGCGTTCGCCTCGACCCGGGCCCTGGAGGCCGTCAAGGTCGACATCGCGCTCAACAACCTGCCCGTCCGCATCGCCGCGACCCACTCCGGGGTGTCGGGCGGCCATCTCGGCCCGACCCACCACTCGCTGGAGGACCTGGCCGTGATGCGGAACCTGCCGAACATGACCGTCGTGGTCCCGGCCGACGCCGCCACCACCGACGAGCTGTTCCGCCAGGCCCTCACCCTGCCGGGCCCGGTCTACTTCCGGCTCGGCCGCAACGCCACCCCCGACCTCCCCGAAGGCCCGCCCGTACGGCTCGGGCAGGCGCGCACCCTGCGGGAGGGCGGCGACGTCACGCTCGCCGCCTGCGGCCCGTACCCGGTGCTCGCCGCCCTCGACGCCGCGGACCTGCTGGAGCGCGACGGCATCGCGGCGTCCGTGATCCACGTGCACACGGTCAAGCCGCTGGACACGGACACGCTCGCCGCCGCGGCGGGCACGACCGGCGTCGTGGTCACGGTGGAGGAGCACTGGCGCGCCGGGGGCTTCGGAGCCGCCGTCGCCGAGAGCCTCTCCGAGATCCTGCCGGTCAGGGTGCACCGGGTGGCGATGCCCGACGCGTTCGTACCGGTCTCCGGCGGCCAGAGATACCTCCTGGAGCGGGGCGGCATCACCCCCCAGGCCGTCGCCGCGCGGGCCAGGACGGCCCTCGGCAGGCCGAGGAGGGACCTCCGATGAAGGACCTGACGCAGGACGACTTCCGGTCCGCCGGATGGTGGCGTGACGAGACCGTCCTCGACGACCTCCGGCGTTCCGCCGCCAGCCACCCGGACAAGCCGGCGCTCGTCTGCTACCGCGACGGCGTCCCCGAGACGGTGACCTACGCCGAGCTCGCCCACCGCGTCGACCGCCTCGCGGCGAGCCTGGTACGGCTGGGCGTGGGCCGCGGCGACGTGGTGACCCTGCAGCTGCCCAACTCCTGGCAGCTCGTCGCGTCGATCCTCGCGTGCGCGCGGATCGGCGCCGTGGCGGGCCCGGTCGTGCCGATCATGCGCAGGCGCGAGGTCGAGTTCATGACCCGGCTCACCGCCAGCCCCGTCTACATCGCGGCGGCCGGGTTCCGCGGCTTCTCGTACGCGGACATGAGCGCCGAGGTCGCCCGCGCCGTCCCCGGCCTGCGCCACCGGGTGCTCCTCGGCGACGACGGTAGTGGGGGGATGGAAGGCGCGCTCGACTTCGACCGCGACCTGCTCGGCCCCGAACCCTCCACCCAAGAGATCGAGGCCCTCGACGCCCTGGAGGCCGGGCCCGACGACCCCGCCCAGATCGTGTTCACCTCCGGCACGACCGGTGAGCCGAAGGGCGTCGTGCACAGCCACAACACCCTGTACGCGATGAACAGGGCGCAGGCCGACGTGCTTCACCTGACCATCAGGGAAGTGACGGCGATGGGCTCCCCCACGACCCACCAGGCCGGATACACCTGGAACTTCATCATGCCGCTCATCCTGGGCGCGACGGCCGTGCAGGTGGACGCGTGGGACCCGGCCGTGATGCTGCGGATCCTGGAGGAGCGGGAGGTCACGTTCTTCATGGGCGCGCCCACGTTCCTCTCCGACCTCATCGAGGCGCAGCGCGCCTCGCCGAGGGACCTGTCCTCGCTGGTGACGTTCGCCACCGGCAGCGCGCCGATCGCGCCGCTCCTCGTGGAGGACGCGCGGGAGGTCCTCGGCTGCCGGTTGTACGCCCTGTGGGGCATGAGCGAGAACGGCTGCGTGACGATCACCCGTCCCGAGGACCCGGCGATGCGCGCGGCCGAGAGCGACGGCACCCCCGTACCGGGGATGGAGGTCAGGATCGTCGGCCGCGAGGGCGAGCCGGTGGCCGCCGGGCAGCCCGGCCTGCTCCAGGTCCGCGGCGCGGCCCAGTGCCTCGGCTACTTCCGCCGCCCCGAGGTGTACGCGGAGTCGATGACCGAGGACGGCTGGTTCGACACCGGGGACCTGGCCCGCGAGGACGGCTTCGGCGGCATCCGGATCACCGGCCGGGTCAAGGACGTCATCATGCGGGGCGCCGAGAACATCCCCGTCGTGGAGGTGGAGGCGGCCCTGCTGCGGCACCGCTCCATCAAGGACGTCGCGGTCGTCGGCTACCCGGACCCGCGGCTGGGCGAGCGCGCCTGCGCGATCCTCGTCGCGGCGGACTCCGCGGCGGACCCGCCGCTCACCCTCGACGACATGCGCGGCCACCTCGCCGGTCTCGGCATGGCCAAGCAGTACTGGCCGGAACGGCTGGAGGTCGTGCCGTCGCTGCCGAGAACCCCCTCCGGAAAGATCCAGAAATTCGCCTTGCGCGACCGGCTCCGGGCTTAGGACAGGTCATGGACTTCGAATTCACCAGTGAACAGCAGGCGCTCGCCAAGAGGGTGCGGGAGTTCGCGGCCGACAGGGTGGCCCCGTACCGCCACGAGAGCGACGTGCGGCGCGGTTACCGCGCCGGGCTCCTCGCCGAGATGGGCGAGGAGGGATTGTTCTCGCTGCGCGTCCCCGAGGAGTACGGGGGACGCGGGCTCGACGCGGTGAGCGCGGGCATCGCCCTGGAGGAGCTGGCGGCGGCCGACCTGTCGGTCTGCTACCCCGTGCTCAACGCCGCCCTCATCGGCGGCGTCCTGGCCGCGAACGGCACGCCGGGACAGCTGGCGGGCTGGCTGCCGCCGATCGCCACCGGCGAGTCGATCGTCGCGCTCTGCCTCACCGAGCCCGGCCACGGCACCGACGCCGCGAGCATCGAGATGCGCGCCGAGCCCGACGGCGACGGATGGGTGCTGAACGGCGAGAAGACCTCCATCATGATCGCCGCCTACGCCACGCACGGCCTCGTCTTCGCGCGTACGGGAGAGGCGGGGGCGCACGGCATCACCGCCTTCTACGTCCGGCTCGACGAGGAGAGGGTGACCCGTGAGGTCCTCTCCGACCTCGGCTGCCGGTCCGGCGGGCGCGGCAGGCTCGTCTTCGACGACGTCCGCGTCGGCCCCCGGGACGTGGTCGGGGAGCCGGGACTCGGCTTCGCCGCGGTCATGCGCGGGTTCGGCGTCTCTCGGGCGCTCATCTCGCTGATGGCACTCGGGGTCGGCAGGGCCGCCCTCGACGAGGCCGTCGCCCACGCGGGCGCCAGGGAGGCGTTCGGCGGGCCCATCGGCAGGTTCCAGGGCGTCGCCTTCCCCCTGGTCGAGCACGCGACCATGCTCCACGCGGCCCGGCTGGTGTCGTACGAGGCACTGTGGCTCGCCGACAACGGCATGGACCCGAGGGTCCCCTCCAACATGGCCAAGTGGTGGGCGCCGAAGGCGGCGATGGAGGCCGTCCACCAGTCACTGCTCACCATGGGCCACCTCGGCTGGTCGGAGGACGGGCCGATCGCGCAGCGGCTCAGGGACGTCATCGGGCTCCAGCTCGCGGACGGCACCGCGGCGGCCACCAAGCTCGTCGTCGCGAGGAAACTCCTCGGCCGTGAGAACGCGCCGTGAGAACGCGCCGTGAGAGCGCGCCGTGAGAGCGCGCCGTGAGAGCGCGCTGTGAAAACGTGCCGTGAGAACGCGCCGTGAGAGCGCGCTGTGAAAATGTGCCGTGAGAACGTGCCGTGATCGCCGGTGACGCGCTCCGCGTTCCTCGACGGTCCGCGTTCCTCGGTGCTCGGTGATTCTCTGTGAGGGGTCCTCGTTGACGTGACGGCATGACCGGTGACGCGAGCCGGGGAGACGGTTGACCGTCTCCCCGGCTCGTCGTGTCCTCCTGGACTCACCCGATCGGCCCGGTTCATCCGCTCTTCCCGGCTCAGCCGACCGTGTCGTACGCCCGGATCGCCCGGTCGTGCTGGGCTCACCCGGCCGCGCTGTGTTCCCGTTTCGCCTCGCGGTAGGTGCGCATCTTGGCCCGTGTCCCGCACACCGACATCGAACACCACCTGCTGCCCCGGTTTCGCGACCGGTCGTAGAAGATCCACTCGCATCGGTGCTCGCCGCACGCCTTGAGGCGCTGCCAGGAATCGTCGGCGACGGCGCCGGCGACGACCGCCAGCACCCTGGCCAGGGCCCCGCGCACGTCGGTCAGCGCGGGCCGGAGGCCGAGACTCCCGGCCTCCCCGCCGAACCCCACGACGAGCGGGCAGGCGCGCGCGACGTGCTCGATCGTACGGCGGGCCTGGAGGTCGGCGGGACCGCCGTTGTTCTCCCGCAGGAGCGCGCGGAGCGCCTCCCGCAGGATCACGGCGTCGCGGCGATCCAGCTCGTCCGGCTCCACCCGCGGGCCGTCGAGGCCGTTGCGTTCCAGCCAGGTGGCGAGACCCCGCGTGGTGGCGAAGTAGTCAGGGCCGAACTCCACATTGACGCTGTTGACGAATGCCTGCACCAGCGCGAGCGGACCCGGCGCCACGGCTCTGTCTCCCGGTTGTCGCTTCACCCTAACAATGTTACTACCGAAATGACTTCGCCGGTAGTGCGGCGCGGATGATCCAACGACGCCCCCGGAAGACCTCCACCACACCCGCCCCTTGCTTCGTATGGCATGGTTCGCGTTCGCATCCCGAGAAGAAGCTCTTATCGCACCCCCGTTGCCCCGCCCCTGTTACCGGCTTAGCGTAATTGCTGGTAACAGAAAAAACCGGCAGAGAAATCCGGAGCACGAGGAGCACGAAGGGAAGCGACGTGACCACCAGGGTCTATCCCGCCTATATCGGCGGCAAGGACATCACCGGCGACAGCGGGAAGTACGTCCACACGGTCACCACGCGTGCCGTCCTGGAGGACACCTTCCCCAGCCTGAGGCTCAAGCGCGACCTCGACCTGGGCCTCGTCGACATCGAGTCGGCCGGGGACGCCGTCGCGGGAGCGTGCGCCGTCGCCGACGAGGAGATGGTCGAGCTGGCCCTGGAGTCGGCGGCCCGGGCCGCCCCCGAATGGGCCCGCTTCCCGCTCGCCACCCGGATGGAGATCGGCTACCGCATCGCGGAACGCCTCGCCGAGCACCGCGACGAGCTGGTCGAGATCCTCGTCGCCGAAGGACAGCCCCGCTCCCTCGCCGAGGGCATGGTCGACGGGATCCCCCTCACCGGCTGGAGCCGGGAGACGCTCGGGTGGTGCGCCGCGCAGATGCGCTTCGACCGGCACGACGGCGAGCGCGAGATGATCCTGCGGCGCGTCCCCGACGGGGTCGTCTGCGTCAACCCGCCGCAGAACGCCGCGGTCGCCAACGCCCTGTTCGGCATCACCGCCCTCCTCGCCGGCAACGCCGTGGTGGTGCGGGCGCCGCGCGGGATCCCGCTCGCGGTCATGTACACGATGCGGGAGATCGTGGCGCCGGTGCTGGAGGAGGCGGGCGCGCCCCCCGGCACGCTCAACGCGCTCTGCGGGCCCCCCATGCTCGACGCCTGGCTGGCCAGCGAGCACGTCGACGACATCGTCTACATCGGCGGCAGCAAGAAGGGGCTCGCCCTGGAGCGCGACTGCGTCGCGGCCGGCAAGAAGCCCATCCTGGAGCTGGCGGGCAACGACTGCTTCGTGGTCTGGCGCGACGCGGACCTGGACGTCGCGGTGGAGAGCCTCACGCAGTTCTTCACGCAGTCGGGCCAGATCTGCAACGTGCCCAACCAGGTGATCGCCCACCCCGCGATCGCCGACGAGCTCGTCGAGCGGCTGGCCGTGGCCGTGCAGAAGATCCAGCCCGGCTACCCCGAGGAGCGCGGCGTCGTGCTCACCCCGGTCCTGATGGTCGACGCGTTCCACGCCTGCGTCGCCCAGGCCCTCGGGCAGGGCGCCACGCTCGTCCACGGCGGCCGCCGCCTGGAGGTGGACGGCTCCCCGTCGGAGACCGGGTTCTTCCTGGAGCCGACGATCCTGCGGGTCGACGGGCTCCGCGACTCCAGGTCCCTGTGGGTGGTACGCGACGAGACGTTCTTCCCCCTCCTGCCGGTCATCGTCCCCGAGCCCGGCGGTACGGACGACGAGCTGCTGGAGCGGCTCATCACGTTCGTGAACGGCAACGCGTACGGCCTGCGCAACTCCTTCTGGGCCACCGACCCCTCGGTGATCGACCGGTTCGCGGAGGGGGCCACCGGCGGCGGCCAGCTCAAGATCAACGACTCGCACGCCGGCTTCCTGCCGTTCCTCCCCACCCACGGCGGGACCGGCCTGACCGGCGGCGCCTTCGGGGAGGCGAACTACCTCATGCTGCGTGCCTCACACCTGCAGGGCGTCAGCATCGTCCGCCCGGCGACCGATACGGAGTGAACGACATGACATCTCGTACTTTCAAGGCGACCGTGTGGTGCTCGGCCGAGGACCTGATCGAGCAGCTCGGCGACGACCGGGCGTTCCCGGCGTGCGCCCCGGACATCCTCTCCGTCGAGGACATCGGCGGCGGGCTCCGCCAGTGGGTCCTCGCCTTCCGCGGCGGCACGGCCGAGTGGGTCCAGCACAGCCGCGACCTGGTCGGCGCGCAGCCGTACCGGATCGAGTTCGAGCAGGTCACCGGCGACTTCCACGACTTCAGGGGCTCCTGGACGACCGAGGATCTCGCCGAGGGCTGCGAGGTCACCTACCAGGTGGACTACTCCACGAGCGTCCCGCACCTGGCGGGCGCGATCGACACGGCCATCGGACGGGTGCTGCTCCGCAGCGTCCGGCGGATCCTCGACGGGATCTGCGGGCCGATCCACGTCACCGCGGGCGGCGAGTACCTGTGGGACGTCCCCGACGCCTCCGGCGTCTCCGGAACCTACGGCCCCTCCGGGTCCTCCGGCACTTCCGGCACTTCCGGCACTTCCGGCACGGAAAGGACACTCAGCGATGCGATTCGATGACATCTGGATCTCCGGCACGGGCGGCACGCTCGGCGACCTGGTGCCGATAGGCCGGGCCGTCGAGGACGGCTCGTACTCGGCCGAGGTCGCCGAGAGCACCGGGATGGTCTCCGTCTCCCAGTCCACGGAGGCTCCCCCCGAGATGGCCGTGACCGCGGGACGGCAGGCGCTCAAGGAGGCCGCCGCCCTCGGGGCGGAGACCGGCCCCGGCACGCTCTACCTGCACAGCCACAGCCACTTCCAGGGCATCGACATGTGGCCCGCGGCCTGCTGGATCGGCGGGGAACTGCTGGGCACCCACATGACCGGGATGCCGATGACCGTCTCGGCGGCGTCGAACGGCTCCCTGGCCTGCCTGGAGATCGCGGCGGGCATGCTGTCGGGACGCCCCGAGCTCCCCTCCGCCCTCATCACGGTCGCGGACCGGTTCGCCCCGCCCACCGACCGCTGGTACCTCTCCCCCGGCATGGTCTTCGGTGACGGTGCCGCGTCGGCGGTGGTCACCCGCGGCGGCGGCCGGTTGCGGCTGCTGTCCTGCGTCTCGGAGACCGACACGGCCCTCGAAGGCCTCTCGCGCGGCGACGAGCCGTTCCGTACGGCCCCCGAGCCGCAGCCCGACATGAGGCGCAGGACCCGGGAGTTCCTGACCCGCGGCGAGCTGTCGCTGCGCGACGTCCGCGCCAGGTCGGCGGCCGGGACCGCGAACGTCGTCTCCCGCGCGCTGTCCGACGCCGGCCTGTCCATGGACGAGGTCGACTGGCTCGTCACGCCGTTCGTCGGGCGGGCCCTGTTCAAGGAGAGCTTCGTACGCCCGCTGGACGCCATCCCCGGCAACACCCTGGCCGAGCTCGGCCTGACGATCGGCCACCTCGGCCCCGCCGACCAGCTCTACGGCCTGGACCACCTGCTGAAGGAGGACCTCCTGGAGCCCGGAGCCCGGGTGCTCCTCATCGGCACCGGCATGGGATTCACGTTCTCCGCGGCCGTTCTCGAGGCGCGCGACGCCTGACCACTCCACAGGACCTCGCAGTACTTCGCAGGACTCCACAGGACTCCACAGGAAGGAACCCGTCATGACCGTCACCCAGACTCCCGACGTGTCCCCCACTCCCTCTCTCGACTCCCGGGTCACCCCGGTCGAGCCGCTCCTCGCGCCCGCCGCGCTGCGGGAGGAGATCCCGATGTCGCCCGCCGCCGCGGAGACCGTGCTCAACGGCCGGTACGAGGTCGCCCAGGTGCTGAGCGGCCAGAGCGACCGGCTCGTCGTGGTCGCCGGCCCGTGCTCCATCCACGACCCCTGCGCCGCCCTGACCTACGCCGAGCGGCTGTCGGACCTCGCGCGGCAGGTGTCCGACTCGCTCGTGGTCGTCATGCGGGTCTACATGGAGAAACCGAGGACCCGCCTCGGCTGGAAGGGACTCATCAGCGACCCCCACCTCGACGGCTCGAACGACCTCAACAGCGGGCTGCGCGTGGCGAGAAGCCTGATGGTGGACATCCTGGAGACCGGCCTGCCGATCGGCTGCGAGTTCCTCGACCCGCTCACCCCCCGCTACTTCTCCGACGCCGTGTCCTGGGGATCGATCGGTGCCCGCACCGTCCAGAGCCAGGTGCACCGGCAGCTCACC
Organism: Streptosporangium sp. NPDC002524; assembly: GCF_040295985.1. NCBI lineage: Bacteria > Bacillati > Actinomycetota > Actinomycetes > Streptosporangiales > Streptosporangiaceae > Streptosporangium > Streptosporangium sp. NPDC002524. The sequence goes on along the minus strand of NZ_JBEOWK010000004.1, from coordinate 170,405 downwards.
AGCGGGCTCAGCATGCCCGTCGGCATCAAGAACGCGACGAGCGGCCACGTGGAGGACGCCGTCGACGCCATCGTCGCGGCCTCCAAGGGACACGTGTTCCCGGGCATCGACGACGAGGGCGTCGCCTCGATCGTCTCCACCAGCGGGAACCCCGAGTGCCACGTCGTCCTGCGCGGCGGCAGCGCGGCCCCGAACTACGGCCCCTCCGACGTGGCGGGCGCTCTCGAACTGCTGGGGAGCGCGGGGCTGCCGCAGCGCCTCTTCATCGACGCCAGCCACGGCAACAGCGGCAAGGACCACGAGCGGCAGCCCTACGTGGCCGCCGACATCGCGCGGCGGATCGCCGGCGGGGAGACCGGCATCGCCGGGATCATGCTGGAGAGCTTCCTGGCCGCCGGCCGGCAGGACCTGGTCCTGGGAAGGACGGAGCGCCTCGCGTACGGGCAGAGCGTGACCGACGCCTGCGTGGACTGGGAGCAGACCACCCGGATGATCGAGGAGCTCTCCGAGGCCGTCGAGACCGGGCGCTCCCTCCGGCGGGCCGGTGCCGAGGACACCCCCCTGCTGGCCGAGGCCCCTCTCCCCGCCGTCGCCACGCTGCCGGCCCTCGCCTGAGCCCCCTGTCCCACGCTACAACGAGAGGAACGATTCCCATGGAAACGACCAACTCGTCGCTTCCCCTCGCCCGTCCCGCCGCCGACGACCGGACCGGAGCGCCGCACCGGCACCCCATCCCCGTCCCCGGGAAGGCAGCCCCGCAGCGGGAGACGTTCGCGGTGGCGGCCCTGGCCGGGCTGCTCCACCGCTACACCGGGGAGACCGACCTGCTGATCGGACGGCGGTCGGGGCAGGGGACCGCCGAGAACATCCGGCTGCGGGTGTCGGGAGACACGACCGCCGCGGACCTGCTGGCCGAGATCGCCGCCACGCGGCCCGAGCCGTCCACCGGCGAGGCCTGTCAGGCCGTCGTCTCCACGGGAGACACCCCCGGCACTCTCGACGCCCCCGACGCCCCCGACGCCCCCGTGAACGGTGTCACCACGAACGGTGTCACCACGAACGGCGTCCCCTCGAACGGGGTCTCCGCCGGCGGCACCCCCGCGAGTGACGTCCCCGCGAGTGACGTCCCCTCGAATGGTGTCTCCTCGAACGGCGCCGCCACGAACGGTGCCGCCACGAACGGCGTCTCCGCGAACGGCGGGGAGCCGGGCCCGCGGGCCGCGCTGACCGTGCTCACCCGGGGCGAGGGCGACTTCGAGCTCGTGATGCCCCGGGCGGAGTTCGACGAGGACGCCGCCGCGCAGTACGCGCTGCACCTCGGGCGGGTCCTCGACGCCCTGGCGGCCGACCCGGCCGTCGCGCTGCGGGACGTCCCCCTGCTCACCGAGGAGGAGTCGCGGCACATCCTGGTCGACTGGAACCAGACCGACGAGCCCGTACCCGGCCTCTTCTTCCACGAGGTCGTCGCGGACATCGCGCGCCGGACGCCCGACGTGGTCGCGGTGGCCTGGCCCGGTGGCCGGCTGACCTTCCGCGAGCTCGACGACCAGGCCAACCAGCTCGCCCACCGGCTCGCCTCGACGGGGGTCCGCCCCCGCGACCGGGTCGGGGTCTGCTTCCCGCGCGGCGCCGAGAGCCTGATCGCGCAGCTCGCCTGCTTCAAGACGGCGGCGGCGGCGATCCTGCTCGACCCCGAGTTCCCCGACGACCGCGTCCGCTTCATGATCGAGGACGCCTCGGCCGTGGTGGTGCTCACCATGAAGGCCCACGAGCCCAAGGTGTCCGGGATCTGCCCGGTGCTCTCGCTCGACGACGCGGACTGGCGCGACGAGCCCGCCACCCCGGTCAGCGAGCGGGTGGAGGCCGGGGACCTCATCCACATCTGCTACACCTCCGGCTCCACCGGGGTGCCCAAGGCCGTCATGGTGCCGCACGGCGCGGCCCGCAACCTCATCTACAGCATGCGGGTGATCTGCGGCATCACCGAGAAGTCCCGCGGGACGTGGCTGGCGGCGCCCGGCTACGGCATGGTGGAGGTCGAGTGCTTCTCGGTCCTCGCCGCGGGCACCACGGTCCACATCCCCGAGCCGTCGGTCGTGACGTCGCCCGAGTGGCTGCGCGACTGGCTCGTCTCGGAGCGGATCACCCACACCCTGCTCATGAAGGCCATGGCCGAACGGCTGTGGACGCTCCACTGGCCCGCCGAGACCGAGCTGGTCAACATCAGGATCTGCGGCGAGCGCGTGCAGTCGTGGCCCTCCGCCGACCTGCCCTTCCACGTGTTCAACCTGTACGGCTCCGCTGAGGCGACGGTCGTGGCCACGTGCGACATCACCCAGCTCGGCGTGGACCTCGGCGAGGAGGGGCGCGCCCACCGCCTGCCGCCGATCGGCCGGCCCACGCCCAACGTCAAGGCGTACGTGCTCGGCGAGAACCTCGAAGTCCTCCCGCCGGGAGTCGTCGGCGAGATCTTCGTGGCCGGTGAGAGCCTGTCGGAGGGATACCTGGGCCGGCCCGAGGCCACCGCGGAGAAGTGGCTCGCCAACCCGATGGACCCGGTCCGCCACCCGGTGCTGTACCGGACGGGTGACGTGGCCCGCTACTGGACCGACGGGAGCATCGAGATCGTCGGCCGTACCGACAACCAGATCAAGGTCCGCGGCAACCGGGTGCACCTCGGCGAGATCGAGGCCGTCCTGGCCGACCAGCCGGGCGTGGGCCAGGCGGCCGTCCTGGCCAAGAAGGACGGCCAGGGAGACGTCCAGCTGGTGGCCTACATCGAGCCGGGCCCCGGCCCCGTCCCCGAGGTACGGGACGTCCGGGCGGCGCTGCGGCAGACGCTCCCCTCGTTCATGGTTCCGGCGGCGTACGTCATCGGCGGCCTCCCGACGACGACGAACGGCAAGATCGACCGGACCGCGCTCCCCGAGCCGCCCCGGTCCCGGCCCGAGGTCGGCAGCCCCTACCAGGAGCCGCGCGACGACATCGAGCGGTCCCTCCAGCAGATCTGGGCGAAGACGCTGGAACTCGAAGGCATCGGCATCCTCGACAACTTCTTCGAGCTGGGCGGGGACTCCCTGCGCGCCGCCCGCCTGACCGAGCGGATCCGCGAGGTCTTCGACGTCGACGTCGACATCGACGACCTGTTCGACGACGCCAGCATCGAGCGGATGGCCCGCACCATCGCGAAGGCGAAAAAGGACTGACCGCTGATTTCCATGGAACGACCCCGGAGAAAGGGCCGGCCCCGGTGAACACCGGGGCCGGTCCTTTCTCGTCGGGGAACACCACTTCGTCCGACCGTCTTACGACTCCTGCGCATTCACCTTTCCGGTTACCGCTGTTTCTTGTTCGCATCCCGAGAAGAATGTCTTATCACCGGCCCGTTGCCCCGCCCTGACCAGGGGAATACCGTAAAAACGACAGTCATAAGAATTGCCGTACACCTGGGAGACGAATCCGCGTCCGCGGAAACGGCGTCACCGGCGGAAACGGCACGAGGAATCGAATTCCGGAGGTGTCAGGCGTATGCAGGCCGCGGTCGTCTGGTGGGATCTGCGTGACTCGGACCAGACCGTCGAATCGCTCCGCGCGTTCCTGCGCGACGAGGCGGTGGACAGGTTCGCCACGATTCCCGGGCTGCGCCTGAAGTTCTGGATCTCCGACCGGAGGAGCGACCGCTGGGGCGCCGTGCTGCTCTGGGAGTCGGCGGAGGCCGCGGCGGTCCCGCTGCCGGCCAGGGCCGCCGAACTGATCGGGTTCCCGCCCGTCCAGCGCGCCGTCTTCGAGGTGGAGGCCACCACCGAGGGCGTCTTCGACATCGCCGAACTGGCGGGCCGTGGCCTGGCCCTGGAGGGATGACGAGGACATGGCGAAGATTCTCATCGCCGGTGGTGGCATCGGCGGCCTCGCGGCCGCGCTGAGCATCGCCGATCGGGGACACCGGGTGACCGTGCTGGAACGCCAGGCCACGTTCGCCGAACTGGGCGCGGGCATCCAGCTGGGGCCGAACGCCTTCCACGCGCTCGACCGCCTCGGGGTCGGCGACGCCGTCCGCGACCGGGCGGTCTTCATCGACGAGCTGCGCTTCATGGACGGCACGACGGGCGAGCGGGTGGCCAGCATGCCGCTGACCGGCGCCTACCGGGGACGGTTCGGCAACCCGTACGCGGTGGTCCACCGGGGCGACCTGTACCAGCCGCTGCTCGACGCCTGCCGCGCGTCCGGCGACATCGAGCTGCTCGGCGGCCGGCCGGTCACCCGGTACGAGCAGGGCCCGGCCGACGTCACCGCCGTCACGGACGCGGGAGACCGGTTCACCGGCGCCGCCCTCATCGGGGCCGACGGCATCCGCTCGGCCGTCCGCCGGCAGCTCGTCGGTGACGGCGGGCCCCGGATCTCCGGGCACACCATTTACCGCTCGGTCATCCCCATGGAGAACGTCCCCGAGGAACTGCGATGGAACACCGTCACCCTCTGGGCGGGCCCGAAGTGGCACTTCGTCCACTACCCGATCGGCGGCGGCAGGTTCCTGAACCTGGCCGCCACCCGGGACGACGACGCCCGCGAGGAGGTGACCGGCGAGCCCGCGGACAGGTCCCACGTGCTGGGCGAGTTCCCCGGCCTGAGCGACACCGCCCGCGACCTCCTGGAACTGGGCGAGGAGTGGCGGACCTGGGTGTTGTGCGACCGCGACCCGGTCGACCGCTGGACCGACGGGCGGGTCGCCCTGCTCGGCGACGCCGCGCACCCGATGCTGCAGTACGCCGCCCAGGGCGCGTGCATGGCCCTGGAGGACGCGGTGGTGATCGGCGGGCTGCTCGACTGGGACGAGGACGCGATCCCGCGGCGCCTGGAGAAGTACAACGCCGAGCGGCACGAGCGCACGGCCAGGACCCAGCTGGTGGCCCGCGAGATGGGGACGCGGCTCTACCACCCGGCGGGCGCCGAGGCGCGGGAACGGAACGAGATGCTGTCCTCCTTCACCGTGAACGACCTGCACGACAGGGTGGCCTGGCTGCACGGCGCCCGCGACTTCAGCCGCGGCCTCGGGGTGGGGGCGGCCCGATGAGCAGGTTGCGCTGGCTGACCGCGGGCGAATCCCACGGACCCGCCCTGGTGGCGACCCTGGAGGGCCTGCCCGCCGGAGTGCCGGTCACCACCGGCATGCTGGCGGACGCGCTCGCCAGGCGGCGGCTGGGGTACGGCCGGGGCGCGCGGATGAGGTTCGAGCGGGACGAGGTGACCGTCCTCGGCGGCGTACGGCACGGGCTGACCCTGGGCTCGCCGGTCGCGATCGTGGTGGGCAACACCGAGTGGGCCAGGTGGGAGCAGGTCATGGCGGCCGACCCGGTCGCCCCCGAGGTGCTGGACGGGCTGGCGCGCAACGCCCCTTTGACCCGGCCCCGGCCCGGCCACGCGGACCTGGCGGGCATGCAGAAGTACGGCTTCGACGAGGCCAGGCCGATCCTGGAGCGGGCCAGCGCGCGGGAGACCGCGGCGCGGGTCGCGCTGGGCACGGTGGCCCGCTCCTACCTGCGGGAGACGGCCGGGATCGAGCTCGTCTCGCACGTCGTGGAGCTGGCCTCCGCCAGGACCCCCGACGGCGTCCTCCCCACCCCCGAGGACGCGGGGAGACTGGACGCCGACCCGGTGCGCTGCCTGGACGCGTACGCGAGCAAGGCGATGGTCGCCGAGATCGACCGGGCCCACCGTGACGGCGACACGCTCGGCGGCGTGGTCGAGGTCCTCGCCTACGGGGTCCCCGTGGGTCTCGGCTCCCACGTGCACTGGGACAGGCGCCTCGACGCGCGGCTGGCGTGCGCCCTGATGGGCATCCAGGCGATCAAGGGGGTCGAGGTCGGCGACGGCTTCGGGCTGGCCCGTACGCCGGGGTCGAGGGCGCACGACGAGATCGTGCCGACGAGCGAGGGCGTCAGGCGGGCCTCGGGACGTTCCGGCGGGACCGAGGGCGGCCTGAGCACCGGCGAACCGCTGCGGGTGCGGGCGGCGATGAAGCCGATCGCGACCGTGCCCCGGGCCCTGGCCACCGTGGACGTCACCACCGGCGCCCCGGCGCGGGCCCACCACCAGCGCTCGGACGTGTGCGCGGTCCCGGCGGCCGGGATCGTGGCCGAGGCGATGGTCGCGCTCGTCCTGGCGGACGCGGTGGCGGAGAAGTTCGCCGGCGACTCGGTGACCGAGACCCGCCGCAACATCCGCGGCTACCTCGACCACCTGCCCGTCGGCTGACGGCCCCCGGCGACCTGGGATTGAAGAGCGGCACATCGAGGGACGGGCGAGCGTCTTGGGCCGGCCCCCTCGACGTGACGATCGCGTACTCGGAGGGGGAGCCGGAACTGAGCCGGCGGCGCCTGAAGCCCGCGGGAGGTGACGCGCATGAGGCCACGGGCGCGCTCGTCCGGACGTCAGCCGCGCTCGTAGGGGATCTTCTCGCCCGCCTCGATCGCGACCGGCAGCCGGTTCTCCGCCGGCGGCAGCGGGCAGGTGGCGAGGTCGGTGTAGGCGCACGGCAGGTTCGTGGCCCGGTTGAAATCCACGGTCACCTGATTGTCGGCATCGGGCACCCCGAGTTGCAGGACACGGTTGGCGGCGTAGGTGGTCACGCCGGAGGTCGCGTCGGTGAACAGGGCGATCAGGCTGCCCGGCGCGTGGCCGTTGAACACCGTCAGGCTCAGCGTCTGCCCGTCGAGCTCGAACTCGACCCGCCCCGGCGCGTCGTAAACGTGCCTCAGCCCTTCCACCGCCGCCCCGACCTCCGTCGGCCGGGGCTCGTCGAACGGCAGGTAGCGGCCGACGACCAACCATCGCGGGTCCGGCGGGAACACCGGAGTACCCGCGAACGCGACACGCAGCGGGTGGTCCGGGTGTCTAGGCCTGACGATGTCATGCCCGCCCCGCTTGGCCACCTCGATCACCGCTTCACCCCAGGTGGTATTGATCGAGCCCCGTTCGGGGATGTGGCCGAACACGTACCGGCCACGCACGGGCGTGCCGTCCACGACCAGTTCCTCCGCGTCGCCGAGGGTCACCACGACGCCCTCGCCGCCGGTCGACCACTCCCCTGGAGCATCCGGCAGTCGCTGCGGTTCGGACGTCAGCCAGTGCAGGTTCGTGACGGCGAGGAACCCGTGGGGATCGGCCAGCACCCTCTCGTGCCGGTGGTGCCAGTCCTGCCATTCCTGGACGTACGCGGCCACGTCGATCACTTTGGCTGCCATGGCTGCTCCTCAAGAATGCGCGAGATTTTTCATACTATTCCTACCTTTTAGATTGGTTTATGTCCAGCGTTGACCTTAGGACGACCGGAACCCACTCAACCATCAGGTCTCAGGGTCGGAACCCCTCGGTGGTTACCATGGGGCCGCCTGTCAGGTAGTTGATCAGCGCGGCGCGAGTGGTGGACACGAATGCCTGGGGTATCCGGTCTGCCGGGTGCCAGGCGACGCGTGCGTGTTTGCGAGGTTCGGCGTTGATCGGGGTGCCGCTCCAGGTGTCGGTGACGAAGACAACGGTGACGAAGCCGTTCGGCGCCTCGACACCCCAGGAGCAGTGGATGAGACCGGCTACTCGGAGGTCGGCGGGGTCTACGACCAGTCCGGTCTCCTCTTTCAGTTCGCGGGCCGCGGTCTGCGTGATCACTTCGCCCTTGCTCGCCTTGCCGACGGGAAGGTCCCAGTGGTTGGGGGCGAACTTCGCTCTGGCCGCTCGTTGTATGAGGAGGACTCGTTGCCGCGCCTGGTCGTGGACGATGACGGCGGCGACGAGGAGGGTGTGTGCTTCGAGCGCGGGGGGCAGGGCGGTGCCGGGCGTGGGCATGGACACGATCCTTTCACGCGGCGGTGGCCGCGTGCCGGATGCGCTGTTCCAGCAGGGCCGCGCCGGGGACGCCTCTGCGCCTGTATACGGCGAGGGTCGGTCGGATGCCCGCCAGGGCGGTTCTGCTCCGGCCTGACGCCATTCCTTCGGCGAGGTCGAGTGCCTGGTTCCAGGCTCCGATCGCCTCGTCGGCTCTTACCTGATCGGCGAGGCAGTCCCCGAGGTCCATGTGGGTGAGCAGGTGAACGCGGGGAAAAGCGACGGGGTCCCAGGATGTGAAGGCCGCCCGGTGCCGGGCCTCGGTGCCCACATGGTCGCCCATTTCAGTGAGCGTCCTGGCGGTGTGGGAGTCGACGGTGCCGGAGGCGGGTCCCATGAGGAGCGAGTATGAGGGTTGCGGATCGCCTGGTCGGGAGAGAGCGTCCTCGGCCGCGAGGAGTGCTCTCGCTGCTCCGGCCTTCTCACCGAGAGCGGCGTGGGAACGAGCGTGCGTGATGCGCAGAAGCGCTTCGGTGGCACCGTCACAGCGGCCTTTAGCGCGTTTGAGGGCCGCTTCGATGAGGTCCCGGCTGTGCTGATGTTCCTTCAGGCTGAGCGCTTGGTGGGCGATCGCGCGCATCATCCAGGCGGCGTGGGCGCCCGCGTCGGCCTCGACGGCGAGTTGGAAGCCGGTGAGGTAGTACCGCTGGGCCGCGCCCTCATGTCCGAGGTCGTGATGCTTCCAACCGAGCAGCCAGGCGAGCTCGGCAGTGGCACCGAACGCGTCGCGACGTGTCGCTTCGTCGGTGAAGCGACCGGACAGCATGGGGGCGACGGTGTCGGCCAGGTAGGCGGCAACGGTAGTCAGGCCGTGACCCCCGCCGAGGCGCTCATCGGCCGCGCCGAACGCTTTGGTGATCTGCCGGACGACGGCCACTTCTCTGGCGCCGACTCGCACGCTGCCGGTCCGTGCCCGCAGGAGCCTGCTCACCGCCTCTGAGTCGTAGCCGAGAGGCAGACTCACCCGGTCCGTGGTGTAGACGGCGATGGCGAGGAAGCTTCTGTTCTCGATATCGGCCCGGCTGAGCATGGTCACGGTTTCGACGGGGTGCGCGCCTGCCAGCACCGGCGACTCGTCGGTCTGGAAACCGAGCTGCGGCTTCGTCACCGGACGTCCGGCGCGGCGCGAGAGGGCCTCGACGAGGTAGCCGACAGGCCGTTTATTCGGTTCAACGCCCGCAACCCAATGCGAGATGGCGGACTTGTTCGTCCGCAGAACTTCCCCGTTCTCCGCAGCGACGCGCACAACGGCGCGCGCCACGCCCTCATAGCTCAAGCCCGAAGCCGCGATCATCTCCCGCAGCCGGTCGTTGGGGGAACGCCGGCCGGAGTACCTCGCCATCGGAACTCCCTATGGATAAACCGATTAAACGTTCTGCGACGCCATTGACCATAGCCGCCCCACGCCCGGAGAGCCACTCTTGGTAGGAACCCGAACGCGGAGCGTGAAAAAACCTCTTTCCTGCGGTCCCGTACGGGTGCCGCTGCCTGTCCTCTCGAACGGAGAACGAAGTGTCCACTGCCACCCACGACAAGATCAGCGTCGAGCTGCCCGAGGTGTTCGATCCGCGCTGGAACCGTATCCCCGGTATCACCGTGGACGGCCACCGCGTCACCCTCGACCCCGAGGAGTATTTCTTCAAGTTCACCAACCACACCTGGCTCGTCATCCCCTGGCAGCAGGTGCGGCGCGACATGCTCGACGCCCACGAGACCCCGGACACCTCGTTGGAGCAGCTCGCTCTGGACTACATCCGCGCCAACGCCACGCCGACCAGCGACGCAGCGACCGTCCTGCAGATCGGGTGGGAGGTGTACCGGTACGTGTTCCGCGCCGAGCATCTGACCGATCTCGGTATGCCGGAGATCACCGAGAAGCATCTGATGATGCTCCGGCAGGCGGGCACGTTCATGGCGCTCAACAAGGTCGAGCTGACCGGCGAGATCTCCAACATCGGGCCTGCCTGGTCTTCAACTCCACCACCCGCGCGGTGTTCGACCTCACCGACGCCGAGGGTGACCTGCTGGACGAGGTCTACCACGGCGGCTGGTTCAACGAGACCCGCCGTCTGGAGCTCGTGCGCGCCCACACCGCTCTCGGCGGCCGTCTCGTCCACGGATGCCAGTCCGTTCCGAACCAGACCGGCGGCGCGGTCGTCCCTTACGGCGCTCCGCTGGAGAAGTTCCGCAGCGAGCTGGCCACGATGAAGGACAGCTGGATCGCGTCCGTCGAAGCCTGCCGCATCCCGACGACCGATCGATAAGGAAGGCCCAGGACCTTGGACACCATCGAGGTGAACGCTCTACTCGTCCGGCTGCTGGACAACGTCGCGCAAGGGCCGGCCGAACGCGAGGAGATCCGCGTCTGGGCGCGTTCGGGCGTGGAACGCCTTCACCTGGCTGACGGCACCTCGGTGGTGTTCAAGTACGCCGAAGGCCCCTTCGCAGCCGAAGACCACGCCTTGGCGGTTGCCGAGGAGGGCGGGTTGCCGGTCCCGGCCCGCCTGGCGGTCGACCGAACACCTGGATTGCTCGGAATGCTGCTGACCGACCTCGGCCCGGCCGGTCGGCAGGCAACCGACGCCGAAGGTGCCGCTCTGGCTGTTCGCGTTCATGCCATCTGCGACACCAAAGACCTGCCGACCATGGACGGGGGGTGCCTGGCCGCGATGCCCGAGCAGATCCGTGCGCGTCTCGCTCACCTCGACGGCCCCGGATGTGACCTCGGCGCACTCACCGAGACCGCTCGCGGTCTGGCGAAGGTCGCCGATGCCCGCTCCGTCGGAACCGATCTTCCGCCGTTCGGGCTGTGCCACTCCGAATGGCATCCGACCTCCGTGCATCTCACGAAGACCGAGACGCACCTCCTGGACTTCGCGCGGGCGTTCCACGGTCCCGGGCTGCTCGACCTGGCGTCCTGGCACGGCACGATCGACGCTCCCGACACCGGCAAGCTCGACGAGCTCATCACCTCCTACGTCGCCGCCGCCGGCCCCGAGGAGGCGGCAGCCTCAAGGGGCGGGTTGAGTTCCGCCCGCTGGGCGCTCGGCTGGCACCGCGTCTGGGTGGCCGACTGGTTCACCCACCAGCTCACGATCGGGTGGGCCAAAGGAGCCGAAGACGCATGGATCTCCGCGATCTCCCGCCACCTTGCCGAAGCCGCACTTCTCCTGCGAGCCTGACCGTCCGCGACCGATTCGAGTGGACCCGAGCTGCAGGAATCGGCCCTCCACCCAAGGTATTCGGCGATCTGACAGGCAGGCGGGTCGTCGAACTCGGCTGCGGCGGCGGACACAACCTCGCCCACCTCGCCATCCATCACCACGCCGAGGGGGTCGGCATCGACCACGCCCCTCTCAAAATCCAGCGTGCCCTCAGCCCTGTGTGGTGCACCAGTTGGCGTGCAGACGCCGCGCCCCTCGTCGGCAGCCTTCTCGGCCTGCCCACCTGGGACCACATCGACCTGCCCCGCCTCCCGCTCACCACCAGCCACCCCAACGGTTACCTCTGGAAACGCGACACCATCACCCAGCTCTTCACCGACCAGCCACTCGTCTGGATCGACGACGACTTCACACCCGCCGATCACACCTGGGCCGGCGACCGCACCACGACCGGAGTCCTCACGATCCTGATCCAGCCGAACCCCTACCTCGGGCTGACAACTGCTGACCTCGAAGCGACCGGTCTTAACGAGATCGCAGAATGGCACTCGCGCACGCGCCGGAAAGGGCGTTCGCTATGGGGAATCCATGCCTGATGGCCCAGCCGACATGGAGCCGCTGACATGGCCCCCCTCCTTCCGTCCGTAACCCACTGGCACGCCTCCGATCCCCCGCAGGACCTGCGGACCGCACCATCGGTCAGCCGCGACCAGGCACTCGCCGCGGTGCGCCGGTGGCTTGTCGCGGGCCACCGAGCATCCCAGGATCCCCGATACCTGACAGCGATCGCCGACCTTGATCGGGGATGGACTACAGCGCGCATGGGTGGGTTGACCTTCGTCGCCTTCGCATGCGGCTGCCCGATCTCCTCGCTACCCGAGCAACAAGCGGGGCGGCGTCGATAAGCCGGATCAACAGGGGGGACGGCCTCGCTTTCGGAGTGCGGCATCCGTGTCGAAAGGCCGTATGACATGCCCGAACGCCTCAAACACGCGGGGAGGTGGAGCCGTGTACTGAACTTGACCTCAATAGGCGAGTTGGTGCCCGATACCACCACGTACCGCGTGTGATCACCGGCCGCCAACCGGTGGCCGGAACACCCATCCTGGAGTTAGATCAGCGATGCACCGAGGAAAGTGGGGCTATACCAGCCCCGAGGAATGGCTCCGGGTGCCGGGACCGATGGTGTGGCGACGTACCTTCCCCGGCACCCGTCAGCAGGTGTCCGAGGCCCGCCACTTTGTCGAAGGGCTCTTCACCGGAACCCCGCGTAGCGACGATGCGGGGACGATCGCGGCGGAGTTGTGCAACAACGCCGTACTCCACACCGTCTCCGGACATGACGACGGCTGGTTCGGCATCGAAGTCGTCCTGGACGACCTCGCGTACCTGGCCGTCACCGATCTCGGCGGAGCCGGACGACCCGTCCTCACCTCCGCAGCGGGTGGGAAGATCATGGAGGGCGGGTTCGGGATCCTTCTCGTAAAGGAACTCGCCCTGACCATCGGCGTCCACGGAAGCCCGCAGCTCGGCCACACCGTATGGGCCGACATCGACCTCGGTCTGGTGACACAAACGTGCGGTCGTCCATGCAAGCATCGACGGTGCGTCAACCGGATCGAGGAGTGACGTGGGCCGGCCTTTCGCTTCGACAAGGCACCCGGCGGACACCGCGCGGCCCAGGTCCACGCGGAGCCACCTCGGGGTCCGGGGCCTTCGATCCGCCTGAAGATCCAAAGATCGCACAGGCTGGGAGCGCCGTGGTGCAAAAGAGGCGAAGTCGCCGACGGTGGCTGTGCGAGGGCGACGCGGGGAAAAACAGCGGTACGACCAGGCCGTATGCGATCGGCGGGGTGGGTGAAGGTGGTACCAGCTGTACCAAGAGGCTCCAGCGCGCGGGATCGAAGTGATGATCTCTCCCGCGACATGCTTCAGGGGTCGGTAAGTGACCCCCGAACAAGGAGTTCCCATGTACAAGCCCTCCTCCCGCCGCTCCCGCCTCCTCGCCTGCGGGCTCGCCACGATGATCGCCGTCGGCACCTTGACCGCGCCGGTCGCGGCCTCGGCGTCGTCGGCCACCACCGCCGACTTCGACGACGGCGTGCAGAAGTCACTCGACGGGCTGATCGGCGAGGAGTTCCCCGGCGCGCTCGCCTCCGTACGCGACGCCGACGGGCGCGTCACCCGCTACACGGCGGGCGTCGGCGACCTGGAGACGCGGGAGGAGGTGCCCGCCGACGGCCGGGTGCGCATCGGCAGCAACACCAAGACGTTCGTCGCCACCGTCGTGCTGCAGCTCGCCGGCGAGGGAAAGATCGAGCTGGACGGGCCGGTCGAGAAGTACCTGCCCGGTCTGGTCCGCGGCGAGGCCGGTGACGGCCGGAAGATCACGGTCCGCCAGCTCCTCCAGCACACCAGCGGCCTGCCCAACTACACCCGCTACATGCACCAGGACTTCTTCAAGATCCAGCACCGCTACGTCGAGGCCAGGGACATGATCGACGTGGCACTGCGGCACAAGGCGTCGTTCAAGCCCGGCAAGGGCTGGGAGTACAGCAACACCGGCTACCTGCTGCTCGGCCTGGTCGTGCAGAAGGTCACCGGGCGGCCGATCGCCGAAGAGGTCACCAGGCGGGTCATCGACCGCGCCGGGTTGCGCGACACCTACTGGCCGGGCGTCGGCGACCAGACCGTCAAGGGCCCGCACCCGCGCGGCTACACGGTCAGGAAGCCCGGGGGCGAGTTCGTCGACATCACCACGATGGACCCGTCCTGGGGCGGCGCGGCCGGCCAGCTCATCGGCACCCCGGACGACCTCAACACCTTCTTCCTCACCCTCCTGGACGGCAAACTGCTCAAGCCCGCGCAGCTGGCGGAGATGAAGAAGACGGTCAAGGCCCCCGGGTTCCCCGAGGGCTGGCGGTACGGGCTCGGCGTGGTCAAGATGAAGCTGAGCTGCGGCGACACCGCGTGGGGCCACGGCGGCGACATCGACGGCTACGAGACCCGCGACGCCGCCACCACCGACGGCCGGGCGGCCGCGGTCGCGGTGACCGCCCTGCCCGGCGGCGAGGCCGGGGCCCTGAAGGTCATCAAGGTCGTCGACGACGCCGTCTGCGGCGCCAGGTAACTCCGTCCGCGGAGCCCGGTAACGCCGTCCGCGCCAGATAGCGCCCCCTTCCCCCATCTCTCCCTGAGGAGCATTCCCATGCCCGCGTTCACCGAGCACCGCCGCCCGCCGACCCCCCTGAAAGGCCTGAGGATCTTAAAGACCCTGACGGCCGTGACGGCCCTGAGCGGCCTGACCCTCGCCGGTGTCCTGACCGCTCCGGCGGCGAGCGCCGCGACACCCGCCTGGAGCGCCGCCACCGCCGCCACCGCCGCCACTGCCGCCACTGCCGTCGCCGACGTCTCGCCCCTGCAGAAGGCGCTGAACGACCTGGTCAAGAAGGACAACTTCCCCGCCGCGCTCGCGACGGTGCACGAGAGCGACGGCGAGGCGCGCTACTACACCGCGGGCGTCGGCAACCTGAAGACCAGGAGCAAGGTGCCCGCCGACGGGCGGGTGCGCATCGCCAGCAACACCAAGATGTACACCGCCACCGTCGTGCTGCAGCTCGTCGGCGAGGGAAAGGTCGAGCTGGACGCGCCGATCGAGAGATACCTGCCGAACCTGGTCCGCGGCAAGGCCGGTGACGGCCGTAAGATCACGGTCCGCCAGATCCTCCAGCACACCAGCGGCCTGCCCGACTACGACGACGCTCTCTTCGCCGACTTCGACCGCTTCCTGCGGAAGTACTGGAAGCCGCGGGAGGTGGTGGACCTCGCCCTGAGGAAGAAGGCGCTGTTCAAGCCCGGCAAGGGCTGGGGCTACAGCAACACCAACTACGTGCTGGCCGGCATGGTCGTGGAGAAGGTCACCGGCCGCCCGATCGGCCACGAGATCACCGAGCGGATCATCAAGCGCGTCGGGCTGCGCGACACCTACTGGCCGAAGGCCCGCGAGAAGGGCATCCGCGGCCCCCACCCCCGCGGTTACTTCGCGACCAAGCCCACCGAGCCGTGGCGCGACGTCACCACGTTCGACCCCTCGTCCGGCTGGGCCGCCGGGCAGCTGATCGGCAGCCCCGGCGACCTCAACCGCTTCCTGCTCGCGCTGCTGGACGGCGAGCTGCTCAAGCCCGCGCAGCTGGCGGAGATGAAGAGGACGGTCGCGGCGCCCGACGCCGACACCGTCGGCGGCTCGCGCTACGGCCTGGGCCTGGCCACCTTCAGGCTGAGCTGCGGCGGCTTCGCCTGGACCCACGGCGGGAACGCCCCCGGCTACACCACCCGCAACGCCGTGACCAAGGACGGCAGGGCGGCGGCCGTCGCCGTCACCGCCCTGCCCGTCACCATGGAGGGCGCCAAGAACGTGGAGAAGGCCCTCGACACCGCCCTGTGCGCGTAACGGGTGACCGGCCCGCTCGCCCCCGCGCCGCCCCGGCGGCACGCGGGGGCGTCGGCGTCCCGGGAGCCGTCCGGCCACCCGGCGTCTGTTCCCGCGAGGGCACGACCGTGAGACGGCCACCCGCGGCCGTCCCGCGAGAGACGACACCCTCGAAGGTGGACGCACTGTGGTCCTCACCTGGAGCGCCGGGAGATTCGTCGATCCCCGCACGTGTTTTCACGCCGTTGTGCGCGTGCCGGAGAATGTCCGCCATGGACTCCCCTGTGATTTTGGCCAGCCTGCCTTACGCCCTCGGCATCGTCATGCTCGGCCTTGGCCTCAGCCTGACCTTGGACGACTTCCGGCGGGTGGGCCAGTATCCGAGGGCGGCGGTGGTCGCGCTGCTGTGCCAGCTCGTGCTGCTGCCGGCGATCTGCTTCGGCCTGGTGCTCGCCTTCCGGCTCCCGCCGGAACTGGCGGTCGGCATGCTGGTGGTCGCGGCGTCGCCCGGCGGCCCCACGGCCAACCTGTTCAGCCACCTTTTCGGCGGGAACGTCGCGTTGAACGTCACGCTCACCGCGATCAACTCGGTGCTGTCCGCAGCCACCCTGCCGATCGTGGTGAACCTCTCGGCCGGGTACTTCCTGCCCGGCGCGGCCGGCATCGGGCTGCAGTTCGACAAGATCCTCCAGGTGTTCGTGATGGTGCTGGTGCCGGTCGCGATCGGGATGCTCGTGCACGCGCAGGCGCCGGAGGTGGCGCGGCGGCTCAACCTCCCCGTCCGGATCCTGTCGGTCGTGGTCCTGCTCGCGGTCATCTTCGCCGTGCTGTACGGGGAGCGGGAGAACCTGGCCGGCTATTTCGTCTCGGTCGGGCTGGCCGCGCTGGCCTTCAACGTCGTGAGCCTGCTGGCCGGCTACGGCGTGCCGCGCCTGGCCGGTGTCGACCACCCCGCGGCCGTCGCGGCCGGATTCGAGATCGGCATCCACAACACCGCGCTCGCCATCACGATCGCGCTGAGCCCGACGCTGCTGAACAGCGCCGAGATCGCCATCCCGGGCGCGGTGTACGGCATCGTCATGTTCTTCACGGCGACCGGATTCGGCCTGTTGATCACCCGTCGGGCTCGGACGAGCCTGTCCCGGTGACCGTCCGTCAGGGGGATCGAGCCGCTGTCGCCGGCCCGACCGCGTCCGGCGTTCTCGGTGCTGAACGGTGCTGAGGCAGTGCTGAGCGGCGCTAAGGCAGTGCTGAGCGGTGCTAAGGCAGTGCTGAGCGGTGCGATCAGAGCTCGGCGAGGAATCTCTCGGCGCGGCGGGCGAAGAGGTGGGACTCGCGTTCGCCGGACCGGTCGCGGGCCTCCTCGGCGGCGGCTCGCACGACGTCGGCGGGTTCGCCGAGGGCGTGCAGCAGGCGCGCCCGCAGCAGCAGGACGAGTCCTTCGGCGTAGCGCTGGCCGTAGGCCTCGAGGGCCCGCTCCGCCCGGTCGAGGGAGACGCCCGCCCTGTCCGGCATCCCGGCGGCCAGCCACATCTCGGCGACCAGTGCGTGGTGGTACGCGACGCCCCAGCGCGGCGGGTCGACCAGCGTCCCGGCCAGGAGCTCTTCGGCCTCCGCCGTGATACCGGCCGGGTCCTCGCCGGTGAGGGCACGGGCCCAGTACCAGTTCAGCCGGACGTAGTGCTCCTGCTGGACGGCGGCGCGGCCGGTGCCCACGGTCATCCACCGCTCGATCGTGCGCATCACCCAGTCCGCGTCACCGGCCATCGAGGCGATGATGGTGGTGTAGTAGGCCCAGGTCGCGACCCCGTACGGGTCCTCGGGGCCGTTCCACTTCTCGATCATGGTCCCGGCCGTCCCGGCGTTGCCGTGCAGGGCCGTCACGACGGCCTGCCAGCCCGGCCACTCGCCCGAGACGTCACGCCGGATCGGGGTCTCGCTGTGCGGGGAGACGACCCCGTCGAGCAGGGCGGGGTCGTTCGCCGTGAGGCACCGGTACGCCTCGCCGATGTTGCCGACGTCCCACTGGTGCAGGCCCCAGGCCTGCCGGCCGTACGCCCGGACGACCGGATCGGAGGAGGACTCCCCCTGCTCGTACAGCCGGCGGACCAGACGGAGGCGGTCCCACTCCAGGAAGGTGTAGGCCCCGAACAGGCGGGCGAAGAGGAGGCCGGCGGCGTCGACCTCCCGGCCGAGCTGACGGGCCAGGAGTTCCGCGCGCTCCAGCAGGTCGAACGTCGTGCCGCCGAACCCGGCCTGCCGGCGCGGGGCGATGGCGAGGAGCGAGAGGGCGGAGAGTTCGAGCTCCGGGAGCCCGGCGGTCCGCGCGATCTGGGCGGCCGACTCCAGGTGCCGGTCGGCGGCGGCGAACGCGAGCTTGGTCGTCGCGCGGCGACCGGCGCGCTTCAGCGCCTCCACGGTACGGACCGGGTCGGCGAGGGGACCGGCGGCGCACAGGTGGAAGGCGAGGCGTTCGGTGACGGACTCGTCGTCCGCCCGGCTTTCCTCGAGCGCGTCCGCGACCCGCAGGTGCAGCCGGACGGCCCGCAGCTGCTCCGTCGTCTCCGTGACCGATTCGCGGACCAGGTCGTGCGCGAAGCGCCACGAGAACGGGTCCTCCGGCCCCGTTTCGAGCAGGCCGAGCGCGCGCAGCGGTTCGAGGCGTTCGAGGCAGTCCGCGACGCCGGCCCCGGCGGCGCGGGCGAGCAGGCCGAGGTCGACGTCGCGGCCGATCAGCGCGGCGACCCGCAGCAGGTCGCGAGTGCCGTCGTCGAGGCCCGCCATCCGGTCGCGGACGACGTCCCGCACGGTGGAGGGCACCCCGGTCCTGGCCGGCGCGTCGCCGTCGCCGAGCGCGCCGCGGTCGCTGAGGAGCCGCGACAGTTCGCGGACGAAGAAAGGGTTGCCGGCGGTGCGGTCGTGGATGTTGCGGGCGATGTCCGCGCCGGGTTCGCGACCGGTCTCGCGGCGGATGAGTTCGGCCACGTCGACCAGGCTGAGCGGGCCGAGCCGGATCCTGCGGTGGCTGGGCAGCCGGCTGGCGGCGGCCAGGACCCGCGAGAGGTCGGAGCCGGGTGTGGGCGCGCGGTCGCGAAGGGCGCCGATGATCGCGGTGCCGGCGGGCAGCCGGCCCGCCAGGTGGCCGAACAGCTGGAGCGAGGCGGCGTCGATCCACTGGAGATCGTCCATGACGAGCAGCGTCGGCCGTTCCGCCGAGGCCTGGCCGATGAAGGTGACGACCTGCTCGAACAGCCGGAACTGGGCTCGGCCGCCGGAAAGCGGCGGCGCGTCCTCGTCGTCCCGGGCTTCGAGGAGACGGCCGAGCTCCCCGGCCAGCCACTTCTCGCGCGCCGGCGCGGGCAGGCTGTCGAGGACGACGGTGAGCGCCTGCTCCCACGGCCACATCGACGGGGTTCCGTCGCCTTCCGAACAGGAGGCCCAGGCGACCAGCGCGCCGCGCCGGTCCGCGACGGCGGCGACCTCTTCCAGCAGGCGCGTCTTGCCCGCGCCCGGCTCGCCCTCGACGACCCCGAGCCCGGTGCGGCCGGTGAGCGCCGCCTCGACGGCGTGCCGCAGCACGCCGAGTTCCTCGTCCCGGCCGACCAGACCGGCCGCCCGCCTCTCCGGCGCCCGGTCCTCCTCGCTCCCCGTCCATCTCACCGGTGCCCGGTCACCCTCACGCCCCGTTCGCCTCTCCGGCGCGTGGTCGTCCTCGCTCCCCGTGCTCGTCGCCACCGGCGACGCCGGGGTCTGCGTCAGCACTCGCAGGTGCGCGGCCTGCAGCGCAGGATCGGGGTCGATGCCGAGTTCCTCGGCGAGGCGGTCGCGGACCGTGTGGAACGCCGACAGCGCCTCCGCCTGCCGCCCGGCGGCGCCGAGGGCGGTGACGAGGGCGGCGTGCACGGGTTCGTGGAACGGCGCCATCGACGCGGCCAGCCGCAACGGCGGGATCACCCGCTCCGGCCGGCGCGACGACACGGCCAGCTCGGCCGCCGCCACGCAGGCGGCGTAGAACTCGTCGTCGAGGGCGGCCAGGATCGCCGTCGCGGCCGGTCCGTGGGAGAGCCCGTCCCCCGCCGGGCCCTGCCAGAGGCGGAGCGCCTCGACGTAATGGTCGAGCGCCGCTTCGCGAGCGTGGCGGGCGAGGGCGGCCTGGGCGGCCTCGACGAGTTCCCGGAACGCGACGAGGTCCAGCGTGCCGGGACCGGCGCTGAACACGTACGCGTTGCCGCGCAGGTGCAGGTACGTACCGGCCGACCGGGCGGGGATCGCGGGTTCGAGGACCCGCCGCAACGCCCCGACGTACTTCTGGATGACGTTGAGCGCGCTGGCGGGGGCGTCGTCGGCCCAGATCAGGTCGATCAGCTCTCTCGTGCTGACCGGACGGCCCGCGCGCGCCAGGAGCAGGACCAGCAGCTGCGCCTGCTGCCGGGGGCCGGCGTCGAGTTCGACGCCGTCGCGCCACAGGCGCAACGGGCCGAGGACCTGCAGGCGCGGCGAACCGGCGCCGGCCGACGGACCTTCGCCGTCGAGCCGAACGGGAGGGGCGAGCCCGGTCACGTCTGTCGAACTCCCGGCTGGACGTTGCGGATCTGTCCGCGTGCGACCCATGTCGGACCGCAGGATACGCCAATTCTACCGATCCGGGATTGGTGACAAAAGGGTCATTAGGTCAAGGCCGGGCTCACGGGTGCGTAGGACGTCGCAGGCGCGCCGCGCCTGATCTTGTTCCGGCGGGCCCTCCCGGGTGAACGGGGAGGAGCCGGCCGCCGGACGAAGTGGGCCCGGCCGGCGCGCGGATCGAGCCCGGCGCCGAGGTGCCGGGCCGCCCGGTGCGACCGCGTCAACCGCGCCGACCGCACCGACCGCACCGACCGCACCGACCGCCACGGGGCGCGCACGCACTTGAAGAAGCACGTACTTGAGGAAGCACGCACTCGAAGAAGAGCGACGCGGCTCAGTGCTCGGTGTCCGGTCTGAGCGGCGAGTAGACGCTCCAGGCGTGGAAGGCCAGCCCGACGCCCCAGAAGACTATCGACCACATGGGCCAGAAGAAGTGTTCCGGGTCGTAGAGCATCCACACCACGACCTGAGCCAGATTGGCCAGGACGTAAAAGAGCAGGTGAATTCGGAGGGCCCATTTTTTGTCGCTCTCGCTTTTTGTCGATCTCATGCCCGGAAAATTACAGCGGCGCACTTGACGAAGACTGAATCGCTCGTTCAGTGTTCGTCAACCACCGGGGCTCTACATTGATCCGCATTCGAGGTGCGAAACACCAGACATTGAGAGGTCCACATCATGACGACTCGTAGAGTGATTCTGGCCGGATCCGCCGCGGTCGCGACCGGCGCCCTGCTGGGAACATCCGAGGCGCAGGCGCATTCCCGGCCGGAGCCCAGGCCCAAGCCCACGGTGGTCCTCGTGCACGGCGCGTTCGCCGACGCCTCCGGCTGGAACGACGTCGCCGCCCGGCTCATCCGCGACGGTTATCCGGTCATCGCCCCGGCGAACCCGCTGCGCGGCGTCGCCTCCGACTCCGCCTACCTGGCGAGCGTCCTCGCCACGCTCGACGGCCCGATCGTCCTGGCCGCGCATTCCTACGGCGGAATCGTCGTCACGAACGCCGCGGCCGGCAACCCGAACGTGAAAGCGCTCGTCTACGTGGCCGCGTTCGCCCCCGACGAGGGCGAGTCGTTGCTGGAACTGCAGAACAAATTTCCGGGAAGCAAGCTGAACGAAACGGCACTGGACTTCCGCCCCTACGGCGGGGGCCTCGTCGACGGATACATCAAGAAGGAATTCTTCCGCGACGTTTTCGCCGGCGACGTGCCCAAGCAGACCACCGACCTGATGCAGGCGAGCCAGCGGCCCGCCGACTCGCGCACGCTGGGGGAGCCGTCCGGCGCCCCGGCCTGGAAGACCATCCCCTCCTACTACCTCGTGGCCAAGAACGACAGGGTGCTTCCGGCCGAGGCGCAGCGCTTCATGGCGCGGCGGGCCGGGTCACAGGCCCGTGAGATCGGCGCCTCCCACGTCGCGATGATCTCGCAGCCCGGCGCGGCGGCCGACCTCGTCAAACGTGCCGCGCGCTGACGTCCCGGAGAGGACGTCGATGCACACCCGCGCGTACGAAAGCCAGTGCGCCGCCGAGGAGAGGCGGCACACCTCCGCCAGGTCGCCCATCGTGAATCCGAGGCTGACGCTGTTCGCGCTGGCGCTGGGCACCTTCGCGATCGGCACCGGCGAGTTCGGCAGCAACGGCATCATCCAGCTTTTCGCCTCCGACCTGGACGTGTCGATCCCGGTCGCCACGTACGCGATCACCGCCTACGCCTTCGGGGTGGTGATCGGCTCTCCGGCGATCACCCTGCTCGCCGCCCGGGTCAACCGGCGCACGCTGCTGCTCGGCCTGGTCGTGCTCTTCCTGGCCGGCAACGGGCTCTCCGCGCTGGCACCCAATATCGCGCCGCTCGTCGTCTTCCGGTTCGTCGCCGGCAGCGTGCAGGGGGCGTTCTTCGGCGCCGGGGCCGTCGTCGCCGCCTACGTGTACGGCCCGGACAAGGGCGGCAGGGCGTTCGCCACGGTCATGGGAGGGCTCACCGTCGCCACCATCGCCGGGGCGCCGCTCGGCACCTTCGTCGGCCAGCACGCCGGCTGGCGCTCCATGTACTGGGCCGTGGTCGTCGTCGGCCTGCTCGCCGGGGCCGCCCTGGTGGCCTGGTTGCCCCGCACCGACGATCTGCGCGGCGGTTCCGTCAGAAACGAGCTGGACGGCCTCCGCCGGCTCAACGTCTGGCTGATGGTCACCGTGGCGGCGCTCGGCATCTCCAGCATCTTCGCCGTCTACACGTTCATCGGCCCCTTCGTCACCGACGCGGCGCTGCGGGACCCGGCGCTCATCCCGGTCGCGCTCGCCGTCTTCGGCCTCGGCATGGCGGCCGGCAACCTTCTCGGGGGACGCGTCGCCGACCGGTACGAGCACCGCGGCCTGACCTGGGGGTACGGCGGCACCCTGGTGCTCCTGGCGCTGATCGGCGTGGCCGGCGGCGACCTGCTGGTCCTGCTGCCCTGCCTGTTCGGCGTCGGCGCGGCCATGATGCTCGCGATCCCCACCATCCAGGTCCGGCTGACCGGCTTCGCCCCGGACGCCCCGGCCCTGATGGGCGCCCTCAACCTCGCCGCCCTCAACCTGGCCAACTCGCTCGGCGCGATCGGCGGCGCCGTCACCCTCGAAGCCGGCTGGGGGACCCTGTCCACCGTCTGGGCCGGCTTCGTCCTCACCTCCGCCGGGCTGCTCCTGTACCTCGTGACCGTCGGCCGGGCGAAGCCGGCACCCGGTCCCGGGCCCCGTCCGGATCCAGCTCCGAACCAACGCGTGACCGAACCCGAAGGAGTCCCAGATGCCGACCCGAGTCAACCGGCAGACCGTTGACCTCTCCGCCTATCCAGATCTCCTGGTGCTGTACCTCGGCATGCGGGTGAACCGGCTTTACGGCGTCCGGACCTTCTTCGGCTTCGGGCGGAAGATCAGTGAGTCGGTCGCCGGCGAGCCGGACGGGCTGCTGCTGCACGAACCCATCTACTACTCGTTCTTCCCGATGAACATGGGCATGCGCCAGTACTGGCGCGACCTGCCCTCGCTGCTCGCGTTCGCCCGGTCGGAGCCGCACCGGCAGTGGTGGCTCGACTTCCTGCGGGACTCCGGCGGCACCGGTTTCTGGCACGAGACGTACTCGATCAAGGGAGGCATGGAGGCGGTCTACGACGACGTGCCCAAGGCGCTCGGCTTCGGACGGTTCGCCGGGCTCCAGCGCGCTCGCGGGCCCATGTTCGGCTCCGCGGCCCGGCTGGGACGCTCCGAGGACGGCAGCCCGGTCCTCGACGAGAAGGACCTCTACGGGTCCTAGCCACGCGGGGGGCTCGGCCGGGGACCTCCCGGGCGGGCCCCCGCCGAGGAGCCCGTGAAGCCCTCGAACGCCGAAGGGGCCCCCTCCACGTGGAGGGGGCCCTTCGGCGTCTCGCCCGGTGCGCCGCCAGGGACTCGAACCCCGGACCCGCTGATTAAGAGTCAGCTGCTCTAACCAACTGAGCTAGCGGCGCTTGAAGCCCTTGAAGGATAGCGCACATCGGGCGGCGCCCCGAAATCGGCGACGGCCGCCGGCCGAGGGCGGAAGCGGGGAGGAGACGATCACCGGCTAAGCTAGAACAACATTCGGTCCTGTACTGGGAGCACACATGTTGTTCGCCTCACCGAGCGACGCCGGCGAGCGGCTCGACGCCGTCGACTACCTCCCCGACGACTCCATCGCGACCTCGGTCTTCCTGGCGGGAGCTCTCGGCAAACCACTCCTCGCCGAGGGCCCCGCGGGGGTGGGCAAGACCCAGCTCGCCAAGGCCGTGGCGGCGACGACTGGGGCCCGGCTGGTCAGGTTGCAGTGCTACGAGGGGCTGGACGAGGCCAGGGCGCTGTACGAGTGGAACTACAAGAAGCAGCTGCTGCGCATCCAGGCCGGGCGGGGCGAGGACTGGGACGCCACGCATGACGACATCTTCACCGAGGAGTTCCTGCTGGAGCGGCCGCTGCTCGCGGCGATCCGGTCGGAGACGCCGGTGGTCCTGCTGATCGACGAGATCGACAAGGCCGACGTCGAGGTGGAGGGGCTGCTGCTGGAGATCCTGTCCGACTACCAGGTCACGATCCCCGAACTCGGCACGATCGCCGCCGTGCGGAGGCCGTACGTGGTGCTGACCTCCAACGCGACCCGCGAGCTGTCCGAGGCGCTGAAGCGGCGCTGCCTCTACCTGCACCTGGAGTATCCGACGCCGGAGCGTGAGCGCGACATCGTGCTGGCCCAGGTGCCCGCGATCGAGGCGAGCCTGGCCGAGCAGCTCGCCCGCACGGTCGCCACCCTGCGCGGCCTGGAGCTGAAGAAGTCGCCCTCGATCGCCGAGACGATCGACTGGGCCAACACCCTGCTCGCGCTGGGCAGGACCGAGCTCGACGAGGCGGCGATCGGAGCCACCCTCGGCGTCGTCCTCAAGCACGCCTCCGACCAGACCCGGGCCCGCAAGGAGCTGGCCCTGTGACCGGCCCTTCGGCCGGTGTGGCCGGCCCCGCGATCGGCCCCTCGATCGGCCCCTCGATCGACCCCTTGGCCAGCTCCTTGGTCGGCTCCTTGGTCGGTCCCTCGGCCAGCCCCTTGGTCGGCCCCGCCGAAAGCGCCGCGAGGCGCACCGCGACCGGCGTTCCTGACGGCCCGGACGGCCCGGCAGGCGGGGTTCCCAGCGGTCCGGGGCGCGGGGCGGGAGGCCGGAGGTGAGCCTGCTCGACCGGCACGTGGGGTTCGTGCACGCGCTGCGCGACGCCGGGCTGCCGGTCTCCCCGGCCGAGGGCCTGGACGCGGCCAGGGCGCTGGCGGTGATCGACCTGACCGAGCGGGAGTCGCTGCGGGCCGCGTACGCCGCGACGCTGGTCAAGCGGCCCTCGCACCGGCCGGGCTTCGACACGCTGTTCGACCTGTGGTTCCCCGCCACGACGACCGGCCTGGAGGCGCCGCGCCAGGCCGAGCCGGACCGGCAGGGCCTGCCGGACCTGGAGACCGCCGAGGTCCCCGAGTTGCGCGACCGGCTGGCCGAGCTGCTGCTGGGCGCCGAGGGGATGAACGAGTTCGCGCGGGCGATGGTGGAGCGCTTCGGCCGCCAGCCCGCGGGCCCCGGCAGGCAGAACTGGTTCTCCTACCCGGTGATGCGGACGCTCTCCCCCGAGACGCTCATGGCGCGGCTGCTCGCCGAGGTCCTCGCGGGCCGGGAGCGCGGCGGGCTGGCGGAGAAGGTCGCCCGGCAGCGGATCGGCGAGAACACCAGGCGCTTCGAGGACGCCGTCTCCGGCGACGTGCGCCGCCGGATCGCCGAGGACTCCGGGATCGAGCGGATCGCCCGGTCCGCGGTACGCCCGCCGCTCGAACAGCTCGACTTCCTGCGGATCGCCAAGGCCGACCTGGCCAGGCTCCGCCGGGAGGTCCACCCGCTCGCCCGCCGCCTCGCGGCCCGGCTCACCGTCAAGCACCGGCTCGGCCACCGTGGCCGCCTCGACTTCCGCAGGACCGTACGGGCCTCGCTGTCCAGCGGCGGGGTCCCGCTCACCACCTTCAACAGGCCGCGCCGCCCGCACAAGCCCGAGCTGGTCGTCCTGTGCGACACCAGCGACTCGGTCGCCTCCTTCGCGCACTTCACCCTGCTGCTGACGTACACGCTGCGCGAGCAGTTCACCAAGGTCCGCGCGTTCGGGTTCGTGGACACCGTGGACGAGATCACCCGGTTCTTCGTGCCGGGCGCCGACGTGGTGGAGGCGATGACCCGGCTGACGAAGGAGGCCGACATGGTGCGGTTCGGCCGGACCAACTACGGCCACGCGCTGGAGGGGTTCGTCGAACGGTACGGCGACGCGATCGGGCCGAGGACGTCCCTGCTCATCCTGGGCGACGCCCGGTCCAACTACCAGCCGCCCGCGCTGGAGACGCTGAGGCGCCTGGCCGGGGGCGCCCGGCACGCCTACTGGCTCAACCCGGAGCCGACCGCCCAGTGGGACAGCGGCGACTCCCTCGCGACGGCGTACGGCGGGATCGTGCCGATGTACGAGTGCAGGAACGCCGCGCAACTGGCGGCCTTCATCGAGGAACTCGTCTGAGGAAGGGGGCCAGGCCGAACGGCCGGACCTCTCCGGCCCCCTCCAGACGCTAAAAGCCGTCGCCCACGCGGACGACCAGCTCGGCCCGCCCGCCCGGGGACATCCCGGGCGGAAGGAGTCAGGCCGAACGGCCAGGCGGGCGCCCGTCAGCTCATGCGGCGCAGCACCCGGGCGGCGGTCCTGGCGAGGACCTCGACCTGGGCGTCGTCGAAGTCGGCCCGGGGTCCCTTCTGGATCCAGCGCGCGACCAGGCGGGGCTTGAGGAGGGTGAGCCCCTCCGCGGTGACCGACCGCCTGATCACCCCGCCGTGCACGGCGATCAGGGGCTCGATGGTGACGGGGATGCCCGACTCGCGGGAGAGCACCTCGGCCAGCGACTCGGACACCTCGACGAGCGCCTTGGCCACCTTCGTGCCGTACTTCTCGCCCAGGAACAGCCGGTCGCCGTACCGGGCGATCTCGGTGTCGGGGTCCCACGCCTCGTTGTCGACCACCCAGACGCCACCGGGGCCGATGACGAGGTGGTCGACCGACGCCTTGCCCGGCATGGCCCGGCCTTCGAGGATGTGGTACCCGTCCCTGCGGAGCTTGCGGCGGAGCAGCTTGCCGGTGATGGTCTCGCCCCGGCGCCTGCCGCGCCAGACGGCCGTGGAGTCGTACTCCCGCCAGCTCAGGAACGCGTCCCCGGCGGCGACGAGCAGGCCGCACAGCAGCCCGAGGATGGGCGGGGACAGGTCGAACCGGTAGGCGAGCGCGACGCCCACGGCGAGGCCGACCGCCGCCTTGACCGCGCGCATCTTCCTGCGCTGGACGACTTCCTTGATCCAGAACTGCTCGTACATGACCTGCGGCGACAGGCCGTGGACCTGGTCGACTGGTGTCACGTAGATAGATCCGCCCGGCATAGCGGAACCCCCATGGCTAGAACGGTCGGCAAGGAAGGGAGGGGGGACCTGCCACGCTGAAGATCCTCGGACTATGAAATACCCAATTGGGGGCTCCAGCTATCGCCGGGCCGCGAAGGTGACGCAAGTAACACGTATTCGCCAGCCGCCAGCGGCGCAACCGACCAGTCGGTATGCTTTCCCTCACCACACCATGGGGGACGCATGACTCAGGACCAGGAGCCGGTACGGCAACGCCTGCTCAGTGAGGCCACCCGCCTGTTCGCCGAGCGAGGCTTCGAGAGTACGTCAGTGCAGGAGGTCGTCTCCGCGGCGGGTGTCACCAAGGGCGCCATGTACCACTATTTCGACTCAAAGGACGACCTGCTCCACGAGATCTACGGGCGCGTGCTGCGCCTGCAGATGGAGCGGCTCACCCACTTCGCCGACGGCCCGGGGCCGGTGGCCACGCGCCTGCACTCCGCCGCCGCGGACGTCGTGACGACCACGGTGGAGAACCTGGACGACTCCAAGATCTTCTTCCGCTCGATGCACCTGCTCGCGCCCGACACCCGCAAGGTCGTCCGCGCCGAGCGGCGCAACTACCACGAGCGCTTCCGCGACCTGGTCACCGAGGGCCAGCGCGAGGGCACCTTCAGGAGCGACGTCCCCGCGGACATCGTCGTCGACTTCTTCTTCGGCTCCGTCCACCACCTGGGCACCTGGTACAGCGCGGAGGGCGCGCTCTCCGGCCCCGAGCTGGGGACGCACTTCGCCGACCTGCTGCTCACCTCGCTGCGACCGGAGCGGCCCGCACCCTCCGCGTGACCCCCGGCACGGAGCCGGGGGTCATCGTGTCGGCGCACGGGCAGCACGGGCAGCACGGCCAGCGCGACCAGCGCGACCAGCACGGGCAGCGCGACCAGCACGGGCAGCGCGACCAGCACGGGTAGCGCGGCCAGTGCGATCGGTACGGCCAGTGCGGTCAGACGGGACCGGGCAGGTCCGCGAGGGCCGCCACGGCCTCCCGGTGGGCGCCCGGGGTGCCGAGCGCGATCTCGGTGGACTTGGCGCGCTTGAGATAGAGGTGCACCGGGTGCTCCCAGGTCATCCCGATCCCTCCGTGGAGCTGGACGCTCTCCTCGGCGACGTGCACCGCCACCTCCGAGCACCACGACGCGGCCACCGCCGTCGCCAGCTCGCGATCCCCGCTCGCCTCCCCCTCGCCGGACCCGGACCCGGACGCGACCGCGTCCGTGGCGAGCAGGTCGGCCGCGTTCCTCGCGGCGGCACGGGCCCGCACCACGTCCAGCCAGAGATCGGCCATCCGGTGCTTGATCGCCTGGAAGGAGCCGACCGGCCGGGCGAACTGGTGGCGCTCCTTGATGTAGGCGAGCGTCGTGCCCAGGCACCACTCGGCGACCCCGAGCTGCTCGGAGGCGAGCAGGCCCGCGCCGAAGTTCAGCACCCTCCGCACGTCGAACGCGCCGATCGCCTCACCGGGAGTGTCCGAGAACGTGAGGGTGGCGACCGGCCGCGTCAGGTCGAGCGACGGCACCACGTCGATCCGGACGTCCGCCGCCTCCACCCGGTAGAGCGCCGTCCCGACGGGCACGAGCAGCACGTCCGCCACGTCCGCTCCGGCCACCGCCCGGATCTCCCCGTTCAGGACCCCGTCCGCGACGGTGACGGTCTCCGGCAGCGGCCGGTACGGCGAGGCCGCCAGCGACACCGCGAGCGCCGCCGTCGTCTCCCCCGAGGCGAGCTCCTGGATCAGGTCCTCCTCGCCGACCTGCAGCAGTGCCTTGGTCGCGAGCACCGAGCTGGTGAGGAACGGCAGCGGCGCCACCGCCCGCCCCAGCTCCTCCAGCACCACCGCGACCTCCCGCGCCGACGCCCCCGCCCCGCCGTAGTTCTCCGGCACGAGCAGACCCGCCACCCCGATGTCCCTGGACAGCGTCTTCCACAGGTCCATGTCGTACGGCGCCTCGGACTCGGCACGCTTCAACACGGCGTCGGCCCCGCAGCGGTCCGCGAGAAGATCCCGCACGGAGGCCCTGAGCTCCTCCTCGACTTCGGTATACAGCAGTGTCATCGGTCGCTCACCACTCCTCATTCGCTACGCGGCCCGCTCGTCCCTCGCGACCCACTCCGCTCACTGCGTCGGGTTCACTCCGCCTCATCGCGGAAGGTCCTTCCAGGGCACGTCCTTGTCGACGCGGGGTTCCGAGGGGAGGCCGAGTACGCGCTCGGCGATGATGTTGCGCAGGATCTCCGAGGTGCCGCCCTCGATGGAGTTGCCCTTGGCGCGGAGGTAGCGGTATCCGGGGCCCCGGCCGAAGAAGTCGACGCTGTCGGAGCGGCGGAAGGTCCAGTCGTCGTAGACCAGGCCCTCCTCTCCGCGCAGTTCCACGTCCAGCCCCGACAGGGCCTGGTTGAGGTCGGCGAAGGCGAGCTTCATGCCGGAGCCCTCGGGTCCGGGCTGCCCGGCGGAGAGCTGCTCGCGCAGGCGCGTACCGGCCAGGCGGGTCACCTCCGCCTCCACCCACAGGCGCAGCAGGCGCTGGTGCAGGTCGTGGGTGCGCGCCTCGGGCCGGGAGCGCCAGGTGTCGGCGACCAGGCCGACCACCCCGCCGCCCCGCCGGACCGGCGCGCCGCCGATGGCGACCCGCTCGTTCATGAGCGTGGTCTGCGCGACCCGCCAGCCGTCGCCGACCTCCCCCAGCCGCAGGTCGTCGCCGAGCCGTACGCCGGTGAGGAAGACCTCGTTGAACTCGGCCTCGCCGGTGATCTGCCGCAGCGGCCTGACCTCGACCCCGGGGGCGTGCATGTCGCACACGAAGTAGGTGAGCCCCCGGTGCTTGGGCACGTCCGCGTCGGTCCTGGCGACCAGGATCGCCCAGCGGGAGTGGTGGGCGCCGGAGGTCCAGACCTTCTGCCCGTCGACCACCCACTCGTCGCCGTCCCGCACCGCGCGGGTGCCGAGCGTGGCCAGGTCGGAACCGGCGCCGGGCTCGCTGAAGAGCTGGCACCAGATCTCCTCGCCCGTCCACAGCGGGCGCAGGAACCGCTTCCGCTGCTCGTCGGTGCCGAACGTCAGGATCGTGGGCGCCGCCATCCCCAGCCCGATCGTCTGCACCCCGAGGTTGAGCTGCGGCGTCCCCTCCAGCTCGCGCTCCACGACGTTCTGCAGCTCGCGCGCCGCCCCGAGCCCGCCGAGCCCCTCGGGGAAGTGCACCCAGGCCAGCCCGGCGTCGAACCTGGCCCGCAGGAACTCCAGCCGGTCCCCGGCGGGGTCGTGCCCGGCCAGGAACGCGGCAGCGCGCTCCCTGACCGCCTTCTCGTCCAGCGCCACGGACGCTCCCTTCGTCGATCTCCATCGGCCTTCGTCGGCCTGTGCCGGCCTTCGCCGGCCTCCGTCAAGCCTCGTCGCCCGCAGTCGGCCGTCAGCCGACCGCCAGTCGGCCGTCGTCGGCCCGCGCGCCCCGCGTCTCCGGGGCATCCCGGTGTCGCCCGCCCCCGAGGCGGTGGGCGGACGCGGGCTCACATGTGTTTCTTGAGCTCCCGGTAGGCCAGGGAGCGCTTGTGGACCTCGTCGGGACCGTCGGCGAGCCGCAGCGAGCGCGCTCCCGCCCAGAGGCCGGCCAGCGGGAAGTCCTGGCTGACGCCCCCGGCGCCGTGGGACTGGATCGCCTTGTCCAGGATCCACTCCACGTCGCGCGGGGTGGCGATCTTGATGGCCTGGATCTCAGCGTGGGCGCCGCGGTTGCCCACGGTGTCCATCAGCCAGGCGGTCTTCAGCACGAGCAGGCGGAGCTGCTCGATCCGCACCCGCGACTCGGCGATCCAGTCCTGGACGACACCCTGCTGGGCGATCGGCTTGCCGAACGCGCTCCGCGACAGGGTCCGGACGCACATCATCTCGACGGCCCGCTCGGCCATCCCGATCAGCCGCATGCAGTGGTGGATGCGGCCGGGCCCGAGGCGGGCCTGGGCGATCGCGAAGCCGCCGCCCTCCTCGCCGATCAGATTGTCGACCGGCACCCTGACGTCCTCGAACACGATCTCGGCGTGCCCGCCGTGGTCGGAGTCGGAGTAGCCGAAGACGTGCATGCCCCGCTTGACGTGCATGCCGGGCGTGTCGCGCGGGATGAGGATCATCGACTGCTGCCGGTGCGAGGACGCCTCGGGGTCGGTCTTGCCCATCACGATGAAGATCCTGCAGTTGGGGTTCATCGCGCCGGAGGCGAACCACTTGCGGCCGTTGACGACGTACTCGGAGCCGTCCCTGACGATCGAGAGCGCGATGTTCGTGGCGTCGGAGGACGCGGTGTCGGGCTCGGTCATCGCGAACGCCGACCGGATCTCGCCGCGCAGCAGCGGCTCCAGCCACTCCTTGCGCTGCCACTCGCTGCCGAACATGGAGAGGACCTCCATGTTGCCGGTGTCGGGGGCGGCGCAGTTGGTCGCGGTCGGGGCGATCCTGGGCGAGCGGCCCATGATCTCGGCCAGCGGCGCGTACCGCAGGTTGGTCAGGCCCGCGCCGTGCTCGCCCGGCAGGAAGAGGTTCCACAGGCCTCGCCTGCGCGCCTCCTCCTTGAGATCCTCCATCAGCGGTGGAGTGGCCCACCCGCTCTCGGCGGCCTGGGCCTCGAAGGCCTCCTCCGCCGGGTACACACACTCGTCCATGAAGCCGAGCAGCCGTCCCCGCAGCTCCTCGGTCTCGGCGTCGAACGCGAAATCCATGGGCCCTCCTCACGGTCTCCCGTGAGGGTACCGACCGGACGGTATGCCTGTCGACACGCCCCCTATGCTCAACCCCATGGACCCCGTCTTCTTCGCCACCCCCGAGGAGTTCCGCGCCTGGCTGGAGGCGCATCACGAGACCGAGACGGAACTGCTGGTGGGGTTCTTCAGGAAGGGCACCGGCCGCCCGAGCGTCACCTGGCCCGAGTCCGTCGAGCAGGCCCTGTGCTTCGGCTGGATCGACGGCGTCCGCAGGACGATCGACGCCGAGAGCTACAGCGTCCGCTTCACACCGCGCAAGGCCCGCAGCACATGGAGCGCGGTCAACATCGCCAAGGTCGCCGAACTGACCGAGCGCGGCCTGATGCTCCCCGCGGGCCTGCTCGCCTTCGAGCAGCGGACCGAGGACAACTCGGTGATCTACTCCCACGAGCGGGGCGAGGACGCCGCGCTGGACGAGGAGCAGGAGCGCCGCTTCCGGGCGGAGACGGCGGCGTGGGAGTGGTTCCAGGGCCAGCCGACCGGCTACCGCAGGACCGCGCTGCACTGGGTGACCACCGCGAAGCGGCCCGAGACGAGGGAGAGGCGTCTCACCCGGCTGATCGAGGATTCCGCGGCCGAACGCAGGCTCGCCCAGTTCGAGCGCCGAGTGGTTCCCGGGAACACCCCCTGAGTGGACCTTCGGGCAGGTCCGCCACGGGCCCTAGGGTCGTCTCCATGACCGCGAAGATGCCCGCTCCCGTCACCCTCGAGGACGAGACCGTACGGCTGGAGCCGCTGACCGCCGGGCACGTCCCCGACCTGTTCCTGGCCGGTGGCGACGACGACGAGGTGTGGCGCTGGATGCCCGCCCCGACCCCGCGCACCGAGGCCGAGCTGGCGAAGATCGCGGTACGGCTGGTCGAGGTGCCGGACCACGTGCCGTTCGCGGTGATCCTGAAGGAGACCGGCCGCGCGGTCGGCTGGACCACCTACATCGACACCCCCGGATACGCCGACAGCATCGAGATCGGCTGGACCTGGTACGGCAGGTCCGTGTGGCGTTCCGCGGTGAACACCGGGTGCAAGGTCCTGCTGATCGACCACGCCTTCGACAAGCTGGGCGTGAACCGGGTCCAGTTCAAGACCGACAACCTGAACGTCCGCTCGCAGGAGGCGATCAGGCGCATCGGCGGCGTCGCCGAGGGCACCCTGCGCCGCCAGCGCCGCCGCGCGGACGGCACCTGGCGCGACACCGCCTATTTCAGCATCCTCGACGACGAGTGGCCCGCCCACCGCACCCGCCTCACCGGCCGTCCCCGCTGAACCGCCGACCCTGCGCGAACCACCGGCCCCGCTGAACCGCCGACCCCGGGATCGGGCCCGCCCAACCGGACCGTCTCGCCGAACCGCCCCCTACCCCCTTGCCCCCTTACCTCCCTGCCTCCTTGCGGACCGTCTCACCGCCCCGCCGAACCCCCCGCCCTGTGATCCGCGGCCTACGTACCTGAGTGCCCACGTACCTGAGTGCGTGAGTGCCTGCGTACCTGAGTGCTACGCGTCCTCGCGGCCGAGCATGCCGCGCAGGAGTTCCCCGATCCCCAGGCGGAGGTCGTCCAGGGTGGGATCCGCTCCGGCGCCGATGACGGCGTCGAAGATCACTCCCTCGCTGAAGGCGACGATCTGGCGCCCGTGCCGTACCGGGTCGGACGAGCCCGCGGCGGAGAGGATCGCGACCGCGGGGTCGCGGAAGCGCGCACCGGCCCTGTCGTAGATCCTGCGCAGCTCGGGGCGGCGGGTGGCCTCGAGAGCCAGCTCGTAGCGGGCGACCGCCTGGCGGCGTCCGACGGTCAGCTGCGCCCAGAGCGCCTGGGCCGTCATCTCGGCGAGAACCCCGACCAGGTCCGCCGCCGGGGACTCCAGGATCGGCGCGAACGTGGCGGACTCCAGCTGGGTGAGCCGAGCGAGGGTCAGCTCCAGGAGCGCGGACCGGGTGCGGGCCAGGTTGGAGGTCGACCCCGGCGGCAACCCCGCCGCCTCGTCCACGGCCCGATGGGTGAGGCCGCGCATTCCCCGATCCGCCAGCAGGGCGATGGCGGTGTCGGCGACGAGCTCCGCGCGTTGGGATTTCACTCTCCGATACTACATTTGTAGTTGGACTACAGGCGTAGTAATGTCCACTACATCCGTAGTAAAGGAGAAGGTCATGACACGTGCGGTGGTCATCGGGGCGGGCATCGGCGGGCTGACGGCGGCGGTGGCACTGCAGCGGCGGGGCTGGGACGTGACGGTGTTCGAGAGGGCGGCGTCCCTGGAGCCGGTCGGCTCGGGGCTCGCCGTCGCCGCCAACGCGCTCAAGGCGCTCGACACGATCGGGGCCGGTGACGAGATCCGCGAGCTGTCCGCGGTCCAGGGCGCGGGCGGCATCCGGCGCTCCGACGGCGGCTGGCTGGTGAGGACCACCGTGGAGGCCGCCTCGGCGCGCAACGGCGGCGACTCCGTGGTGCTGCTGCGCCGCGCGGACCTCGTCGGCGTGCTCTCCTCCCGCCTCGCACCCGGCACGGTCCGGCTGGGCACCGAGGTCTCGGAGGTCAACGCGGAGAACGGCCTGGTCACCCTCCCCGGCGGGCGGGTGGAGGCGGACCTGGTGGTGGCGGCCGACGGCATCCACTCCCCCGTCAGGGCGGCGTTGTTCCCCGGCCACCCCGCCCCCCGCTACGCGGGCGTCACCAGCTGGCGGGTGCTCGTCCCCGCCGAGGGCGTCCCGGGTCAGGCGTACGAGAGCTGGGGGCGCGGCAAGGTCTTCGGCGTCATGCCGCTCGCCGGGGGCACGTCCTACTGCTACGCCACCGACACCGTCCCGGCGGGCGGCGGTGGCGGGGACCAGCTGGCCGAGCTGCGGCGGCTGTTCGGAGACTGGCACGCACCGATCCCGGAGCTGCTCGCCGCGGCCTCGCCGGAGAAGGTCCTGAGGAACGACGTCCACCACCTCGCCACCCCGCTGCCCGCGATGCACCGGGGCAGGGTCGTCCTGCTGGGCGACGCCGCGCACGCCATGACCCCCAACATGGGTCAGGGCGCCTGCCAGGCGATCGAGGACGCGGTGGTGCTGGCCCACGTGGCCGGCGACGGCCGGAGGCCCACCGGCAGAGGCGGCGGGAACGACCCGCTGGCCGGTTACACCGCCGCGCGGCTGGAGCGTACGTCCAGAATCGTGGCCCGGTCCGCCTCGATCTGCCGCGTCACCCGGATGCGCAACCCGCTGGCCGTACGGCTGCGCGACACGATGATGGCGCTCAGCTGGCGGCTCGCCCCGTCGAGCGTGAACGGCGCGATGGACGAGGTGTTCGGCTGGACACCGCCGGCCCCCTGACCCCGGGCCGGTTCGCGGTTACGGCGCGACGCCCGCCTTCTCGCGTAGCGGGGCGGACACCCCCTGGTCGGGGGAGAGCCGTCCCAGGGTGATCGTCCCCCAGACGAGCAGCGCGGCGGCGACGAGGGCCGGGATCACGTTCAGCCAGCCGCTGGGCACCGCCTCGTCGAGCAGGAGCGCGCCCGCGAGGATCGAGGTGATCGGGTCGACGATCTGGACCGCGGCGTAGGAGATGCCGAAGTAACCCACCTCGTAGGTCTTCTGCAGCAGCACGACCGCGCAGATGAGCAGCACGGGGATGGCCGGCGTGAACCAGCTGAGCAGCGTGCCCAGGTCACCGTCGAAGTTGCCGCCCACCACCCGGACGAAGGTGGAGACGCTCGCCGTCACCGCCCCCGCGCCGACCGACAGCACGAGCGCGTGGGTCGAGCCGGTCATCCTCCGGGCCAGCAGGTGCGACACCAGCACGACCAGCCCGACGCAGCCGAGGAAGCCCAGCGCCTCCTGGTTCGTCATGTGGGGTTTCACGGGGTGCGCGGGGACCAGCAGCAGCAGCCCGAGCAGCCCGACGGCCACCGCGGCCGAGCCGACGATCTCCCCCCGGTGCGGGCGCCTGCCGTGCAGCATCGCCGCCAGCGGCACCGCGAACACCAGCGTCGCCACGCTGATCGGCTGCACCGCGATCAGCGGCGCGAAGCTGAGGGCGACGGCGTGCAGGGACGCCCCGGTGAAACCGATGACGCCGCCGATCCACCAGCGGGGCCGCTTCATCAGCTTCAGCGAGGCGCCCTCGGTGACCGCCTCGAACTGCTGGAGCGCGGCGCCCAGGGCGTAACCCAGCGCGCCGACCAGGGCGATCGATATCCCGACCCAGGTCATCGCCACCTCACATAACGGACGGGGCATCCGGAAAGAAGCGATTCACGGGTCATCCCGCAAGCTTAAGGCGCATGGCGAACGGGTAGGGACCTTCCCCGGTTTGTCGAGACGCGACGAGGCACCGTCCGGCCGGTGCCGACGAGAGCGCGACGCCCTTTCCGGCGGGGAACATTCTCACGAACCGGTGCCCCGGGCACGACCGACGCCCTGACCACCGGCCCGCGCCGGCCCGGCGCCCGGACCACCGTCACCGGGCCGGGCACCGGCGGGTGCGCCGGGCCGGGAGGGCTCGGGATCCCCAGAGTTCCCGGGGTCTTCACCGGCGAGATACACGATGCCGTCATCGCGGGGCCGGGGGCTCTCGTGGTCATCGTTGTTCTCACGGCCTTCACGGTCCCCGTTGTTCTCGCGGCCTTCGCGGCCTTCGCGCGCCGCGACGAGCGAGATCACGCCGACCGTCCCGCGCCGGGGGTGCCGCATCGTCAGTCCTCCTCGGGGGTGGGGACCTCCGCCTCCGGACGAGCCTCGGGCGAGGGAGAACGGGCTCTCGGTCGCCTCCGGGGAGGTCTCCGTCATCTCCGGGAAGGAGAGAGTCCGGAAGGCAACTCCAGCGCATCCCTCCCGGATCGTCCAGTCACCCGGACAACCCCCTGCCCCCGAACTCCCGGCCCCCTGGTCCCCCGGCCTTCAGACTCTCCGGCCCCCTGGCTCCGGACGGGGTCCGCCCGGCCCGGGGGCCGCGCGGCCAGTGGTCCGTGTGGCCAGTGGTCACCTCGGTCCGGGAACCCCCGAAGGCCCATGCGGTCGACAGACAGTCGTCCCGCGCCTGGACGGAGCCCGGCCGGTCAAGTGGTGAGCGGTCACTCGCCACCGGGCGGGCAGACGCAGAACAGGTGCCCCTCGGGGTCGGCGAGCACGACCCACTTCCCCTCGCCGGGCTGGAAGTCGGGCCGGGTCGCTCCGAGTTCCAGGTAGTCCCGGATCGCCCCCTCCAGGTCGGGCACGCGGACGTCCAGGTGGAACTGCTTGTCGGCCCCCGGCCACACGGCCGGCTTGCGGTCGAGGTTCTGCTGGAAGTAGATGCTCGTCGTGCCGTCGCCGATACCGGCGTAGGTGTCCTCCGCGTACTGGATCTCGTAGCCGAAGACGGCCGCGTAGAACTCGGCCAGCCGCCTGGGCTCGGCGCAGTCGATGTTCACGGCGAGGAACTGTGCTTTCGTGGTCATGGAACGATCGTCCCGCCCATACCTGTCAACCGCTGTCATGTTCACCGCGACGGTTCGCACGACAGGTCCCGGCACGGGCATCGGAGAGTGCCCCGCAGTAAGGCACTGGCCCGGATAAGTGGTGGCCGCTTTGAGGAGTGCCTGGTTAGGGTGTCTCCGTGTTCCTGATCGTTTCCCCGCCGACCGCCCCCTAGCGGGCGGCCCTCTCTCCTGACGACCGGACCTGTGGTGGTCCGGTGGGTGCTTGCCGTCCGCATACGTGCGACCTGACGTCAACCACCTCATCTGGAGAGATCTCCATGACGCATGTCTCCGTACGGCGGGGCCTGCTGTACGTGTCCATCGCGGCGACCGCCTGGGGCACCGGTGGCGCCGCCGGCGCGCTGCTCCACCAGACGGGCGGGCTCGGCCCCGTCGCCGTCTCCTTCTGGCGGTTCGCCGCCGGAGCGGCCGTGCTCCTGCTGGCCAGGCTCCTGTTCGGCCTCGGCGCCCCCCGGCACGCCGAACCACTCACCAACGTCCAACCGGCCCGTCACACCCGGCGGGATCCGGCCCTCAGCGGGTCGCGGCACGCCGGGCCGCGACCCGTCCTCCGGCGGGCCCGCCTCGCGTGGCGGGGTTCGATGCTCGGGAGGGTCCTGGTCACCGGCGTGGCGATGGCCGTCTACCAGACGGCCTACTTCGCGGCGATCGCCGAGTCGGGCCTGGCCGTGGCGACCGTGGTCACGATAGGCGCCACCCCCGTCCTGGTGGCCGCGGGCGGGCGGCTGCTGCTGGGCGAGCGCCTGAGCCCCGCCGGGCTGGGCGCGGTCGCGATCGCCCTGACCGGCCTGGCCATGCTGACGCTCGGCGACGGTTCGGCGGCCTTCTCCGCGGCCGGTGTCGGGTGGGCCCTGCTGTCGGCGGCCGGGTACGCGGGCGTGACCCTGTTCAACCGGGCCTCCGCCGACGAGCCGTACGCCACCGCGACGGGCGGCTTCGTCGTCGGCGGGCTCTGCCTGCTCCCCGTCGCGCCGGCCCAGGGCCTGCTGCCCTCCGGTGACCCGCTCGTCTCCTGGGCGGTGGTCGTCTATCTCGGCACGGTCCCGACGGCCCTGGCCTACGGGCTCTTCTTCACCGGTCTCGTGGCGGTACGGGCCACGACGGCCGCCGTGATCTCCCTCGTGGAGCCGGTCGGCGCGGCGATCCTGGGGATCCTGCTGCTCGGCGAGCGGCTCACCCCTGCCGCGGCGTGCGGGAGCGTCCTGCTGCTCGGCGCGGTCGCCCTGCTCGCCCTGAAGGAGAGAGGAC
Organism: Streptosporangium sp. NPDC002524; assembly: GCF_040295985.1. Taxonomy (NCBI): domain Bacteria; kingdom Bacillati; phylum Actinomycetota; class Actinomycetes; order Streptosporangiales; family Streptosporangiaceae; genus Streptosporangium; species Streptosporangium sp. NPDC002524. The sequence continues at coordinate 131,869 of NZ_JBEOWK010000004.1, read as the reverse complement.
AGGTGGCCACCCCGGTGTGACCGGGCCCGCGAGGGTCTCGTGACGGGGACGCCTGTCACGAGACCCTCGCGGGACCTCAGCCGAAGCGGGACCTCAGCCGAACAGGTCAGGCTCGGTGGCGACGATCTGGTCGTACAAAGGCTGGAAGTTGATCCAGCCGGCCCTGTCGTCGCCGATCTGGCCGTGGGTGAGCTTGGCGTTCTCGTGGGTGATCCGGACGGTGGGTCCCGCGGCCTTGGCGAGGAGCTGGGCCTGGCACGAACGCTCCATCGTGATGAACCACCAGGCGGCGGCGTCCACGCTGCCGCCCACCGTCAGCAGCCCGTGGTTGCGCAGGATGACGGCCTTGTGGGAACCGAGGGCCTGGGCGATGCGGCGGCCCTCCTCGGTCTCCAGGACGACACCGGTGTAGTCGTCGAACAGGGAGTGGTCCTCGTAGAAGGCGCAGGCGTCCTGGGTGAGCGGTTCCAGGAGCGTGCCGAGGGACGACAGCGCCTTGCCGTGCACCGAGTGGCTGTGCGCGGCGGCGACCACGTCCGGCCTGGCCTGGTGGACCATCGAGTGGATCGCGAACGCGGCCTTGTTGACGTGGTAGCGGCCGTCGACCACCTGGCCCTCGTGGTTGACGAGGATCAGATCGCCGACCTTGACGTGCTTGAACGACATGCCGAACGGGTTCACCCAGAAGTGGTCGGTGTGCTCGGGGTCGCGGACGGTGATGTGCCCGGCCACCCCCTCCTCGAAGCCGAACCTGCCGAACAGCCGCAGCGCCGCGACCAGGCGTTCTTGGCGGTGGCGACGCTCCTCGTCCACGGTCTCGAACTTCGGCGGGAGCCGGAAGGTGAGCTGGTCACCGGGAACGGGCCGCAGGTCGGACAGGCTCACGATTCCTCCAGGACGATCACGGTTCCTCCAGGACGGTCACGGCGTCTTCAGGACAGTCACGGTTCCCCCAGAACAGTCACGGTTCCTCCAGGACGGTCACGGCGTCTTCAGGAAAGTCGCAGGTCACAGCGTCCCCAGGACGGTCACAGTGTCTCCAGGGCGGAGGGGTCGAGGTCGGCGATGCAGTCGTAGCCCGCCAGGCCGAGGGTGAGGTCGAGCTCCGCGAGCAGGCTGCGCACCACATGACGCACCCCCTCCTCGCCGCCCGCGGCCAGTCCCCAGACGTACGGCCTGCCGAGGAGCACGGCCCGCGCGCCGAGGGCGAGGGCCTTGACGATGTTGGAGCCGGTGCGGACGCCCGAGTCGAACAACACGGTCAGCCGGTCGCCCACGGCCGCCGCGATCGCGGGGAGCGCGTCGAGCGAGGCCGTGGCGCCGTCGATCTGGCGGCCCCCGTGGTTGGAGACGACGATGCCGTCCATTCCCGCGTCCGCCGCGCGCAGGGCGTCGTCCACGTGCTGGATCCCCTTGAGGACGATCGGCCCGTCCCAGTTGTCGCGGAGCAGGGCCAGCTGGTCCCAGGTGTGGGGGCGGCCGTTGAACATCGGCACCCACTGCATGATCGCCGCGTCGAGGTCCTCCTCGACCGGGCGGGCCAGCTTGGCGCGGAACACCGGGTCCGACAGCGGGATCGCCAGGCCGGTCCCGCGCAGGAACGGCAGGTAGGCGTGGTCGAGGTCGTGCGGGCGCCAGGCCAGGGTCCAGGTGTCGAGGGTGACGACCAGGGTGTCGTAGCCGTTCTTCGCGGCCCGGTCGAGCAGGCTGAGCGTGACCTCGTCGTCGTGCGGCCAGTAGAGCTGGTACCACCGGGGGCCGTCGGCCTCGGCCACCTCCTCCAGCGTGTGGGACGCGGCGGTGCTCAGCACCGTGGGAATGCCGAGCGAGGCGGCGGCCCTCGCGGTGGCCAGCTCGCCGTCCGGGTGCACGATCGACTGCACCCCGATCGGGGCGAGGGCGAGCGGCGCGGGGTAGGTCCTGCCGAACAGCTCGACGCCGAGGTCCCTGACCGGGACGTCGCGGAGCATCCTGGGCACGATCCTCCGGCGGTCGAACGCCTCGCGGTTGGCGCGCTCGGTCGCGCCGGTCCCGGCGGAACCGGCAACGTACCAGTACGGTCCCGGGTCGAGCCGCTCCTTCGCGATCCGCTCCAGCTCGGCGACGGACGTCGAGTACGCGGGCGGGGTCCCGACCAGGCCGTTGAGGTAGATCTCGTACTGGTAATCGGAGAAGGCCATGTTCCAACCTTTGTTCCGATCACCGTGGATGTCTACGGCTTGTTGGCTAAAATCACATCCGACTTATCCCACTATGGCGTGACAAGTCATCGGTGCCCCGAAACCTGACGGGAGCACCCCGATCCTGAACGGCCGATCTTTGCACCACAATGTGCGGAGAGACGGAACGCGAGCCCGGGGACGGGCGTTGGAGGGAACGTGGCCTCGATTACCCAGCTCTTCAGGCGGTTCCTCGAACGCCCCGGCACCATCGACCTCTCGAGGTTCGAGAAGGTCGTCGCGGAGGCCGGCACCCGCGAGGAGCGGATCCGCGCGCTCGACGAGCTGCCCGCGCCGTCGCCCGACGACCTCCCCGAGTTCTGCGCGATCGTGCGCGAGACCGCGCGCCGCGCGCTCGACCTGCGGCCGTACGACGTTCAGCTGGTCGGCATGCTGGCGATGCTGTCGGGAAACGTCGCGGAGATGGCCACCGGCGAGGGCAAGACCCTGTCCGGCGCGATGGCCGCCGCCGGATACGCCCTGCAGGGCAAGCGCGTCCACGTCATCTCGGTCAACGACTACCTGGCCCAGCGCGACGCCGAGTGGATGGGCCCCCTCTACGAGGCGCTCGGCGTCTCCTGCGGCTGGATCGGCCAGAACTCCACCCCCGACGAGCGCCGGGCGGCCTACGCGGCGGACGTGACGTACGGCTCGGTCAGCGAGATCGGCTTCGACGTGCTGCGCGACCGGCTGAGCACGAGCGTGGACGACCTGATCGTGCCCGCGCCCGCCGTGGCGCTCGTCGACGAGGCCGACTCCGTGCTGGTCGACGAGGCCCGGGTGCCGCTGGTGCTCGCCGGTGCCGCCGACCCCGGCGACGCGGTCCCGGAGATGGCCGTGCTGGTCAGGCAGCTGGTCAAGGGCTACCACTACGAGCTCGACGACCAGGCGCGCAACGTCCACCTGACGAGCAAGGGCATCGACACCGTCGAGCAGGCGCTCGGCCTCGACCTCTACGACACCCCGGCCACCCTGACGGACGTCAACCTCGCGCTGCACGCGCACGCCCTGCTCACCAAGGACGTCGACTACATCGTCCGCGACGGCAAGGTGCACCTGATCAACCCCTCCCGGGGCCGGGTGGCGCTGCTGCAGCGCTGGCCCGACGGGCTGCAGGCGGCGGTGGAGGCCAAGGAGGCGCTCTCTCCGTCGGAGACCGGTGAGATCCTCGACTCGATCACCGTCCAGGCGCTGATCACCCGTTACCCGGAGAAGTGCGGCATGACCGGCACCGCGGTGGCGGTCGGCGACCAGCTGCGGGAGTTCTACGACCTCAAGGTCGCCGTGGTCCAGCCCAACCGGCCGAACGTGCGGATCGACGATCCCGACCGCCTCTTCGAGTACCGCCTGGAGAAGGACCTCGCGCTGGTCGAGGAGATCGTCGAGGTGCACGCCACCGGACGGCCCATCCTGATCGGCACCCTGGACGTGGCCGAGTCCGAGCGCCTCGCGCTCACCCTGGCCGGGCGCGGGCTGGAGTGCGTGGTCCTCAACGCCAAGAACGACGCCGAGGAGGCGGCCATCATCTCCCGGGCCGGGGAGCGCGGCGCGCTCACGGTCTCCACCCAGATGGCCGGGCGCGGCACCGACATCCGCCTCGGCGAGGGCGTCGACGAGCTCGGCGGCCTGTACGTCATCGGCTCGGGCCGGCACACCAGCAGCCGCCTGGACGACCAGCTCCGCGGGCGCGCGGGCCGCCAGGGCGACCCCGGCGGCTCGGTCTTCCTCGTCAGCGGCGAGGACGAGCTGATCACCCACTACGTCGCCGACGAGTACGCCAAGGGCGTGCCGGAGCACTCCCTCGTGGGCCACGCCCAGCGGGTCGCCGAGGGCGTCAACATGGAGATCCACCGCAACACCTGGCGCTACACCCGCCTGCTGGAGCGCCAGCGCGGCCAGCTGCTGGAGCGCCGCGACCGGGTCCTGCGCGACGACGTGGCCGGTGACGCGCTGGCCGCGGCGGCCCCCGAGCGGTGGGCGGAGCTGGCGGAGAGCGTCGACGAGGAGGTGCTGCGCGAGGCGGCCCGCCAGATCGTGCTGTTCCACCTCGACCGCGGCTGGGCCGACCACCTGGCGTACCTGGCGGAGCTGCGGGAGGGCATCCACCTGCGGGTCCTCGGCCGCCTCAACCCGATCGACGAGTTCCACAAGGACGCCGTCCCGGCGTACCAGCGGCTGCTGGCCGAGATCGAGTCACGCTCGGTCGAGACCTTCGAGACCGCGTCCGTCACCGAGGAGGGCCTCGACCTGGAGGGCGCGGGCCTCAAGCGCCCCACCGCCACCTGGACCTACCTCGTCCAGGACAACCCCTTCGGCACCGAGTGGGACCGCATCCTCAACCGCCTCGCCACCAAGGTCCGCCGCCGCTGACGCCCTCCGGACGGCCGCCCCCGGGGGGCCGTCCCTCAGGCGCCGAGCTGGTCCACCCGCGACTTCGACAGTTCGAGCAGGGCCGCGCTGTCACGGACGGAGACACCCGCCGCCCGGAGAGCCGCCACGGCCTCCCTCGCGGTCTCGCCGAGTTGCGCGGCCACCTGGTCGCGCCGTGCCCGAAGCTCCCTGTAGGTGTCGAGCACCGCGGGCGGAACACCGGCCACCTCGTACAGGTACGTCACGATGATCTCGGTCTCCGCGGGGGCGTCGAGGATGAAGTGCTTGGCCGCCTCCACCTCCTCGTACAGCTCCGCGAGGGTGTCGCCGGAGACGCCTCCCCGGATGGGGGCGTTCGTCGGGAGCGCGATCCAGTAATCGGTCTTACGCACGGCCTTCATCGTGAGCCGCAGGGGTGCACCGGTCATTCCAACCATCCCTTTCCGAACACGTCTTCCAAGTCATACGCGAGAGCCGCGAGCAGGTCGGGGTCCATGTGCCGCATGGGGACCCGGGAGCGGGCGACCACCACCTGGTCGGAGTCGTAGAGCAACAGGGAGCGGGTGGTCCTGCCCGCGTCGATCCAGTCGGGACACAGGGCGTGCCGGCGTGCGAGCTCGTAGATCCGGTCGCGGATCTCGGGGTATGTCTGGAGCACGCACGGAAGCTAGCCTACTGGACGGAGGCCGTCCAGCGAACTGGACAACAGAGCAGCGGTTTGCCGTGATGCGTGGGGATAAATTCCAGCGCCCGGTTCTCGTCGTCCAGACATGGCGCGGGTGCGCGTCGCCGACATCATGACGCGCGTTACGTGTCCGGTAATGGTTTCACCGATCGGCGCCGGTTATCGTGGCGTACGTGACCACCACCAGCGCGTCCCGGCCGGTAGGCGAGCTTCTGCGCCAGTGGCGGGAACGACGGCGGATGAGCCAGATGGACCTCGCGATCCAGGCCGACATCTCCACCCGGCACCTGAGCTTCGTGGAGACGGGCCGGTCCAAACCGAGCAGGGACATGATCCTGCACCTCGCCGAGGAGCTGGAGCTCCCGCTGCGCGAGCGCAACCACCTGCTGCTGTCCGGCGGGTTCGCGCCGCTCTACGCGGAGACGCCGCTCAACTCACCGCACATGGCGTCGGTACGGGAGGCGCTGGGGCAGGTGCTGAGCGGGCACGAACCGTACCCGGCGGTCGTCGTCGACCAGCGCTGGAACCTCGTCGACCGCAACGCCGCGACCGGGTTGCTGCTGCGCGGGGTCGCGCCGGAGCTGCTCGTCCCCCCGGTCAACGTGCTGCGGCTGAGCCTGCACCCCAAGGGCATGGCGCAGCGGATCATCAACCTGGGCGAGTGGCGGGCCCACCTCCTGCACCGGCTCCGCCGCCAGATGAGCCTCACCGCCGACCCCGAGCTGGCGGCGCTCTGGCAGGAGCTCGACGACTATCCCTGCGACCAGCCCGAGCCGGAGATCGACCGGCCGGGGCCCGGCGACATCGTGATCCCCCTCCGGCTCCGCCGCGGCTACCGTGAGCTGGCCTTCTTCAGCACCATGGCCACCTTCGGCACCCCGCTGGACATCACCGTCGCCGAGCTCGCCATCGAGGCGTACTTCCCGGCGAACCCCGAGACCGCCGCCTACCTGCAGCACCAGCACCACCCCGACTGAGCGGGGGGACGCTACTAAGGCGGGGCGGGGCGGGGATGCGGCGTGCGCCCCACGCCGCATCCCCGCCGTCTCGGCCGGTCCGGCCGGTGCCACTCGTCACCGGCCGGTCCGGGTCCTGGAAGGTCTTTCAGCCGCCGCCGGCGGGTCTCAGCCGGAGACCGCCGCCTCAGACTCGCCGGGCTTACCGGGCTCACTGAGATCACGGGGCTCACCGGGCTCCCTGGGCTCCTCGGTGTCCCGCTTCTTCGCGCGTGACGCCGCGACCCTGGCGAGGACGACGTCGACCACGAGGAAGGCGAGCAGCGAGATGCCCAGCAGCGGGAGGAACACGCCCACCGCGATCGCCACGGCCGCCAGGGGCAGGGCAACGGCGAGGGGCAGCCGGCGCAGGCCGCCGCGCTCGTAGGGGACGCCGAACCCGCGGGTCGGGCGGCGCAGCCACCACATCCGGTAGCCCCACACGATGACCGAGATCAGCGCCACGGCCAGCACGGCGAGCAGGATCTGGTTGGCCAGGCCGAACAGCACTCCCATGTGCCCGTCGATGCCCCACCGGGTCAGCTTGGCGCCGATGGGGAAGTCGTCGAAGCGCAGCTCGGCGACCGCCTGGCCGCTGGCGGCGTCGACCGCCACCTGGTCGTTGCGCTGCGGCCAGAGCCGGTCCGTCTCCTTGACGACGTACGGCTCCCCGGCCTCGGCGGGCCAGACGATCTCCATGGGCCCGGACAGGCCCTTGCCCGCCGCCGCCCGGACGATCTGGTCGGGGTCGGCGGTCGTGGTGGCGCCCGCGTCCCCTCCGGCCTGGCCGCCGTGATCGCCGTGACCGCCGGAGACAGGCATCGACGGGGTGCCCCAGCCGATCGCCCGCTGGATCACGTCGACGTTGGCTCCCGCGTACTTCGACCAGGTCAGGCCGGTGGCCGACAGGGCGAGCAGGCCGACCAGCGCCCACAGGCCGACCGAGCCGTGCCAGGAGAGGGTCTTGCGCTGGCCGCGGGCGCCGCGCTCGGGGGCGACGAGGCGGCGCAGCCGCTGACCGGCGCGGCGGCGGCGGGTCAGCCACAGCACCAGGCCGCCGAGCCCGACCAGCCACAGCCAGCTGGCGGCCATCTCGCTGTAGATGCGTCCCGGCTCGCCCAGGTGCAGGTGACGGTGGAGCTGGGAGATCCAGGTCCGCACGGGCAGCGCGCCCGAGCTGCCGTAGCTCTCCAGCGTCCCGCGGACCTGGGCGGTGTACGGGTCGACGAAGACCGCCATGCGGACGCTCTCCGCGAGGGCGGGATCGTCGAAAAGCACCCGGGTCGTCGCGCCGGGCTCGTCGTAGGTCCACACGGCCCCGATCGTCCCGCCGGGATGCGCGGCGGTGGCGGCGGCGACCTGCCGCGCCAGGGGCAGCTTCTGCTGCCCGGCCGGTACGGGGACGGTCAGCTCGTGGGAGTGGACCACCTTCTCCAGCTGGAAGGAGGCGGCGTACAGCAGGCCGGTCGTCGCGGCCACCAGCAGGAAGGGCGCGACGAGGATCCCGGCGTAGAAGTGCAGGCGGAGCAGGAGCGAGCGCAGCGTCGCCCAGGTGGAGGGCACCGGGGGCACGGGGGACACGGGGGGCACGGAGGTCACAGGGGACAGGGGGGCCGGGGACGACCCGGACGGCCCGGTCTCGGGCTGGATCTCGACGTCAGACGTCATGGGGAGGGTTCTCCGTTCGCAGGGAACGCGCGCACCGTCAGGTACGCGCCACCGCGGTGTGAGGTTCGGTTCGGCGTCGCGAAAGGGCGGGCGGGATCCGGCTCCCACCGGCCGGAGGCATGGCGGGAGCCGGGCGCGCGGCCCGTTGGCGTTCGGTGCAGGCAGGTGCAGGCAGGTGCTGCCGGTACTACCGGGTGACAGGTTCCGCCGGTACTACGGCAAGCCGGTGAACGCCGACATCCGGGCTCACCGGCCGGGGAGGGCGCGACGGCGCGACGGCCCGCGGCCGGGGAGGAGATGTGCGGCGCCCGGAGACGCGGGCCCGCGAGGGCACGACGGCGTCCGGGCGCGACGGCCCGATGTCAGACGGCGTACGAGGGCGCGGGCGGCCCGCGACGCGAGACGGCGGCGGCGAGCAGCCGGGCGACCGGTGCTACCCGGTCGGCGGGCGCGGCGGGGAGCGCGACGCGGCAGGCGACGGGGGCGCGCCACCGCAGCAGGGTGAGCACCGAGGCGAAGAGCAGGAACAGGAGCGTGGCCAGGCCGCACTCCCCCCGCTCCAGCCAGTGGGCCGACAGCAACGCCGTCACGGCGTGCACCAGCACCATGAACAGGCCGGTGGACAGGCCACCGGCACCGTGCTCATGTCCGGTCGACGGTGGCACCGCGCCGGAGGTGAACCAGAGGTGCATGCCGTACTGCGCGGCGAAACTCGCCCCCAGCAGGATGCCGAAACCGCGCTGCCGCCGGGCGAGCGCGAACGCGCCCGCCGCGGTCGGCAGTATCGCCCAGGCCAGCACACCCGGTCCCACCGGGCTGCCTCCGGCCAGCACGTGCATGGCCAACGACGCCGTCACGCACACGACCGCGAACACCGCGGCGCGAACAAAACGGAAGGCATGCATGGGGCAATGGTGACAGAGATTGTTGAATTCGCCAGCCCTTGAACTGTGGAAAAGAGTGTGGATTAATACCACTCGACCCGTGCGTCACGATTGCACGGTCTGTGCTAGCCGTGCGTGTCGGCCGCGTGTGCCGGCCGTGTGTGTCACGTGGGCCGGCCACGCGTTCCCCGCGGGCGGATCGCGGGCCGGTCGTGCGCTTGTCGCGGGCCAGTCGTGTGCTTGTCGCGGGTGGGACGGCGACGCGAGCCGCCGGTCGCGGAGCCCACCTTCGACCTCCGGTTCCAGGAGGCGGCGCGCTTGTCGGGGGCGGGGCGGCGGTGCGAGCCGCCGGTCGCGGAGCCCGCCTTCGACCTCCGGTTCCAGGAGGCGGTGTGCTTCCCGCGGCCGGGGCGGCGGTGCGGGGCGGGTGCCGGTTCCACCTCGGCCACCGGGGCTTGGCCTACCGGGACCTGGCTGTCGGGACCCGGCCCCCGGGGCGCCCCGGCTGCCCCGGGTTCTCGCACCGCCGCCGGTCCATCCGTGTCGTCGCCGGCGTCTACCCGTGCCGCGCCTCGGACGCGGGGGCGGCACCGCCGGGCGCGGGGGCGACGCCGTCGGGCGTGGGGATGGCCTCGTCGGGCGCGGGATCGGCCACCTCGGGGGCGCTGTCGACCACCTCGACCTTCAGCTGCGCCGTCGAGGTCAGCAGGGTGCCCTCGGGCGCTCCCGCCCTGGCCGCGTCCGTCACGACGACGCGCTCGCCCAGGTACAGGTAGGTGGCGGGGTCGAAGATGTACTCGTGCCGCACCCCGCCGAGCGTGTTGGCCATCGCCACCGCGACCCCCTTGCGCCCGGCGGCGTCCTCGGCCTCGTCGACGGTCTCGACGCCGGGGATCGTGCCGGCCGCCCGGAACAGCGCGGCCCGCTGGGCGGACGGCATGTACGCCCGTGTGATCATCGAGCCGACGCTCCCCCACGCCTTGTAGTCGGCCAGCGGGTCCTGGGCCAGATCCCGGTAGAGGTGCTCGCGCATCCCCGCGGGATCGGTGGGCAACCGGCTCAGGTAGGCGTAGTCGGTGCGCCGGTGTTCGGGACTGATGTCGTAGCCCGTGAGCTTCCCCGGCGCCGCGCCGCCTCCCTCCCGCCGCTTCGCCTCGGCGGGCAGCGGCTCCCCGGGGAACGGCCTCGGCTTCAGGTGCTTGCTCGACATGACCCCTCCGTCCAGGGCGGAGCCCTCGACCGGCAGCCACACCTTGAACAGGCTGCGGTCGAGGTAGCGGACGTCCTTCCCGCCCTCCCGCAACTTGACCGGGAACATGACCTGCAGCTCGTACGCGAGGAACTGGCCGGGCTTCGGGTACAGCTCCTCCCGCTCGCTCGCGGTGTCGGCGGCCCGCTGGAGGACCGCCGACATCGCCACCGGCGCCACCAGGACGGACGTCTCCGGCCGGGGGGTCGAGCCGGTGTCGACGAACCCGAGTCCCACGACCAGCGCGGCCCCGGCCCCCACCGCCAGGCTCGTCCCCAGGCTCAGCCGGAGGTTCCTGCGGAGGCTCGCCGGGCGGCGTGCCCCGTGGCCGCCGAGGGCGGCGATTCCCGGTGCCCGGCGGCGCTCGCGGCCGGCCGGTGCCGCGTCGAGGGCGGCGATCTCCGACAGCAACCGCCGCTCCTCGGCGCGCAGCTCCGCCGGGCCCGGCCTGGGCACTTCCGAGCGCAGCAGGTCCAACTGGGTCATCTCATCCATGGAAGGTCTCCTCGTTGACGGACGTGGGGTCGACCCCGCCGAGTTCTTTGCGCACCTTGCCTCTGGCGCGGTTGACGCGCGAGCGGACCGTGCCCACCGGGATGTCCATCGCCTGGGCGGCCTCCGGGTAGGTGAGGCCGCCCCACGTGACCAGCAGCAGCACGTCCCGGTGGCCCGCGGGCAGCCTCGCCAGGGCCGCCGCCAGCCTCCGCCGCGCGGCACCGGCGCTCAGCCGCTCGTCGCTGCGCTCGGTGAACGGTACGGTCACCGGATCGACGCCGGTCCGTTCGAGGGCGCGCAGCTGCCGCACCTCGACGCGCTTGTGCCGCCTGATCAGGTTGGTCGCGATGCCGTACAGCCACGGGCGCGCGCTGGGTTGCGCCGCGTCGTAGCCCTCCCTGCCTCGGAACGCCGCGAGGAAGGTGTCGGCCACGACGTCCTCTGCCGCGTCGGCTCCCAGCCGCCGGGTGACATAGCGCTTGATCTCCGGCGCGTGCCGGTGGAAGACCTCGGCGAACGCCTCCGGCTCCCGGCGTGACAGCACGATGACGGAGGCGTCGTCGGCCTCCGCCCCCTCGTCGAGGGACCCGGTGAGGGACCCAGCGAGGGACCCGGCGAGGGGCCCGGCGGGAGAGAGGCCGCGGTCCCGTGCCTCACCGGCGGGGAGGGCGTCGCGAGCCCCTCCCCCACCGGCGTGGAGGACGTCACGAACCCCTCCACCACCGGCGGGGTAGGGGTCGCGGTCCTCGGCGCCGCCGGTGGGGGAGGCGTCGCGGTCCCCTCCCCGTTCGACGGGGAAGGTGCCGCTCGCCCCCGTCCGGGTCCGGCTCGTTTCACTCATATCCGGCCTCTCGGCTCTCGGTCAGGACACCCGTTGTTGCCCGCCCGCGTGCCCGCGGTTCCCGAAAGCGGCCCGGCGTTTCCGCCGGGCGCGAGATTCACCGTCCCCCGCGACCTTCCCGAGAGCTCGGAGGGACGCCCCCGTCACACCGGGGTGAACTCCAGGTAGGAGACGGCGGGCATCGGCAGGGTGAACTCCAGCCGCAGGGTCCCGTCCTCCGTGCGGAGGGTACGGGCGGGCTCCAGCTCGTCCAGGGTGTTCGCGGCGTGGAGCCGTTCCCACTGCTCGCCCTCGGGCCAGCCGGCGTCCCCGCCGATCTCCGCCCAGACCGCCCGGATGTTGGAGTGCCGCTCGTCGATCCGGTGGTGGCCGACCACGTACTCCCCCTCGGCCAGGCCCTCGACGGTGAGGGTCACCTCGCGCGACAGGAGCTCCGCGCCGTCGGCCCGGTCCTGGTCGAGGGTGCCGTTCCACACCAGCACCCCGACGGGGCCGGTGGCCGAGCGCGCCGCCCACGCCTCGACCCCCGCGACGTCGCCGCCGGCCGAGCAGGCGAGCTCGTCCTCGCCCAGCCGGTCGGCCAGGGTGAGCGCGAGGTAGCGGGGCTTGCGCAGGTTGCCGACCGTGAGCAGGCCGAACCCGCCGTGGAAGAGCGCCGGCGGGCGGCCCAGCTCCTCGAAGTGGTCAGAGGCCACCCAGTGGGCGAGCGCGTCCACCCGCCCGGCCGCCGACCGCATCCCGTGCAGCAGGAACGCCGCCCCGAACGGCCCGTCGCCGATGCCGTGGAAGTGCGTGGGGGTCGGCCCCCACTCCGTCCACCAGATCGGCGTGCCCGCGCGGCCGTGCCGTTCCAGGGTGGGCCGCCAGTCGAGCGGGGCGTTGCCGTAGGTGTGGGTGGAGACGAAGTCGAGCGCCGCGCCCGAGGCGTCCACGTGGTCGATCAGCTCCTGGACCCAGCCGTTCGCCGCCGACGACGGGCCGCCGACGCGGATGTCCGGGTGGACGTCCTTCACCGCCGCCGCCGACACGTCGTACAGGCGGAAGAACTCCTGCGGCGTGCCGCTCCAGAAGACCTCCAGGTTGGCCTCGTTCCACACCTCGAAGGCCCAGTTGTCGACCACCTCGCGCAGGCCGTAGCGGTCGACGAGGTGCCGGGTGAGGTCGCGGACCAGGTCGCCCCAGCGGTCGTAGTCCCTGGGCGGCGAGATGATCGCCCCGTAGCCGAAGACCGTCTTCGACGGGTCGGCGGCCAGGTCGCGCGGCATGAACGACAGTTCCACGATCGGCCGCAGGCCGAACGCGGTGATCGTGTCGTAGACCTCGTCCACCCGGCTGAAGTCGTGCACGGGCCTGCCGTCCTCCTCCCGGTAGACGCCGAGGTCGTCGCAGAGGATCGCGTGGGCGCGCACGGTCTCGACGCCGAGCTCGTCGCGCATCGTCCGCAGCGCCTCGGTCAGCTCGGGGCCGATCGGGCGCCCGCCCACGGTGTCGGCGGACAGCATGTGCGACAGGTGCTCGGAGCCGATCATGTACTTCCACGGCCGGGGCAGCGGCCGCGTGGTCACGGAGGCGTCGACCCGCAGGACCGTCGCGCCCGGCTCGGCGAGCGGCGCGGCGAACACCGCCTCGGTGAGGGGCCCGGTCCGTTCCATGGTGGTGACGGCGGCGACCCGGTACCAGGCGGGCTCCCCGCGCGTGTCGACGTAGCGCGGGTCCGGCACGGCCGGCACGTCGACGTCGCGCTGCTCGGTCGAGGTGTACGGCCCCGCCTCGGCGGGTGCCCGGTGGACGAGGTAGCCGATGGCCCCGGCCACCGGTTCCCAGGTCAGCGTGACGTGCCCGCCTCCGCTGTCGGCGCGCAGGCCGCGGGGGGCGGTGACCTCGGCCTGTCCGGCCAGACGGGTCGAGGCCACCTCCCCCGACGCCCTGTAGATGCGGGCCTGCCAGTCCCGGCGTGCGGCATCGGCCGTGCTCATGAATACGTCTCCCCGATGGTCGGTTGGGTGGTTGGCGGAGTACGCCTCACTTGGGAGGCACGACGGCCCATTCCTCCTGGCGCAGCACGGGGGCGAGTTTGGCCGTGACGTCGCGGGTGGCGAAGTGGCGGCGCAGGCTGTCGTCCGCGAGCGCGTTGCCGAGCGCGATCATGATCATTCCCTGGTCGAGGGCGAGATACTGCCTGGCGACCTTGCCGCTGCGCACGGCGACCGCGTCGTAGAAGCCGCCGGGCCCGTAGGCGTCGAAGTTCGCCCTGAGCTTCGCGAGGTTGGCGAGGGCCGCCTCCGGCGTGTGGCGCAGCGCGAGGAACGACGCGTGCGGGGTGACCACGCCGTCCCCGTACGACGCCGGCTCGGGCGTTCCCTCGCGGCATCCCTCGAAGCCGTAGTCGACGGAGGTGCGCTCCTGGTCGGAGGTGTAGCCGGGGGTGTCCATGCCGATCGCGTCCACGCCGTACTCGCGGTAGCCCCCCGCGGGGTCGTTGGACGGGGAGAAGCCCCAGTAGCCGTACTTCGCCTCGTTCATGCCGTGCTCGATCTGGGCGGCGATGTAGACCGGCTGGTTGCGGCCCCAGCTCCTGGCGCCCCAGACGTCCTCCGGCACGAGCTGGGTCACCATCAGCTCCTCGAACATGCTGCCGCCCCAGGTGGGCACCAGGCGCATGCCGCGGTAGCCGTAGGTGCCCTCGAAGACGTTGACGCCCATGTACTTCTTCCAGGCGCCGACCGGCTTCTGCTCGGCCCACGCCCAGTCGCAGGTGTCGGGGAAGGTGCGCCACATGCCGTAGTAGTGCTCGGGCGGGAGCTGGCCGAGGGCGATGCCGACGTAGCTGGCGATCCTGGCCTCGGTGAGCGCGCCGTAGTGGTGGCAGGTGGAGTGGACCGTGGTCCCCGAGCCGTTGTAGTCGCTCTCGACCGAGCAGCCGGTGGGCTTGTCCGGCCAGAACCCGCCGCGCAGCAGGCCGGTGCCCGCGTCGGGCCGCGCCTGCGGGTCGTAGTAGGACTCGAAGTCCATGCTCCTCGCCAGCGCCCCGGCCTGCTTGGAGACCTCGGGAACCGCGCTCCTGAGCATCATGAGGGCGGCGGCGAGCCAGCCGTTGTCGACGCTGGACAGGAACGGCTGGACGGCCGAGCCGTTCTCCGGCCAGGTGCGCACGATCTGGAGGGTGCGCGGGTCGTACCAGTTGTAGAACTGGCCGGTCGGGGCGTGCCGTTCCAGCTTCGCCGTGGAGGCGAGCGTCCTGGTCACGCGGCGCAGGGCCTCGCCCTTGGAGATGAGGCGGGTGTCGCGGGCGGCGACCGTGCTCCACAGGTAGGTGGCGATGTTGGTCGGCGAGGTCACCTTGGCACGGGTGGCGGGGTCGAGCGAGCCCTCGATCTTGTCGGAGGGCAGCCCGGTCGCCGGGTCGGCCATCGCGGCCATGGACTTCCAGGTGTCGGCGGCGTAGCGGCGCAGCACCTCCCGCTGCTGCCCCGCCGTCGAAGCCGTCAAGGGGGCATCGGGGGAGACAGGGGGAGACGCGGCCGAGGCCGGAGACGGAGCGGCGGTGAGCAGGGCGAGACAGGCCGTCAGGGCGGCCACGTGACGACGACGCACGAAGGGCTCCTTGCGTGGGGGGTTACTTGAGTCCGGTGGAGGCGATTCCCTGGATGAAGAAGCGCTGCAGGAAGACGAAGAGGACGAGGACCGGCAGCACGACGACCACCGCCCCGGCGATGAGCAGGCCGTACTGGGTGCCCTGGTAGCCGTTGAAGATCGCCAGCGCGACGGGGAGCGTGTACTTGTCCTCGCTCTGGGCGACCACCGCGGGCCACAGGAAGTTGTTCCACGAGCCGAGGAACGTGATCAGGCCGAGCGTGGCGAGCGCGGGTTTGCAGAGCGGCATGACGATCCTGAAGAAGATCCGGAACTCCCTGGCGCCGTCGACCCGCGCGGCGTGGATCAGCTCGTCGGGGATGTCCGCGATGAACTGGCGCATCAGGAAGATGCCGAGCGGGGTGACCAGGCCGGGCAGGATGATCCCGAGGAAGGTGTTGACCAGGCCGAGCTTCGCGATGAGCACGAACTGCGGGATCATCACCACGATCGCGGGCAGCGCCATCTGCGTGAGGACGAGCGCGAAGAGCACGTTCTTGCCGCGGAAGGAGAGCTTGGCGAAGGCGTAACCGACCATCGAGCAGAACAGCAGGTTGCCCGCGACGGTGGCGAGGGCCACCACCGCGCTGTTGACGAACACCTGCGTGATGTTCATCTTCTCCAGCAGCTCGCCGTAGTTGGCGAGCGTCCACTGCACCGGCAGGAGGTCGGGCGGGGTCCGCCTGATCTCGGTCTCCGGCTTGAACGAGGTGAGCAGCGTCCAGACGAACGGCAGCACGACGACCACGAGCCCGGCGCTGAGCAGGGCGTACGTGGAGAATCGGCGTTTGACCAGGGTCCTGCGCCCCGGAGCCGGTTTCGCGGGGGCCTGACGGCTCCGAACCTGTCTCATCTGGACCTCCCGACCCGGAACTGCAGGACCGCGAGGGCCACGATCACGGTGAACAGGACGCTCGCCGCGGCGGCGGCGTAGCCGTAGTTGCCGGAGCCGAACTGGTTGTAGATGGCGAGCGACGCCGAGGTGGTCGCCCCCGCCGGGCCGCCCTGGGTCATCACCAGCGGCTCCTCCATGAACTGGGCGAACCCGATGGAGCTGTAGACGGTGCAGAACAGCAGCGCCGGGCGGAGCATCGGCAGCGTGACGGAGCGGAACCGCTCCCAGCGTCCTGCGCCGTCGACCTCCGCAGCCTCGTACAGCTCCCTGGGGATGCCCTGCAGGGCGGCGAGCAGGACGACCATGTCGAAGCCGAAGCTCCGCCAGGCGGTCATGACGATGATCACCGGAAGCGCCAGGTCCTCGTCGGCGAGCCAGCGGGGACCGTCCACGCCCACCGCCCCGAGCACCTGGTTGACCAGCCCCGCGTCGGGTTCGAGCAGGAACCTCCAGGCCACCGCGACGCCGATGATGCTGGTGACGTACGGCAGGTAGTAGCCGAGCCGGAAGAACGCGGCGGGCAGCCGGGCGATCCCCGAGTTCAGCGCCACGGCCGCGGCCAGGCCGAGGGCGATGGTGAGCGGAAGCGCGGTCACCACGAAGATCAGCGTGTTCACCGCCGCCTTGCGCATGAGCTCGTCGTCGAACAGCCGCAGGTAGTTGTCGAGCCCGACGAGGTTCACCGCGAGGGGGTCGCGCACGTCGGTGCTGCGCATGTCGGTGAAGCTCATGCCGAGCTCGACGAGGAGCGGCCCCGCCCAGAAGACCGCGAACATCACCACGAAGGGCGTCACGAAGACCCAGGCCAGGCCGGTGCGACGGAATCCTCCCCCGGATCGCCGTTCCCTCGCGGGGGCCGGTGTGACGGGCTCGCGCGAGCCCACCCGCTCGGTGACCACCATGGTCAGACCCCGGTCCCGATGGTCTCGGCCTGCTCCTGGACGCGCCTGGCCGTCTCCTCGGCCGTCTGCTTGCCCAGGGCCATCTTCTCGACCTCGGTCTCCATCACCTTGGCCACCTGCTCCCAGGTCGGAACGGCGGGGACGGCCTTGGCGTCCTTGAGCAGCTCGCCGAAGACGGTGACGCGCTCGTCGGCGGTGAGCGCCGGGTCCTGCCAGGCGGCCTCGACGCTGGGCAGCGCGTTCACCTTGGTGTACCAGGTGGCCTGGACCTTGGGGTCGACGAGCCAGCGCAGGAACTTCCAGGCGGCCTCGCGGTTCTTCGCGTCCTTGAAGACCACCATGTCGCTGCCGCCGACCAGGCTGGCGCCTCCCGCGCTCCCCTTCGGGTAGGGCGCGACGGCGAGCTTGTCGCCGAAGCCCTCGCCGCCGTCCTTCTCCAGGCCCGCGATCATCCACGGCCCCGAGTAGAAGGCACCGACCTTCCCCTTGACGAACGTCTGTGGGAAGGCGCCGGTCGGCTGGTCGGTGCTGGAGAGCCCGCTCTCGAAGAACGAGCCGTAGTGCTTGAGCGCCTGGACCATCTGGGGCGTGTCCAGCGTCCACTTGCCGTCGTCGGAGATGATCTCACCCCCGGCCTGCCACACCAGCGGCAGCACCTCCTGCCAGGAGCCCTGACGGAAGTTCTGCTCGACGCCGAGCGAGGCGCCCCCCTTCTCCTTGAGCGCCTTCACGAAGGCGGTGGTCTCCTCCC
This sequence comes from Streptosporangium sp. NPDC002524, assembly GCF_040295985.1. Lineage (NCBI taxonomy): Bacteria > Bacillati > Actinomycetota > Actinomycetes > Streptosporangiales > Streptosporangiaceae > Streptosporangium > Streptosporangium sp. NPDC002524. The sequence continues at coordinate 114,282 of NZ_JBEOWK010000004.1, read as the reverse complement.
ACGTGGCCGGCGGCTTCACGGACGCCTTCTCGGCGAGGTCCTTGCGGTAGTACAGGGCGCGGGTCTCGACGTACCAGGGCACGCCGTACGCGGTCCCCTCCACCTCGACCGTGCCCCACGCGCCGGGGAAGAACGCCGACTTGTCGATCAGGCTCGCCGGGGTGGGGTCGAGGGCGCCGGTCTTGGCCATCTCGCCCATCCAGGTGCTGCCCAGCATGGTGACGTCGGGAGTGGCGTTCCCGGCGATGGCCGCGGTGATCTTGTCGTGGGCCGAGTCCCAGCCGAGCGCGGTCACCTTGATCGTGATGCCGGGGTTGGCCGTCTCGAAGTCCTTGGCGAAGGCGCCCAGCGCCTCCCCCTCGGCCCCGATCGCCCAGACCGTGACCTCGCCGGTGGCCTTGCCGGTGTCGACCTCCCGCGCCTGCTCCGCGGCCCCTCCGGTGCTCCGGCCGCACCCGGCGAGCACCAGCCCCAGCGCGAGGATCCCGACGGCGTACTTCTTCACTTTTCCTCCAGGGGGTGAGGCCCGCAGCTGGATCGGACGATCAGCTGGGTGGGGAGAATCTCGGAGTTCGGGACGGTACGAATACCCTTGATGAGCTCGTCCAGCGCGCGGGCGGCGCGGGCGCCGAGCAGGCGCATGGGCTGGCGCACCGTGGTGAGGGCGGGCCTGGCGTGGCGGGCGGCCATGATGTCGTCCCAGCCGGTGATCGCCACGTCGCCCGGCACGTCGAGGCCGAGCTCCTCGGCCGCCAGGATGACGCCGAGGGCCACCTGGTCGTCGGCGCAGATCACCGCCCGGGGACGCCGTCCGTGTTTCTTGCTGAGCAGCGTCCGCCCCGCCGCGTACCCGCCCTCCACGGTGAGCTCGCACGGCAGCGGCTCGGGGGGCCGGATCCCGTGGCCGGACAGGACCCGCCGCACCCCCGTCCAGCGCTGGGTGACGTCGCCCCGGTCGTCGTCCCCGGCCAGGGCGAAGGTGGTGTAGCCGTGGCCGAGCAGGTGGGTGGCGAGCGCCTCGGCCGACGCGGTGTTTTCGCTGGAGACCGCGTCCGCCCGCTCTACGGGATCGCGGGCGAGCAGGACGAGCGGCGTCCTGCTCCTGACGATCTCGTCCACCACGGCGTCCCCGACGGTCCTGCCGAAGATCACCATGCCGTCCACCCGGCCGACGAGGTCCCTGACCAGGTCCTGTACGGCCGCTCGCCCGCGCGTGGACAGGATGAGCACGGAACGGCCGAGCTCGGCGGCCACCTCCTCGTACCCGAGGAGGACCTCGGCGAAGTAGGGACCCGACAGGTCGGGGAAGACGATCCCGTTGGCCGCGTGGCGGCCCTGGGCGAGGGAGACGCCGAGGCGGCTCGGGGTGAAGCTGAGCTCCTCGACCGCCCTCAGCACCTTCTCGCGCGTCCCGGCCGCGACGGGTCCGGTGTTGCGCAGCGCCCGGGAGACGGTGGCGATGGAGACGCCCGCCCGCTGCGCGACCTCGTAAATGGTCGCGCCCTGACCCTCGTCACTGTGTGGCACCCGTCGTCCGATCTCCAGGAGTGGAAGCGCTTACACTCAGCGGCGACGAAAAGTGGAAGCGCTTACAGTGGATGATTCGGAGTCAACCACCGGACGGAATCATCAGTAAAGGCTTGTTACATCACCGTTACCAAACGGGCACGGCGACGCCCGGGTGTTCGTGAGACCGCCGGAACGGGACGCCCCGATGTTGGTGAGACCGCTGGAACGGGACCTTCCAGAGTGCGTGAGACCCTTTGGAACGGGACCCTCCGGTATTCGCGGGACTCTTCGGAACGGGACCCTCCGTGTTCGTGAGACCCGCCGGAACGAGACGCCCCGATGTCGGTCAGACCCGCCGGCACCGTGCGCACGAACACCCGCCGACTACCGTTAAAAGATCATCCGAGCTATTCTCGCCGGAATCGGGCAGTCCATAACCTCCAGGGCGCGGCGCCGTTCACCTCGCCCCCTGAGATCCGTGAGCCGTTCGGGGAGCTTGATGAGATTCCAGGTGCTCGGCGATGTGACGATCGTCGCCGACGAGGGTCCCGTACCCCTGTCCTCATACAGGCAGGAGCAGCTGCTCGCGCTCCTCGTCTGCGCGCGGGGACGTATCGTGACGGCCGAAACCCTGATCGACGCGCTGTGGGGGGAGCGGCTCGGGCCGCGCGCCGGCAAGAACCTGCGGGTGCTCGTGCACCGGCTGCGCAGGACGCTCGACGCCCCCGAGCGGATCCGGCACGACCGCTCGGGCTACACGCTGTCCGCGCGGCCGGAGGAGGTCGACGCCTGGCACTTCGCCGACCTGGCCGAGCGCGCCAGGCGGACGCTGAACGAGGGGAAGCCGGAGGCGGCGTCCGTCCTGCAGCGGGAGGCGCTCGCGCTGTGGAACGGCCGGGCCTTCTCCGGACTGGACGGCGTGGCCCAGCTCGCGGAGGCGGCCGAACGCCTGGAGCAGGACCGCAGGCGGCTGCTGACCGAGCGCATCGACACCGACCTGGCGCTGGGCAGGCACGCGGAGGTCATCCCCGAGCTGCTCTCGATGGTCGCGGAGGATCCGCTGGTGGAGTCCACGACCGCGCGGCTGATGGTGGCGATGCACCGGGCCGGGTTGCGCACGGAGGCGCTGGAGACCTACCGGCGCACCCGCGCCGTCCTCGCCGACGAGCTGGGCCTGGAGCCGGGGCCGCAGCTGCGCGCCCTGGAACAGGCCATCCTGCGCGGGGACACCCGGGTCGACCTGGACCCCCGGCCCGAGGCGGCACCGGCGAAGGACCAGGCTCCCCCTCCCCCGGCCCCTCCCCCCGCGGCCCCGTCCCTGCTCCCCGCCGGGGTGAGCGACCTCACCGGGCGCGACACCGAGCTGCGCTGGCTCGTCTCCGTCCTGCGCGACCGCCCCGCCGCCGCGCCGGTGGTCTGCGCCGTCTCCGGCATGCCGGGGGTGGGCAAGAGCGCGCTGGCCCTGCGGGCCGCCCACGACCTGCGGGACGCCTTCCCCGACGGGCAGCTGTACGTGAACCTGCGGGGCGCCGGAGCCGAACCGGTCGAGCCGTCGCACGTGCTCAGCCGGTTCCTGCGCGCCCTCGGCGTGGCGGGGACGGCCATCCCCGACGGCCTGGACGAGCGCGCCGAGGTGTTCCGCGCCCACCTGTCCGACCGGCGCGTGCTGGTACTGCTGGACGACGCCGCGAACGAGGCGCAGGTCGAGCCGCTCATCCCCGCGGGGAACGGCTGCGCGGTGGTGATCACGAGCCGCGGCGCGCTGACCGCCCTGCCCGGCGCGCAGCGGCTCGCCCTGGGGGTGCTCGGGAACGCCGCCGCCGTCCGGCTGCTGGGCACGATCACCGGCCGGGCCGAGCTCACCTCCGGCACCGCCGCCGCCATGCGGCTCGCCGAACTGTGCGGGCATCTCCCGCTGGCCCTCAGAATCGCCGGGGCCCGCCTCGCCGCCCGGCCGCACTGGACCGTCGACCGGCTGCTCTCCCGGCTCACCGCCGAACACGACCGGCTCGACGAGCTCACCCACGGCACCCTGTCGGTACGGGCCAGCCTCGCGCTCGGCTACTCGGGTCTCGACGAGCCCGGCCGTACCCTGTTCCGCCGGCTCGGCCTGGTCGACACACCCGACTTCGCCGGCTGGGTCGCCGCGGCCCTGCTCGACATGGGACCGGGCGGCGACACCGGCCGTCACGACACCGGCCCGCACGGCGACACCGGCCCGCACGACGATGCCGGACCGCACGACATCGGCCGTCGCGACACCGGCCCGCAGGACGCCGAACCGCAGAACGCCGGACCGCGCGGCATCGGACCGCGCGGCATCGGATCGCGGAACGCCGGACCGCAGGACGCCGGACCGCGTGACTCCAGGTCGCGTGACACGTGGTCGCGTGACACCTGGTCGCGCGACGCGGAGGAGATCCTGGAAGGGCTCATGGAGGCGCGCCTCGTCGACTACGCGGGCCAGGACGGCACCGGCGAACCCCGCTACCGCGTCCACGACCTGGTGCGGCTGCACGCCAGGGAACGCGCCGAGACCGACGATCCTCCCGGCGCCGTCACCGCCGCGCTGACCCGGCTCGCGGGTGGGTACCTCGCGCTCGCCGAACGGGCGCACCGGCGGCAGTACGGCGGCGACTACACCGTGCTGCACGGCGACGGGCCCCGCTGGGACTGCGGTGAGGCCACCTCCGACCGCCTGCTCGCCGACCCGTCCGGCTGGCTGCGCGGCGAGCGGCTCGGCCTGGTGGCGGCGGTGGAGCAGGCCGCCCGGCTCGACCTGAGCGAGATGTGCTGGGACCTGGCGATGACGGCGGTCACCCTGTTCGAGGCGCAGGGCCACTTCGACGACTGGCGGCACACCTCGGAGACGGCGCTGGCCGCCGCCCTGCGCGCGGGCGACCGGCGCGGCGAGGCCGCGATGCGCTACTCGCTGGGCACGCTCGCCCTGTTCCGGCAGCGCTACACCGACGCGCGGCCACACCTGGAGGCCGCGCTGCCGCTCTTCGAGGCGGTGGACGACCGGCACGGCCAGGCTCTCACCCTGCGCAACGCGGCGCTGATCGAGCGGGTGGAGGGACGGGCCGAGACCGCGCTCGACAGCTACCGGCGGGCCCTGCGGATGCTCCGCGAGGTCGGCGACCGGCACGCCGAGGCCCACGTGCTCGGCAGCATGGCCCAGATCCACATCGAGCACGACCGCCCCGGCGCGGCGGCCCCGCTCCTGGAGACGGCGCTGGCCGTCTACCGCGACCTGGGCAACACTCGGGGGGTCGCGCAGATCCTCAACAGGCTGGGGCTGCTGCACCTGCGCCGGCACGACCCCGTCCGGGCGAAGGACGCGTTCGAGCAGGTGCTGGTGGCCGCCAGGGTGGCCGGGGACCGCATCGGCGAGGCGTACGGCATGCTCGGGATGGGCGAGGCCGAACTGCTGGCGGGCGAACTCGACCACGCGGCCAACCTGCTCGATTCGGCGCTGCTGCTGGCCGAGGGGCTCGGGGAGCCCTTCGTCGCGGCCCGCGCCCGCCTGGCCTGCGGGCGGCTCGCCGCCGAGCGCGGCGAACGCGAGCTGGCCGTGGCCATGCTGGACCGGGCGGTGCGGGAGTTCGCCGACATCGGCCTGCCGGTCTGGCACGAACGGGCACTCGACGCCCGGCGCGCCCTCGACGGCACGTTCTCCACACCGCCCACCCCGTGCTGACCTCTCACCCACACGACTCCTCGTGCCAACCGCGCCCGTACGCCTGCCCGTGCCGACCTCTCACCCGCGTGCCCGCCTGTACGCCTATTCCTGCCTCGCCCGTACGCCTCCCGCGAACCCGCTCGTGCCGGCCGGTCGCGGTGCCTCGGTGGCCTTCCCCTGCCCCCTACACACCGCCCACCCCCGTGCCGGCCGGACGGGAGCACCGAAGTCCCTCGCCCGGCCGCTTCCGGCGGCGCCGGTCGTCGGTGGGCTACTCGCCCGGGTCCATCCAGTGGCTGTCGCAGTTGAACCCGAGGCTCTGGCACGGAACCTCGATCGCCGAGGCCGGCGCGGCGCTCGCGCCCAGCAGCCCGGCCACCATCAGCGCCAGCAGCCCCGCCTTGATCTTCTTCATCGTTCTCCTCGTTCGTCAACAGATCAGTCCATACCCCCGCGGGCCTGGTGATCGATAGCAATACCACGACCATCGGTGCCGCGTATGGGATCTCGCCGTTGAACTTCCTCCCCGCCAGCCGCTGAGAAGCGAGGTGCCAGGTATGGGCACGGCCGCCGTTGGCCGTGCCCATACCGCCCCGGTGTCGTGTCGTTAAGCCCCGGTACGGACGACCCCGTCACCTCACATCCAGCTCGGACGCCGTCTGCGGACGGCATCGGTGCTGGTCGAAGCCAAAATAGACGGAACGGGTTTCACGAGGGTTTCACCTCGTTCCCGGCCTGAACCGCGCACCGCGGGTCCGAGCACCGCCGGTCCGGGCACTGCGGGTCCGCGCACCGCGAGTCCGCGCACCGCGGTCCGGGCACCGCGAGTCCGTGCACCGTGGGTCCGAGCACTGCGGGTCCGAGCACCGTGGGTCCGAGCACCACGGGTCCGAGCACCACGGGTCCGAGCACCACGGGTCCGAGCACCACGGGTCCGGACACCACAAGTCCGGACACCACGGGTCCGCGCACCGAGGGCTCCCGGCCGTCGCGGGCCCGGTGTCACGGAACGGTGATCACGATCTTGCCGAGCACATGTCCCTTCTCGCTCAGCCGGTGGGCGTCGGCGGTCCTCCTCAGCGGGAAGGTCGTGTCGATCGGCACGCGCAGCGCGCCGCGCTCCAGCAGGGGAAGGACCTCGGCGAACACCTCCGCCAGGGGGACCCCGCCGGCACCACCGGTGGAGAAGCGCACACCGTACTCGGCGGCCCGCCCGTCGGCGATGGTGACCACCCTGTCCGGCCCACCGGCCAGTTCGACCGAGACGGCGAGCACGTCGCGGCCGGAAGCGTCCAGGACCGCGTCGACGCCCTCCGGGGCCGCCGCGCGCACCCTCTCGGCCAGGCCGTCGCCTCCGTCGCCGTACTCGACCGGCCGCACGCCCAGCTCGCGCAGGAAGTCATGCCGGGCCGGGCTCGCCGTGCCGACCACCCGTACGCCCCTGGTCCGGGCGAGCTGCGCGGCGACCAGGCCGACGCCACCGGCGACCGCGTGGACCAGGAGCGTGTGCCCCTCCTTCACGTCGAGCTCCCGCAGGGTGCGCCAGGCGGTCTCGACGGCCACCGGCAGGGCGGCTGCCTGTTCGAAGGACAACCAGGCGGGCATGTCCAGCAGGTGTTCGGTGCCGACCACCACGTGGGTGGCCGCCGCACCGGAGAGGACCTTGCCGAAGACGGCCCGCCCCACGCTCCGGCCCCCCTGCCCGGCGGCGCTTCCGGCAGGGGTCCCGGCGCCCGCACCCGCACCGATGGCGTCGATCGTTCCGGCGAACTCGACGCCGACGCCCGCGGGCCCGGCCGACAGTCGGCCACGGTCCATGAACCCGTAGCGGAGTTTCCAGTCGATGCCGTTGACCCCGGCGGCCCGTACCGCGACCCGCACCTGCCCGGGGCCGGGTTCGGGAAGGGGAACGTCGTCGAGGGTGAGCACCTCGGGACCGCCGTGGCGGTCGTAGCGGATGGCCTGCGACATGGTCTTCTCCCTTGGAACGTGTGCGTGCTCGGTCGGCGGCATGGGTGCTCAGATCAGCAGCAGGGTCTTCCCCACGGTGTCGCGGGACTCGATCGCGGTGTGCGCGTCGGCGGCCCGCTCAAGCGGGAAGGTCTGCCCGACGACCGGCCTGATCCGGCCCGCCGCCGCCTCGGCGAGCGCCAGCCCGGCCAGCCGCCTGCCCTCCTCCGGGGCGAACTGCACCTGCTCCATCCCGCGCACGGCCACCCCGCGCCGTCCGGCCTCCCCGGGGTCGATCAGCGCGAAGTCCCCGCCGGGCACGCCGTACGTGAAGAACCTGCCGCCGCGCGCCGTGATCCCGAACGCGTCCTGGCCGATCCGCCCGCCTGCACCGTCGAAGACCACGTCGACTCCGGCGTCGCCTGACGTCCCGAGCGGCCCCCCATCGCCTGACGTCCCGAGCGGTCCTCCGTCGCCGGACGTCCCGAGCGGTCCCCCGTCGCCGGACGCCTCCCGCACCCGCCCGGCCCAGCCGGGCTCGGAGTAGTCGACCACGGTGTCGGCTCCCAGCTCCCGGAGCAGGCCGAGCTTGCGCTCGCCCCGGGCGGCCGCGACCACGTGGGCGCCGGCCGCGTGGGCGAGCTGCACCAGCAGGCTGCCGAGCCCTCCCGCCGCCGCGGTGACCAGCACCCGCCGCCCCGGCCTGAGCTCCGCCGCGCCCGCGAGGCTCAGCGCGGCCGGGCCGATCTGGAGAAGCGCCGTCGCCTCCCGTACGCCCACCCCGTCCGGTACGGGGACCAGGGCGTCCACCGGGACCACGGCCCGCTCGGCGTACCCCCCGTCGCCGGTCATGGCGATGACGTCGCGCCCGACCCAGCCGGGATCGACCCCCTCCCCGGCCGAGACCACCCGCCCGCCCACCCCGCCCCCGGGCACGTACGGCGGTTTCTGCCCGAAGAACTCGACACCCCAGCCGGTGCGGAGCTGCGTCTCCAGGAACAGGACGTCCACGACGGATACCCCGACCACGACCTGCCCGGCCCCGGCGACCGGCTCCGGCACCCGGTCCACGACCATTACCTCTGGCCCCCCGAACGCGGTTACCTGGACAATGCGCATATCGATCGCTCTCCCTCGATGGCTTAGCGCACAGTCTCAAACCTCAAGCATTGTTGATGTCAACCGGTGACGAAAGGATTGTGTCCGTGCGTCCTCCCGCCCGTGATCTGCCGGACCACCGCGACCGCGTGAGGGGTTGCCTGCTGGGCGGCGCGCTCGGCGACGCGCTGGGGGCTCCCGTCGAGTTCGAGTCGATCAAAAGGATCCGCGGACGGCACGGCCCCGAAGGGGTGACCGGCCTGGTCCCCGACTGGCGCGGCAAGATCGGCCTGATCACCGACGACACGCAGATGACGCTGTTCACCGTCGAGGGGCTGATCCGCGGCGGTGACGTCGCCGCCGTCCGGCGCGCCTACCTGCGCTGGCTGGACACCCAGCACCACCGCTCCCCGCTCCCCGCCTCCCCCGTCTCCCCCGCTTCCGTTGTGAACGACAGCCCCGCCGCCCACCCGGCGCGCGCTTCCTCCCCGGCCGCGAACAACCGTCCGGCGTACGACGATCCAGCTCCGGCCTCGTCCGGGAACGACCTGATCCGTACCGGCCTGCTCCGCGAGCAGGAGTGGCTCTACTCCCAGCGAGCCCCCGGGAACGCCTGCCTGTCGGGCCTGCGCGGCTCCCGGGCCTTCGTCCCCGCCCCGTTCGGCGAGCCGGGGCCGGTCAATCCCAACTCCAAGGGCTGCGGGACGGTGATGCGCTCGGCCCCCTTCGGCCTGGGCGCGCGCGGCCCCCGCCACGCCTTCGACCTGGCCGCCGAGTGCGCCCAGATCACCCACGGCCACCCCACCGGCTACCTCGCCGCCGGTGCCTTCGCCGCCATCGTCCACTTCCTGGCGGGGAACGGGCCTGTCGAGGCGAACGGGTCTTCGAAGCCGGACAGGACAGTCGCGCAGGCCGTACGGAAGGGAATGGACCTGCTGGCGACGTACCCCTCGCACGAGGAGACCAGCCTGGCGCTGCGCGAGGCCGTGTCCCTCGCGGCGGAGGGTGGCCCGAGCCCGGAGAGGGTCGAGGCGCTGGGCGGCGCGTGGGTCGCCGAGGAGGCGCTCGCCATCGCGGTCTACTGCGCCCTGACGTATCCCGCGCCCGGCGACGTCGGGCGGGCGCTGCTGCTCTCGGTCAACCACTCCGGCGACAGCGACTCCACCGGCGCCGTCTGCGGCAACCTCCTGGGCACCCTCCACGGTGAGGCGGCGCTCCCCGCCGGGTGGCTCGCGCACCTGGAGGGCCGCGACACCATCACCGAGCTGGCCGACGACCTCGCGGCCTGGTCGGCCGGGAGGCACGAGATCACCGACGCCTGGCTCAGGAAGTACCCCGGCGCCTGACACCGGGCAGGTCCCGGCGTACCGCACGGTGATCACATTGCGGCGGTCCCAGGAGGCGTGCGCCGGGGCGGGCGTCACCTCGAAAAGCACCCCGCGAGCACCCCGTCCCGCCTGGGACGGGTGGTACCAGGCTGTCCCCCGGGCACCGGCGCATACTGGGGGAATGACCGAAAGCGGAGAGCTGGGCCCCGCGCTGCGGCACTGGCGTGACCGGATCGCCCCGGCCGCGGTCGGGCTGCCCGGTGGCGGGCCGCGCCGTGCGGCGGGCCTGCGGCGCGAGGAGCTGGCGATGCTCGCGGGGGTGTCGGCCGACTACATCACCCGCCTCGAGCAGGGCCGGGCGACCTCCCCGTCCACGCAGATCCTCACCGCGCTGGCCCGGGCGCTGCGGCTGTCCACCCAGGAACGCGAGCACCTCTTCCTCCTCGCGGGACAGCCACCGCCCACCCCCGGACGCATGTCCTCCCACATCACCCCGAGCGTGCAGCGGCTGCTCGACCAGCTCGACGGCACCCCCCTCAGCGTCAACGACGCCGCCTGGAACCTGATCAGCTGGAACCGGCTGTGGGCCGCGCTCTTCGGGGACCCCTCCCTGCTGGCCGGGCGCGGGCGCAACGTGATCTGGCGCCACTTCACGGGCGGCCTGGGACGCGTCAGCCACACCCCGGAGCAGGAGGTCCGCTTCGAGACGGCCGCGGTCGCCGATCTCCGGTCGGCGACCGCCCGCTACCCCTCCGACACCGACCTGCGCTCGCTCGTCACCGACCTGCGCGGCACCAGCCCCCGCTTCGCGGAACTGTGGGACACCCACGTCGTCGGCGTCCACGAGTCGGACCGCAAGACCGTCCACCACCCCGACGTCGGCCCGCTCACGCTCGACTGCGACGTGCTCGCCGTGCCCGGCAGCGACCTCCGCATCGTCGTCTACAGCACCGCCCCCGGCACCGACGCCGCCGACCGGCTGAAACTCCTCACCGTCATCGGCACCCAGACCATGCGGCCGTCCTGACCCTCTCCATGAAGACCTGCTCCACGAAGACCCGCTTCACGAAGACCCTCTCCATGAAGGCCCGGCAAAGCGTCTCGTACGGCGAACCTGACAGATGCCTGCCCGCAGGGAACGGAGCATCACGGTCGACGTACAGGGGCGCCGGGCGTGACGAATTTCGCGGCGGACTTCCGCTGTTTCGGAATATGGCCGACACTGAGCACATGTCGAGACGCGCACTGGCCTGGTCGGGTGCGGCCGTGGCGCTGATGGCACTGGTCGCTCTGGGGTGGTATTTCATCGCGGTCGGCCTGGATCGCGCCGACAAACTCGCCAGCGTCCTCGGAGCCTTTGTCGGGCTGCTCGGGCTGGGGCTGGCGGTTTACGGCGCTGTTTCCTCGCGCCCCGAGGACACGGCGCCCGAACCTGGGCCCGGCGGTTTTCACAACGAGATCAGCGGCACCGTGCACGGTAACGTCGTACAGGCCGGGGATATCGAAGGTGGGATCACCTTCGGAGCTCCGAAACCCCACAGAGAACAGGACGTGGACTGACCGTCCTTCACGAAGGCGGCGATCAGGTCCCGCCGGTGGCCCCGGTCAATCGTCCCCGTACCGACCGTTACTCCAGTCGCAGATCACGAGTCGCGCGTGTGCGAACCCGCCGCGACCGTCCTCCGGCCATCCCAAATGGCGTCCTGGCCTGCGACAACACCCGCACTTTCCCTTCCTTCTCTTTGAGTATGAGAGTTCCTGCTACGAGAAAATCCCCTGTGCACTGTTCATGCCGTGGTGTTCTCAAAGTCTCCGGAGTCCGCTGACCGCCGCAATCGATCACCGATGAGCCGGATGTCGGAACACGCGACCAAAGCACGAATCCAAAAAGGCCCGTCCCGATCCGCGTTCAGCCGATAAACGCCCGCTCATGGTCGACCCGGCGTCGAACCATCGTGACTCTGCGCACCGGGAATCGGCGAAGCGGCGCGACGGCCACTTTCATTCAGTTCGCTTTCCTCCCGTTTCGGACCGGCCGTTTGTTTTTTTCAGCTGTTTTTGCATGGCAGCTTACTGATTCCGTTGTACCGGAGAACCGTCCAACATATGCTCCGCACAGGTGAAACGTACAGTCAAGCCGACTGGAGGCGGGCATGGCTCGTTCCTGGGAGGCCGACCCTTCCGCGTTGTTCGAGCGGCGATTAGGGAAGTCGGCCAAGGAGTTGGATCGTTCGGACGGGCGTGACGAATGCCCCGATATCTGGCAACTCAGCAACGGCGACATCGCGGTGATCGGCAGGGACCTCACGGCCGCCTACGGCCCTCACCTGCCCGAGGGCGTGTCCCTCGCACCAGATGAGCGACTGGTCGTCATCCCCGGCATCATGCTCAGCACGGCCAAGGCGGACATCGCCGATGTTTGATCCCCGCGCCCCTTTCGTCGTTCCCGGGCGGGGTGTTCCCGCGCAGGGCGAGAAACTCGTCAGGGAGGCCTACAAACGCGACTTCCGGCAACGGGACGCGCAGATCCGCGACCGTGACTCCTGGAAGTTCGAGCGGCGGCAGCATTTCGAGGAGCAGGACAGCCCAAGCCGTGACGCGTTCCGGCGAGGCGACTGGGACGAGGCGCTGCGACTGCTCGAGGAGAGACGAGACGACCTCCTCGCGCTCACCCGAGAGGACGAACGCCGCGGTTCCTTCTTTCACCGGGTACGCGTGGTCGAGACACCGCTCACCCCGTATATGCAGTGGGAGCTGCACTCGCTGCGGCTCCGCGCCGAATGCGGTGAGCGGATCCGTGTGATCGGCGTGGAAAAGGTGGCGGCCTCGGAGAAGACCGATCCCCTGCCCGAAGTGGTCATCCTCGGCGGCCGGACCCTCTACTACGTCCTCTACACCGCGACGGGCGTCCCGAACGGCGCGATCCGCTACACCGATCCCGGCTTCATCGAAGATTGGGAGAAATATATCGAAGATCTCTATGGGGTCGGCGAAGATGTGATTTCCTACTTCGACCGCGAGTTGACCTATCTTCACTCGCCCGGGACGAAGCTGGAGTAGGCGTCAACAGGACCGGAGAAGGAGAGGAGCGCCCCGGCGACTCGCGTTCCGAACTGTCGGGGTCCTCGCGTGATGTCGTACAGGCCAGGGACGTCAGTGGCGGAGTCCACTTCCACGAACACGGCAAACCTGACCGGAGCGTCCCCGCCAACCTCACCCCACGGCAACTACCGGCCGATGTGCGGGGATTCGTCAACCGCACCGGCGAGTTCGAAGAGCTGAACACGGTTTTGATCGGTGAGGACGGCGATCCGCGCGTCATCTCGGTGTACGTGATCGCCGGGACGGCGGGCGTGGGAAAGACGTCACTCGCGCTGCGCTGGGCACATCAGATCCAGGATCGCTTTCCCGACGGGCAGCTTTACATCAATCTCCGTGGCTACGACCCGGGAGAGCCGGTCACCGCCCACAAGGCCCTGCACCGTTTCCTGGTCGCTCTCGGCGTCCGCGCCCATTCCGTGCCGCAGGACCTCGACGACGCCGCTGCGCTCTACCGCTCGCGGCTGGCCGGCCGCCGGGTGCTGATCGTGCTGGACAACGCGGCGACGGCGGGCCAGGTCCGTCCGCTGCTGCCCGGCAGCGCGGGCTGCCTGGTCGTCGTCACCAGCAGAAACCGCCTTTCGAGTCTCGCCGTACACGACGGGGCCCGTCGGCTGACGCTCGGCACGCTGCCCGAGCCGGAGGCCGTCGCCCTGCTGCGTGCCGTCACCTCCGGATACCGGCCTGAGGACGACGAGGAGAAACTCACCGAACTGGCCCAGCTGTGCGCCCGGCTGCCGCTCGCCCTGCGCATCGCCGCCGAACGCGCCGTCAGCTACCCCCACATGCGGCTGGACGACCTGATCGCCGACCTACGCGACGAGTCCGCCCTGTGGGACGCCCTGAGCACGGGGGACGACGAGGAGGCCGGAGCCGTCCGTACGGTGTTCGCGTGGTCCTATCGTGCCCTGCCGGAGCAGGCCGCCCGGCTGTTCCGCGTGCTGGGCCTGCACCCGGGCCCGGAATTCGGCCTCCACGCCGCCGCGGCCCTCGCCAAACTGTCCCCCAGCCGGACCCGGCAGCTCCTTGACTCCCTGGTCGGCGCCCATCTGCTCGAACAGACGGCGCCGGACCGTTACCAGTTCCACGACCTGTTGCGCGCCTACGCCGCCGATCAGGCGCAGCAGGAGGAACCGCCCGGGGAACGGGACGCCGCGCTGCGCCGGGTGCTGGACTGGTACCTGCACACCGCCGACGCCGCCCAGAGCTGGATCAATCCCGCCGAAGCCCGGGTGGAACTCACCCCACCGGCGGACGGCGTGCGTCCGCTGACCTTCCCCGACTACAACGCCGCCGTGGACTGGTCCGAGCGTGACCACACGAACCTCCTGCAGGCGATCAGGATCGCCGCCTCGACCGGGCAGGACCGGCTCACCTGGCAGCTGTCGGCCGTCCTGTCGAACGCGCAGTCTCCTTCGGCGCCGGTCGCCGACTGGCTGGCCGTGGGCCGCCTGGGGCTGGCGGCGGCCGAACGGCTGGGTGACCGCGTCGCGGAAGGGCAGTTGCTCACCGAGCTGGGCATGGGACACACCCGGATCAATCACCTGGCCGAGAGCCTCGAATGCCACAGGAACGCGCTGGCGATCTGGCGCGAGCTGGGTGACCGGCTCGGCGAGGCGCACTCGCTCAACCTGATCGGTCTGGCGCATCTCCGCACGAGACGGCTGGACGACGCCGCGGAGCACTTCGAGCAGGCCGCCGCCGCCTTCCAGGAGCGGCACTCCGCTCACTGGGAGGCCACCATGCTGTCCAACCTCGCCAGCACCCACTACCACGCGGGCTGCCTGCCGGAGGCCGCGGACGCCGCCCGGCGCGCGCTGGCGGCGCACCGCTCCCTGGACAACCAGCGCGGTGAGGGCAACGTCCTGCGCCTCATGAGCGAACTCCAGCGGGAACGGGGAGAGATACGGGAAGCCCTGGAGTCGGCTCACGCCGCGCTGGACATCGCCCTCGGCCTCCGCAACAACCGGCTGGAGGGCTTCTGGCTCATCACCCTCGGCAACGCCCAGCTCGCCGACGGCCGGTTCGCCGACGCGCTGGACTCCTACCACCGCTCCGCCACGCTCCACCGCCGCCTCGGCGACCGCAGCCGGGAGGCACTGGCCTGGCACGGCGCGGGCGAGACCTACCGCCACCTCGGCCGCCACGCGGAAGCGGCCGACTTCCACCGCCAGGCCGCCACCGTCCACCACGAGCTCGGCGACACCTGGAACGAGGCCCTCGCCCTCGACGGCCTGGGAGCGGCCCTGCTCGACGAGGACCCGGAGGCGGCCCACCGGCACTGGACGAAGGCACTGAGCCTCCTCACCGGCTACGACGACCTGCGGGCGGTGGCGGTACGCGACCGCATCGGACTGCGGGTGACGGAGACGAGCTGAGCGGAACTCGGGTGCGGCGGTCACATCCCGGGAGTCCGTCCGGCGCTGGCTGCCTCAGGGATAGGCGACGGTCGGCCACACGGTCCGGGGAAGCCGGTTTTACCGGTTCCTGGGATTCCCGCCGTTGCCCTCGCCCATATGCGTGATAAGGATCGAAGGACACGGACCACGGAGTTGTTACGGGGTGGCAAAGGTGCTGAAGGGAAGGGAGAGCAGCGCCTACCCGGCCTGTGCCCCCGACGTCGAGCAGGCGGGCGGGACCTGGATCGACAGCGAGGCTCACGTCGACCAGAACCTGGTGACCGGCCGGGCCTGGCCGGACCATCCGGCGTGGATGCGCGCGTTCATGAAGGTCCTCCGCGCCGTGACCGGCTGAGCGGTCTCTCCTTTTTCGCGGCCACCACGGCGAGACCGGGTGGCTCAGGACCGGCGATCGCTGCGGGCACGGGCGCGGTAGTGGTCGAGGACGTCCTGGCGGAGGAGGTGGCCGAAGCCCGCGGCTTCGATGCGCAGGCCGAGTTCGGGCTCGGTCACGCCGAGCGCGGCGGCGGTGGCGGCCACGTTCCAGCCGGTGGCGGCGAGCCTGGTCAGCAGGTGGCCGCGCCGGACCTGGTTCTCCGACAGGCGGAACGTCTTGAGGTACGCGACCCGGCCCGCCCCGTCGGTGATGAGCTCGCCGATGTGGTTCTCGCGCTGCCGCTCGAAGGTCGGCAGGAAACGGGACAGGCGATACCCGCCCATCTCGTACACGCGCTGGTAGGTGTAGTCCGCGCCCAGCAGCCCGCCCGCCATCACCTTGTCGTGAAGGCCGCCCACTCGTCCCGCTGCCGGCGGGCCCGCGCGCGCAGGTCGGCGAGCGAGCGCACCGTCGCGTCCGCGACGCGGGCGCGGAAGTCGGGCACCGGCCCGCCGAACATCGCGTAGTGGTGGATCAGCTCGCCGTACAGGTCGTGCACGAGGGTGGTGTGCAGGGCACGGTAGTCGTCGGGGTGCGGCACCACGAACACGGCGGCGAGCGCGTCCGCGACGTGGACGAGAACGCCGCACTGACCTCGGTGGATCTCGAAGACGCGCAGGGCGTCCTCCAGGCCGCTGACCTCGGCGCCCACGTACGCCTCCTCGACGCGAGGCGAGAGCCCGCGGCTGACCGCGCGGTGCGACCACTCCTCCCACGCGATCTCCGGCCCGCCGAAGTGCAGCGCCAGATACCCCTCGAGCGCCAGGTGCATGGGCAGGAAGCGCAGCCGGTTCCTGTCGGCCCGGCGGGCCATCCGGCGGTGGAACCGCAGCGACATCCGCGCGGGCGGGCGGTCACGCTCCCGAGGCTCCCGGAGCTGGGTCCCGTACGCCGCGGCGGGGGTGCCGTCGTTCGTCCAGCTCGCCACGAACCCGTGCGGGATGTAGGAGAGGTACGAGGTCCGCGAGTCCACCGCGACGACTCCGAGCTCCGCGTCGTAGAGCCGGGCGTCGAGCCGCAGGTCCTCGATCGGCTCCTCGCGGACCAGCGGGACGAGCCGTACGCCACCCCACGCCTGGGCGGGGCGGGTGGAGAGCCCGGTGAGAGCGAGATCCGTCACGCGTCCTCCCGCAGGAACACCTCGGCGCGGCGGGCCAGGTGGGCGCGCAGCTCGGCGATCCCGCTGCGTCCCTCCGCGAACCGGGCCAGCTCCACCAGGGCGACCAGGTTCTCGGCGTCGCGGATCCCGGCGGTCGGGACGGTGGGCGCGAGCCGCCGTACGTCGAAGTCGGCGGCGTCGTACACCGGGTTGAGGTGCACGACGGCGCAGGTGTGGTCCGGGTCGAGCCGGGTGCGCCAGATCCGCAGCACCTCTCCCGCGAGCCCCGGCGGTGAGTTGTCCCATCCGTCGGAGACGATGACGAGGCGCTCGGGTCCGCGTTCGAGAGCGTCGAGGACACGCTCGCCGAGCGGTGTCGCCCCGTACGGATGGACAAGCAGCGCGTCCGTACGGCCCGACAGCCACAGCGGCGTGTACTCGGAGGCCAGCGCCTCCAGCAGGAAGTGGCAGGCGAGCGGACGGCGGCGCTTGTGCCCGGAGCCGTACGCGGAGAAGCTGTCGTCGAGGACGGCGGCCACCGTGCCCCAGCGCCCGGCCTGGTCGCCCGCGATCCGGCGGGCGGCCGCGCGCAACGCCTCCGTCAGCTCGGCGCGGCGGTGGACGCGATCGTCCACCGACAGGGCGAGCACGTACGACGCCAGCCGGGTCAGCGGCATCGTGGTGAGGTCGGCCCGCACCGCGCCGGCCCCCAGGCCGCGCGCCGACTCCTGCAACCGCAGCCGCTCCAGCCGGGTGAGCCGAGGCGCGATGCGCTCCAGGAAGGTGGCGCGCGCGATGCGGTGCTTCGCCGCGAACCCCTCCGCGACCGTGTACGGCAGCCTGTAGATCGCGGCCTGCTCGTAGTGGGCCCGCCGCCAGGTCTCCAGGATCGGCGTGGCGTAGGCGGCCGGCCGGTGCGGGGTGAACAGGAACGGCCCCAGCTCCCCGCCGGGCCTCAGGTGGGCGTGGCGGACGACGTCCTTGACGGCGCCTCGGTACTTCACCGCGTCGAACGCGAGGTCGGGACGGGCCGCCAGCCAGTCCCGCATGATCGCCCTGGTGCGCCGGTTGTTGACCTTGGCCCGGTGCAGCTCGCGGAACAGCCGGTACACCCGGGGCGGTGGCAGCAGGGCGAGCCTCCGCGCGATCAGGCGCCCCTCGGCCCGGCGCTGCCCCGGATCCGCCTCCCCCGCCGTGACCAGCAGGTTTCTCACGATCAGTACGGCGTTGTGGTCGTTGACGTCCAGGGCGAGGGTGGCCGCGTACAGGTCGCGGTAGTTGCCCAGCAGGTAGCTGTGCAGGAAGTCCAGCGAGAGGCTCTGCTCGCCCGCGCCGGAGTGGAACTCGCGCTGGCCGGTGGAGGTGATCGCCGCGTTCACGAACAGCAGGACGTCCTCGGCGGCGATCAGGTCCGCGACGGTCTCGATGTGAGCGTCGATCGCCGCCTCCGGGGTGACGTACGGGGCCGGCCGGGGAACGAGGGCACAGGCTCGCAGGGGTCGGCCGAAGAACGGGAGCACGAGCTTGTACGAGGTCGGCCGGGGAGTGGGAGCACGAGCTGCGAATCATCGCTTCAAAGGCGGGTCCCGGAAGTCGCGCCGGAGTCCCGCGGCCGACCCCGGAAGGCTAGCACCGGCATACCGCCTTCTTCCGCCCTATTTCCCGCCGCCCACGCCGGAGGTCACCTGTTTCCCGTCCGGGCCGGGTGTCACTTCGGCTTTCCCCTCTGGGCCAGAGGTGCCACCTCGACCTTCCCCTCCGGTCCGGCGCGTCACCTCGACTTCTCCCCTGGGCCGGGTGTCACCTCGGCACCTCGGTCAGTTCCCGGGATTTCGGCCCCACCTCGGCACGGCCCAGACGGCTGGGCCACCAGGCCCGCCCGCCCAGGTCCCGTACCAGCGCCGGGACCAGCAGGGATCGCACCACCAGGGTGTCGAGCAGGACGCCGAAGGCGACGATGAAGGCGATCTGCGCGAGGAAGGCCAGGGGGATCACCACCAGCGCGGCGAAGGTGGCGGCGAGCACGACGCCCGCCGAGGTGATCACCCCGCCGGTGGTGACCAGCCCGCGCAGCAGCCCCTCCCGTGCCCCGTGGCGCGCGGTCTCCTCGCGCACCCTGGACATGAGGAAGATGTTGTAGTCCACCCCCAGCGCGACCAGGAAGACGAAGCCGTACAGCGGAACGGACGCGTCGACGCCGGTGAAGCCGAACACGTGCGTGAAGACCAGCGTGGAGACACCGAGGGTGGCCAGGAAGTTCAGTGCCACGGTGACCACCAGGAGCACGGGCGTCGTCAGCGAGCGCAGCAGGACGATCAGGATGAGCAGGATGATCGCCAGGACGACCGGGACGATGAGCAGCGTGTCGTTCCTCGCGGTCTCCGTCGTGTCGTACCGCTGGGCGCTGTAACCGCCGACCATGACGCCGTTCTCAGCGTTCTCAGCGTTCCCGGTGTTCCCGGCGTTCCCGGCGTTCTCGGGGGCGAGCGCGGCGCGCAGGCGCCTGACCGTGTCCTGGGCGGCGTCGCCGTCCGGCGCGTCGTCCAGCGTCGCCTCCACCAGCGCGAGCCCGTCGACGACCTTGGGGGCGTCACCCGGCCGTCCGCTCCGGGTCACCACCTCGGCGCCGGACACGCCCTCGACGCCCCCGGCCGTCTCCGCCAAGGCCTCGGCACGCCCGGCGGGGACGACGATGACCGCGGGCTGCCCCGAGCCGCCGGGGAAGTGCTCGCTCAGCGTCGCCTGCGCCGCCACCGACGGCGCGTCGTTCACGAAGGTCTCGTCCAGCGGCACCCCTCTGGCGTTCAGCTGCGGCGCGAGGAGGGCGAGGGCGACGAGGGGCAGGACGGTGGCGATCCAGAGGCGGCGCGGACGGCGGTCGACCAGGGTGGCCACCCGGCCCCAGATCCCACGCGCCTCGGCGCCGGACACGTCCGCCGGGCGCGGCTTCGCGGGCCACAGGGCGGCGCGGCCCAGCAGGACGAGAGCGGCGGGCAGGAAGGTGAGCGCGCTGAGAGCGGCACACGCGATGCCGATGGCGCCCACCGGGCCGAGCGCGCGGTTGTTGGTCAGGCCGCTGAGCAGCAGCGCGAGCAGGGCGAGGGCCACCGTGGCGGCACTGGCGACGATCGGCTCGAACGAGCGCCGCAGCGCGACGCGGCCCGCGGTGAAGCGGTCGCCGGTCGTGGCGAGTTCCTCCCGGAAGCGGGCGGTCAGCAGCAACGCGTAGTCGGTGGCCGCGCCGATGACCAGGATGAACAGGATGCCCTGCACCTGTCCGTCGACCCGGACGATGTCGCGGTCGGCGAGGAAGTACACCACGGCGCACGCCAGGCCGAGCGCGAATACCGCGCCGCCGATGATGACGAGCGGAAGCAGGACGCTCCGGTACACCGCCAGCAGGATGATCAGAACGGTGATCAGCGCCACCCCGAGGAGCAGGCCGTCGATCCCGGCGAAGGCGTCGGACAGGTCGGCCCGGGTGGCCGCCGGCCCCGCGAGCTGAGCCCGCAGGCCGTCGACCGCCACCGCCGAGCCGATCCGGTCGAGGGTCTCCCCGAGCGAGCCCTCGACGTCGGGGCCGAGCTGGATCACTCCCTGCAGCGCCTGGCCGTCGTCCGACGGGATGGAAGGCGAGGGCGTCCCGACGACGCCCTCCGTCCCGCGCAGCGAGGCGAGCGCCCGGGTCGCCGCGTCGCCCTGCTCGGGCGTGACGTCCCTGCCGTCCGCGGTCCACACCACGATGAGCGGCTGCGTCGCGTCCTGGCGGAACCGCTCCTGCACCTCCAGGACGCGGGTCGACTCCGCGCTCTGCGGCAGGAACGCGGCCTGGTCGTTGGTGGACACCTCGGTGAGCTTGCCCGCGAACGGCCCCAGCCCTCCCCCGACGGCCAGCCAGACCAGCACCAGCATCGCCGGGACAAGCCAGCGGATCGATTGCCGCGCCATGAGATCACCTTTCCCACATATAACTCAACCATTAAGTATCTCAATGATTGAGTTAAAGTAGCATGGCCGTATGGACGGCGACAGCGAGGAAGGCATCGACCTGCTGTCCTTCGCAGTGCGGCTGCGCCGGATGACCGCCGAGTTCAACCGCATCGCCCACGAGTTCGCCCACGAGCACGGGCTGCACCCCACCGACGTCCAGGCCCTGATGAAGATCTTCGACGCTCCGTCGCCGATCACGCCGAGCCGGCTGCGGGAGGAGCTGAACCTCACCTCGGGTGCCATC
Organism: Streptosporangium sp. NPDC002524; assembly: GCF_040295985.1. Lineage (NCBI taxonomy): Bacteria > Bacillati > Actinomycetota > Actinomycetes > Streptosporangiales > Streptosporangiaceae > Streptosporangium > Streptosporangium sp. NPDC002524. The sequence continues at coordinate 93,448 of NZ_JBEOWK010000004.1, read as the reverse complement.
ACCGCGTGCCTCGACAGGCTGGAGCGGGCCGGGCACATCCGCCGGGTCCGCGACGCGCACGACCGGCGCGTGGTCCACCTGCACTACCTCGACGCGGCACAGGAACTCGCCGCGGTCTTCTTCCGCCCGCTCGGCCGCGGCACGGACAACGTCCTGCGGCGCTTCGGCCCCGAGGAGCTGCGCACCGTGGCCACCTTCCTCGACGCCATGAACGAGGAACTCGACGCACTACGAGCCGCGCCGGGTTCTCGTTGACCCCGCTCCCGGCCGCGCGGCCCGGCCGGAGGTCGGCAACCGATCCAGCCGCGCCTCACCCCTGTGTTCCTCGTCCACACGTCCGGGCGGGAGTCGCGGAAGTCCTGGTACGGCGAGCTCGCCGAGGTGACCGCCCCCGTGCGGGCTGCCGGTGGTTTTGATCGCCGCTGCCTGTAACGTGCCTCCATGACAGAGCTTGAGGAACTGGCCGGAAAACTTCGGCGGTTCGCCGAGGTCAGGGACTGGGAGAGGTTCCACACGCCGAAGAACCTGGCCATGGCTCTGGCCGGCGAGGTCGGCGAGTTGCTCGCGGAGCTCCAGTGGCTGACGCCCGGGGAGGCCGCGAGCGTCATGGACGATCCCGAGGCCGCCGAGCGCCTCAGGTCCGAGGTGGCCGACGTCATGATCTATCTGACCCGGCTCGCCGACGTACTGGGGATCGACCTCGTCGAAGCCGCCCACGCCAAGCTCGACCAGAGCGACCGGCGTTACGACGCGGAGACCTATCGGGGGTCGGCCAGGAAGGCCCCGCCTCTCGCCTGATTTTGTCGGATGATCGCTGTAATGTGCCTGGCGTAGTGATGCGGCCCGACGGGCTTCCGCTCGTCGTCTGAGCGCGGACACGCCCCCACACCGCACGAGTCTCTCGTGCTGCCTGGGGGTAGGTCCGTGACGGCATTTCGGCATTCCGCCGAAAGTCTGGCCATGCTGGCGACCGACGGTTCGGTTCCCGAACGACGGTTGAGCGAAGTCATCGCCGAGCACCTCCGAAGGACCGCGCGCATCAACCCCTCCGACGCCGAGCGCAGGTCCTGGGACCGCAGCCTCCCCGTCCTCGCCCGCGACCTGGTCGACGCCGGGCTCGGTGCCGTCGAGATGCTGGTCGAGTACCAGCTCCCGCTGACCAGCAAGCGCGCCGACGTGGTCCTCGCCGGGGTCGACCGCCGCACGGGCGGTGACGCGTACGTGGTGGTGGAGCTGAAGCAGTGGAGCCAGGCCGAGCTGTTCGAGGGCGATCCCAAACTCGTGCTCGTCGGAGGCGTGTCCGGCGACCCCCGGCTGCACCCGGTGCTCCAGGTCGAGAACTACTGCGAGTACATCGCCGACTTCGTCGCGGCCCTGGAGGGGCGGAGTGACGTGCTCAGAGGCGTGGCCTACCTGCACAACGCGGCCGACCTCGACGTCGAGGACCTCTACGGGGAGGTGCTGGGCGAGCAGGGCCGTATGTTCACCAAGAGCCGTCGCGGAGCCTTCCTCGACTACCTCCGCGAGCGGTTCGCCCCCGAGTCGGGCGCGGGCGCGGCCGACCGGTTGCTCACCAGCGCCGTCCGTCCCTCCAAGCAGCTTCTCAAACTCGCCGCCGCGGAGATCAGGGACCGCGAGCAGTTCGTGCTGCTCGACGAGCAGCGGCTGGCGTACGAGATTGTGCTGAACTCCGTCGCCAGGGCGCGCGGGGCGGACTCGAAGGAGGTCGTCATCGTCAGCGGCGGCCCGGGAAGCGGCAAGAGCGTCATCGCGCTGTCCCTGCTGGGCGAGCTGTCGCGACAGGGTCGCGACGTCATGCACGCCACGGGGTCCCGCTCGTTCACCGAGACGCTGCGCCGGGTGCCGGGCAAGGGCTCCTCGAAGGTGAAGAACCTCTTCAAGTACTTCAACAGCTTCACGAAGGCCGAGCGCAACGGTCTCGACGTCCTCATCTGTGACGAGGCGCACCGGATCCGGGAGACCTCGCAGAACCGCTACACCCCGGCCCACCTGCGCAGCGACCGGCGCCAGGTCGACGAGCTGATCGACGCCGCCAGAGTGCCCGTCTTCCTGCTGGACGAGCACCAGGTGGTGCGACCCGGCGAGATGGGCACCGTGGCCGAGATCAGGAGTCACGCGGAAGCGCGCGGGTTCCGGGTTCACGAGGTCTCCCTCGACGAGCAGTACCGCTGTGGCGGCAGCCGCGCGTACGAGGAGTGGGTGCTTCGCCTCCTCGGCCTGCGAGCCGGCGGCCCCGTGCCGTGGCTCGGCGACGACCACTTCTCGGTCTCGGCGGCCGGTTCGCCGCAGGAGCTCGAGGCCCTGCTGCGATCGAAGCTGGACAAGGACTACTCGGCCCGGATGACGGCCGGATTCTGCTGGCCGTGGAGCGATCCTCGAAAGGACGACACACTCGTCCACGATGTGCGAATCGGCGACTGGTCCCGTCCGTGGAACGTCAAGGGCGACCGCGCCGTGGGCGACGCGCCCGCGAGCGCGCTGTGGGCGACCCAGGACGGCGGCTTCGAGCAGGTCGGCTGCGTCTACACCGCCCAGGGCTTCGAGTACGACTGGAACGGCGTGATCATCGGCCCCGACCTGGTCTACCGCGACGGCAGGCTCGTCACCGTCCGGGCGGCGAGCAAAGACCCGGCTCTCACTCGCGGGACCAGCGACGAGCAGGCGGACCGGTTGATCCGCAACACCTACAAGGTCCTGCTCACCCGCGGGATGGCCGGCACCCACGTCTGGTCCGTCGACGCGCGGACCCAGGAGTTCATCGAGCAACTGATGCGGGCCTGAGGGCCCGGAGCGACACCGAACGAGCGACGCGTTCAGAGCCCGCGCCTGCTGCTCCTGGCGGGGCGTACCTGGAAGGGCGACTGGACCGACTGGGAGCGGCGGCGCTGCTTCGTCGAACCCGTGGAGGGAACCGGAGGGGAGGTCCGATGGACGTCCACCGCGTCCGGTGGCACGTCCTTCGCGACGGCCCGTGCCATGCGGGACGTCGCCCTGGGCGCCGAGCCTCCGGTACGGCTCACCCGCCGGGCTGTCGACGCACTCGCCGAAGTGCGGGCCGGGACCTACGACACCGTCCACCCCGACTGCACAGTGATCGCGCGCCAGGACGGCGACCTTCGTGCCCCTCCATCTCCGGCACCCGCAGGTGGACGACAGGGCGCTGAACGGGCTCAAGTTCAACACCGTGCTACCTCGCGGGCTCGCCGTCGAGACACTGGCCGCCCGCCTGGCCGACTTTTCCGCCGCGGCATCCGTACTCGGCGAGCCGACACGTCTTCTGGTCCGGTGATCGCCACGTCCGCACCACCGTGACCTTCTTCTCACCCGATGCCGGACCTGGTCTGCGTGTGTGATGCGCGCATCCGTACCGCGAGTGCCGCGGCCCACCCCCAGCCCAGGAGGGCGATGGCTCGGAGGAGCAGGCTCAGCGGCCGGGAGTCCTCGCCGCTGTCCGACAGCAGTCCCGCCAGCACGTAGAGGGCGGGAAGCGCCACGCCGGTGGCCGCGCAGTAGAGGGCCCATCCGCGCTCTCCCCGTACGGCGAAGTAGCGGGTGAAGACGAAGCACGCCGCGACCAGTGCGACGAACACCAGGCCGAAAGCGGCGCCGTGCAGGATGTAGCCCAGGCCGGGGTCGTCGGGGAGGCCCTGCGGCGCGCCGGGCGGGTAGCCCCACGCCGGTTCGAAGCGGAAGACACCGGTCCCGACCAGGCCGGTGCCGTACGCGCCGATCAGTAGCGGCCCCCAGGTCCCGCCGCGGCCCGGACGCAGCGCCCGCCACAGCCCTGCCGCGAACGCGACGTTCAGCAGGCCTGTGATCACGAAGTTGGCGATCTGGATCCACCCCAGGTCGCCCAGGCTCAGCATGCTGAGCGGCTGCCGCCGGGGGTCGAAGTCCGCGCGCGCGTAGTCCTGGATCACGACCACGAGGACGAACAGCGGCCCGGCGACGGCACCGCAGGTCAGCAGCGCCCTCGTGAGCCGCTGTTCTCGCATGGTGGACATGCTTCTCCCCTCCGCGGCCGACACTCCTGGGGTGTCCGGCACGCGAGTTTTCCTTAGCAGTGCTAAGTGCGCGTCGCCGTCATGCTTCCTTAGCGCTGCTAAGGTGTCAACCGATGGGTGAGAACAACGAGAACAAGCGGGGAGCCGGCCTGACCCGGCAGATGATGATCGACACGGCGCTGCGGCTGCTCGACGAGGTCGGCCTGGACGGGCTGACGGTGCGCAGGCTCGCCTCGGAGCTGGGGGTCCAGTCGCCCGCCCTGTACTGGCACCTGCGCAACAAGCAGGAGCTGCTCGACGGGATGGCCGACGCGATCGTCCTGGCCGCCGGGATGGGACCGCCCCGCGACGGCGAGCCCTGGCAGGACTGGCTCGCCCGCCGGGCCCGCGCGTACCGCGCCTCCCTGCTCGCCCACCGCGACGGCGCCCGCCTCGTCGCCAACGCCGCGAGCCTGAGCCCGGCGACGATCAGGATGTTCGACGAGGAGCTGACCGCGATGGTCGGCCGGGGCTTCACCCCGGTCCTGGCGTTGCGTACGATCACCGCCCTCACCCGCTACGTCAACGGGTGCGTCCTCCAGGAGCAGACAGAGCGTCGGGAGGACGCGGACGCGCCTCCGGACCGGCTCGCGGCGCTGGCCGGATTGCTCGACGGGGGCGGCGGGGGCGACGGGGGCAGGGAGGCCACCCTGATCGCGGCGCTCCGCGACAGCGGCGGCTCCTTCGGCGAGGACGCCTTCGAACACGGCCTCCAAGCCCTGATAGACGGTACGGCCACCGCCCTGGCCCGCACGGCCTGAGTCGTGTTCGTCCGGTCGGCTCGCACCCTTCACCCGTCCGGCGCGCATCGGATGGGTGACGACCCGATGCACGCCGCCCGCTCACCGCGCGGCGGTCATGACGGCGTGCCGGTCGGATTGTCGGCGAGCACGCAGGCGGCGGGTGGGTCGAGGTCGAGGGTCTCGACGCGGAGGTGGACGAAGCCGGCTTGGGTGAGCATGTCCTGGAGCTCTTGGGCGGCTCGGGTCGTGGTGTCGCGGGTGGCGCCGGGGCAGCGGGGCTGGCTGACGAGCGCGATGCGTCCCACGGGGCGGAGCAGGCGGCGCAGTTCGCGAAGCCGTTCCACCGGGTCGGGCCAGAATCCTGCGGAGTTGACGGCGAGGACGGCGTCGAGCGGTTCGCCGAAGCTCGGGAGCCGCTCCACGGAGGCGTGCGTGAGGCGCACGCGGCGGGCGCGGACGGCGGCGGCGTTGCGACGGGTCGCTTGGCGGACCATGGCCAGGGAGTGGTCGACGCCGAAAACGTGGCCCCGGGTGGCACGGGCGGCGAGCTCGGCGATGGCGATGCCGGGACCGAAGCCGATCTCCAGCACCCGGTCGGTGGGCCGTACGTCCAGCAACGACACTGCCCAGATGTTGCGCCGCCGGTTGGAGTGGCGGTGAGCGAAGATCCAGCCGACCACCCGCCCGACGATGCCCCGGGGGTGGTGCGCCTGGCTCACCAGTTCTCTGAGCGCGCGTTGCCTGAGGGACGTACTCGCTGTTCGCATGATCGGCAGTCAACGGCTTCAAGTACGCTTGAAGTCAAATGGACGAGCAGCTGACGATCGGCGAACTGGCGAGCCGCACCGGTGTCGCCACCTCCGCTCTGCGCTACTGGGAGGAGCTGGGCCTGCTCCCGGCGCCGACCCGGGTCTCGGGCCAGCGGCGTTACCCGCCGTCGGCGGTCGAGCTGGTCGGGGTGGTGCTGCTGCTGCGAGATGTCGGTTTCACGCTGCGAGAGGTCAAGGCGTTCGTCGCGTCCCGGTCGCCGGACGGCGACGGCTGGCGGGAGCTGTGCCGGCGCAAGCTCGCCGAGCTGGACCGGCGGATCGCCCGGGCCCAGGCGGCACGCACCGCCATCGCCCACGGCCTGGCCTGCCCGCACGAGGACATCTTCGGGTGCTCCAACTTCGCCGGCGTGGTCACGGCACGCTTGGCGGGATCGTCTCTCGAAGAGGCTCATTCGCACTGACCTCGTTGTCGGGACAGGCCGCCTCATTGCCCGCGTGCGAGATCGTCACGGATGACGGCTCCGAGATCGGCTCGCCGGGCCTGAGGTGACCGCGAAGCCACAAGGCCGCGAGGCCGCGAGATCGCGAGACTGCGAAGCCACGAGATCGCGATGGCCGCGTAGGAGGGCTTGCTGTCCCTTCTCGGCTTCCCGGGCCTGGACCTCTTTTCCCCGCCGTGGATTCCGGATGATGTCCGTATCTGTGGGCTACTGGGCCCCACGGTCATGGCGTCGCGATTGGGCGGTTCGTAGATTGGAGGTGCCGCCGGAGGGGCCGGGGGCGTCGTGAGCAGGGGTGATGGCGATGAACGGGGACTTCTCAGCACCGGCCGGGATACGGGTGCCGGACTCGACGCTGGCGAGGGAGGCGACCGCGCTGGTACGCGACAGCACGAGCGAGCTGATCTACGACCACTCGCGCCGGGTGTACTTCTTCGGCGCCCTGCGGGGACGTGACCGGGGTCTGGACTTCGACCCCGAGCTGCTCTACGTCGCGGCCATGTTCCACGACCTGGGCCTGGGCGAGCCCTTCCACGGCAGCGGGCGGCGTTTCGAGGTCGACAGCGCCGACGAGGCCCGCCGTTTCCTGCGGGAGCATCAGGTGCCCGAGGACGGCGTCCGCCGGGTGTGGACCGCGATCGCCCTGCACACCACCCCGGGCGTCCCCGAGTTCATGGAGCCGGAGGTGGCGCTGGTGACGGCGGGGGTGGAGTACGACGTGCTGGGCATCGGCTACGACGACATCGGCGAGGCCGACCGGGCGGCGGTCGTGGCCCTGCACCCGCGCCCCGGCTTCAAGCGGCGCATCCTCGGCGCCTTCACCGAGGGGATCCGGGACAAGCCGGAGACCACGTTCGGCAACGTGAAGGCCGACGTGCTCGCCCACTACGTTCCCGGGTTCGTGCGCGGTGACTTCGTACGTACGATCCTGGACTCGCCGTGGCCCGAGTGACGTCGGGCAGGCGGGCGGAGCACGTGGTCGCGGTGGTGGCCTTCGACGGCGTGCAACTCCTGGACGTCACCGGTCCCGCCGAGGTCCTCACCACGGCCAACGGCTTCGGCGCCCGTTACGCGGTACGGGTCGTCTCCCCGTCCGGCGCGGACGTACGTACCTCCTCCGGGGTGCGTATCGGGGTGGACGGGGCACTGGAGGGCCTGCCCGCGCGGCTGGGCACGGTCGTCGTCCCCGGCCGCCACGACTGGCGGCGGGCCGTGGCCGACGAGGACCTGCTCACCTTGGTCACGGAGCTCGCCCGTCGCTCGGCGCGGGTCACCTCGGTGTGTGCCGGGGCCTTCGTGCTGGCGCAGACGGGCGTGCTCGACGGGCGGCGCGCCGCCACCCACTGGCGGCTCGCCGCGCAGCTGGCGGCGGCCTATCCCCGGGTGAGGGTCGAGCCGGACCCGGTGTTCGTCAGGGACGGCCACGTCGTCACCTCCGCCGGTGTCACCGCGGGGATCGACCTGGCGCTGTCGCTGGTCGAGGCCGACCACGGGGCCGGTCTCGCGCGCGACGTCGCCCGCGAGCTGGTCGTCTTCATGGCCCGCCCCGGAGGGCAGTCCCAGTTCAGCGCCCGCCTGGCCCCGTGCGAGACGGCGCACCCGGTGCTGCGGCCCGTGATGGACGGGGTCGTGGCCGACCCGGCCGCTCCGCACAGTCTGGAGTCCCTGGCCCGTGACGCCGGTGTCAGCGCCCGCCACCTCAGCAGGCTCTTCCGCCGCGAGACGGGGACGACCCTGGGGCACTACCTCGAATCGGTACGGCTGGAGGCCGCCCGGACCCTCCTCGAAGCGGGGAACGACCCCGTGGAGAAGGTGGCCGAGGAGTCCGGTTTCGGGTCCGCGGAGACCATGCGCCGCGTCTTCCAGCACACCCTGGGCATCGCCCCGACCACCTACCGGGCACGCTTCCGCACCACCATCACCGCGACTACCGCCACCGTCCAGCCCGCCTCTGACGGGCGTCCGCCATGGTCAGGGTGACGGCGAGGACCCGTTTCCAGGTGTCCGTACGCGGTCCACCCGGCCAGGCGTTCGTGTACGGTCCGGGCTCACCGGCCTTCCGCGCGACGGCCTCAAGGGGCCGGATCGGCCGGTGGCGGCGGCTCGATCCGGTCCCGTGTCGCGTCGGTGGTCACCGGCCGGACGGACAGGTCCGATCGGCTGACCGTCCCGTCGGGGAGGAGACGGCTCTAGTAACGGGGTTTGCGGCTCAGGGCGACGCCGGCCACCAGGAAGATGCCGCCGATCACCCCCGCGCCTATCGCTCCGGGGGTGTTGGCGGGGGTGCTGCTCGCCTGGAGGACGGCGGTGACGATGCCCATCACGCCGCTGATGTAGCAGAAGATCGTGATGAAGATCTTGACGTTGGTGCTCACTGGATTCCTTCGGTGGTGTGACGGCCGCCGGGCGGCGCGTCGGGGGCGGTACCGGCTGCGGTGAACCCGAGGAGCATCACCCAGGCGTTGGGGTCTGCGCGGAACCGGTTCCAGCGGTCGGCTGCGAGGGCGAACTCGCGGAGCGACAGCACACCGGCCGCGAGGAGCGGCTGCAGCCGTCCCGGGCCGAGGTGGGGGGCGAAGTCATCCGTGGGTCGGGTGTCGTTGGTCGTGGCGAACGGGCGAAGGGCGACCTCCGTGAAGCCGGTGTCACGTAACAGGCGGGTGAGGCGGCGGCCGATCGTGCGGTCGCCGCCGGCGGCTTGCTGGGTCGCCGCCAGCTTGGCGTGGATCCCGGCCAGTTCCGGGTAGGCCGGCTCGGCCAGGCCCCAGCAGGAGGCGTCCACCTCGGTGACCAGGACGCGGCCACCGGGGCGGAGGATCCTGCGGGCCTCGGCGAGGGCCGGTGCGGGGTCGGGGAGATGCTGAAGGACGTACCTGAGGAGTACGTATCCCGCGCTCGCCGTTTCCAGCGGCAGGTCGGCGGCGTCGGCGACGATCAGCTCGGCACCGGTGCCCTCGGCGTGGGCGAGCAGGTCCGGGTCGATGTCCACGGCGACGAGCGACAGGTCGGGCATGGCCCGGCGCAACCGCCTGGTGATCGCGCCCGACCCCGCGCCGACCTCGACCAGCGGGCCGTCCGGCGCGGTCAGGCCCAGCTCGCGCAGCAGGCTCAGTTCCTCGTCGAACGAGAGCGCCGCCTGGGCCTCCAGCCGCGCCAGCTCGCCCGCCATCCCGCCCGCCGTGGTGGCGGCGGGGTTGTACGAACCGGCGTTCGGCGCCGGGGAGGCCGGGGGGACGGGGTTTCGCGAGGGGGAAGCCCACCGCGCGGGGTCGTCGTGGTCGGTGACGGTCGCCGTGGAGTGCGGGGAGGTGGGGGTGGTCGTCATCGGAGGCTCACGATCGTGTGCGTGACGTGCTGCGGGCGGGGATCATCGAGGGCCATCGGGGTTCATCGGTGGTCATCGGGGGTTCACGACCATGTGCGTGCCGTACTTCCCAGGGTGGTCATACACGTGACGTGCCGCGGGTGGCGGTCATCGGGGGCTCACGGTCATACGCGTGACGTGCCGCGGGCGGTGGTCATCGGGGGCTCACGGTCATACGCGTGACGTGCCGCGGGTGGCGGTCATCGGGGGCTCACGGTCATGCGCATGCCGTGCTTCGGCCGTAGTGTCACCAGGGCCTCCGGCTCCACCGGGAAGCCGGGTTCCAGCGTGAGCCGTACCGACTGGGAGAGCATCGCCAGGACCAGCGTCGCCTCGATCAGGGCGAGGTGCTGGCCGATGCAGATACGCTCGCCGCCGCCGAACGGCAGGTACAGGTGGCTCGGGAGGTCGGCGCCGTCGAAACGGTCGGGTACGTACGCATCGGGGCGGTCCCAGTAGCGGGGGTCGCGGTGCAGGACCCACTGGCTGACGCAGACGAGCGTGCCGGGCGGTACCGGGTGGCCGTCGAGCTCGTCGGGCCCGGTCGCGCGGCGGGAGATCAGCCAGACCGGGGGGTACAGGCGCATCGCCTCCTGTACGGCCCGGCGGCACAGCGGCAGGTCGGGCAGGTCCTCGGCGGTGGGACGGCGGGTGCCCAGGACGCGGTCGACCTCGTCGCGGATCCGCCCGGCCTCCTCCGGGTGGCGGTCCAGGAGGTAGAGGGTCCAGGTCAGGGACTTGGCGGTGGTCTCGTGCCCGGCCATGATCAGGGTGAGGACCTGGTCGCGGAGGTCGGTGTCCGTGAGGGAGCCGAGCATCGTGTCGAGCAGGGTGCCGGTGGTCCGCGGGGAGGCGCGGCGGGAGGCGATGACCGTACGCGTGATCATGTCGAGGAGGGCGCGGGCGCGTACGTAGCCCTGTCGCCTGCGGACCGTGTCGGCCGGGTCGGGATCGGGGTCGGGTACGTAGTGGCCGATGAAGCGGTTGACGTCGTCCACCGCCCGGCCGAACCCGTCGCCCGCCGCGCCGAGGTCCACGTCGAGCACCGCGCGGGTCAGGATCGACAGGGTGAGCGAGGTGAGGTGGTGGTCGATCGGCTGGGGGGCGCCGGTCTCCGCGGGGCCGCGCCAGCGGGCCAGCAGGGCGGCGGTCTCGTCGGTGATGATCTCGTCGAAGGAGGCGACCTCGCTGCGGCGGAAGGCCGGGGCGCACAGCCTGCGCTGACGTGACCACTCCGCGCCGGTGCTGGTGAGCAGGCCGTTCCCGAGCAGCGGGCGCAGCATGTGGTCGTCCGGCGTGTTCTCCTTCGTGTAGTTGCCGACGTTGTCCTTGAGGATGTGCCGGGCGAGGTCCGGGCGGTGCGCCATGAAGACGGTCTCGCCGTTCGCGTGGTGGCCGGTGACGTCGCCGTAGCGGCGGGCCAGGCCGGTCACGAACCCCAGCGGATCGCTACGCATGTCCCCCATGTCCACCGGGCCGGACGGGCCGGGGGGAAACCGCGTGCCGGTAGTGGTCACCGACACCTCCGTTCAACGTGCCTAAGTATCTCCATTACGTATTCACGGGTGCCGGATATACGTATTGAGTATTATTGATGATTCCATCCGTACTGTGGGATGCTGCTAATGTAACACCGCGTCGAAGAAGGTATCAATACTTACATGAATGGCGAATAAATTAAGTCTTGGTATGCGCCGCCCGGCATGCGAGAGTCCATTTCAGTTGCCGACGCAGAAAGCGGCGGCAAACACCCGAGAGGGAGAATCGCATGGCACTCGAGCCGCAGGAGCGCGCGGAATTCATCAACGCCTACACCCGCACGCTCATCACCGCCTGGTCGGACGAGGAGTACGCGGCCCGGCTGACCGCGAACCCGCGTGCCGCGCTGGCCGAGTCCGGGCTGGTCGTCCCGGAGGACGCCGAGATCGTCATCGTCCGGCACATCCCCGAGGGGCACGAGGAGGGCAACCTGGACGTCCAGGTCGGTCTGTGGGAGGTGGGCCTGGCCACCGGGCAGTTCGAGTTCCACATCCCTGAGACGCCGGTGGTCGACGCCACCGAGCTCAGCGAGGGCGACCTTTCCGACATCGCGGCCGGCGCCGACATGGCCGCCTGCTACTACTGCTGCTGCCCCTGCTGCTGCTGCACCTGATTTCCGGCGCCATTCTCGCCGTGATTTCCGCCGTGATTCACAAAATCCCGTTCCCGTCTCCATCGGAGGATTAAGTCGATGGCTTCCGCCGCCGCGGAAAACGATCCGGTCGCCGTCACCGGTCTGAGCAAGCGTTACGGAGAGCACACGGTGCTCACCGATCTGAGCCTGCGGGTGCACCCGGGCGAGGTGTTCGCTCTCCTCGGGCCGAACGGCGCGGGGAAGACCACGACCGTCGAAATACTGACGGGAGTACGGCGGCGGAGCGGTGGAGACGTACAGGTCCTCGGCCAGGATCCGGCCAGGGACCCGCGGGAATGGCGGGCGCGTATCGGGGTGGTCAGCCAGTCCACCGGCGCCTACCCCGATCTCACCGTGGGTGAGGTGGTGAGACAGTTCGCCGCCATGTACCCCAGGCCGCTGCCGCCCACGCAGGTGCTCGACATGGTCGGCCTGGGACCGTACGAGAAGAAGAGGACCACGGAACTCTCCGGGGGCCAGCAGCGCCGCCTGGACGTGGCGGTCGGCGTGGTCGGCGACCCCGAACTGATCTTCCTCGACGAGCCCACCACCGGGCTCGACCCGGTCGCCCGCCGCGAGGCGTGGGAGCTGGTGCGGTTCTTCTCCGGGCGCGGCCGCACCACGGTGCTGACGACCCACTATTTGGACGAGGCCGAGACGCTCGCCACGCGGGTGGGTGTGATCGCGGGCGGGCGGCTGGTGGCCTGCGGGCCGCCGGGCGAGCTGGGCGGGCGGGAGACGACCCCGGCCACCGTGTCGTTCCGGCGTTCCGAGTCACTGGCGGGCCGGGACCTTCCCGACCTGCCCAGGGGGGCGGTGCTCGAACCGGGGCCGGCGGGCGCGGGTGACCCGGTCACCGTGCTGACCTCGGAGCCCACTCAGCTGGTGAGCCTGCTGGGGGCCTGGGCCGGGACCGAGCTGCCCGACCTGACCGTGCACCGGCTCACCCTGGAAGAGATCTATCTCAACCTCATCGACCGGCACCGGGAACAGCCGGAGGGGAACAGGTGAGCGTCATGGAATCCGTCTCCGCGCCCGGCCGCGGGTTGCCGGCCGATCTGTGGCGGGCGAGTGCCGCCCGGTCGTCGGTCGAGCTGAAGTCGTTCTTCCGCAACAGGCAGTCGCTGGTCTTCACCCTGTTCTTCCCGGTGATCCTGCTGGTGGTGTTCGGCGCGATCTTCACCGGGAAGGTGCAGGGCACCGAGACCGACTTCAAACAGGTCTTCATGGCGGGCATCGTGGCCGCCGGCGTGATGAGCACCGCCTTCTCCGGGCTCGCCATCAACATCGCGATCGAGCGGGACACCGGTCTCATCAGCAGGCTCGCGATGACGCCGATGCCCAAGGCCGCCTACTTCATCGGCAAGCTGGTGAAGGTCGTGGTGACCACCGTGGTGGAGATGGCGCTGCTGCTGGGCATCGCGGTGACCGCGTTCGGGCTGCCCCTGCCCGGCACCGCGCAGCGCTGGTTCACCCTCGCCTGGGTGCTGACGCTGGGCACCGTAACGTGCGCGCTGACCGGGATCGCCTACAGCGCGGCGATCCCGAACAGCCGTTCCGCCGCGGCGATCGTGACGCCTGTGTTCATGGTGTTGCAGTTCATCTCCGGAGTCTTCTACCCCTTCCACCAGCTTCCCGCGTGGATGCAGACCACGGCCGCGCTGTTCCCGGTGAAGTGGATGGCGCAGGGGTTCCGCGCGGTCTTCCTGCCGGACAGCTTCACCGTCGTGGAACCGGCGGGCGGCTGGGAGCTCGGCCGCGTCGCGCTCGTCCTCGGGCTGTGGGCGGTGGGCGGGCTGCTGCTCACCGCGCTGACGTTCGGCTGGCGCAGCGCGCGCGTGCGGTGATCGGCCCGAGCACCTGATCGGGCAGGCCGTCGACAGAGACATCGATAGAAACGTCGACAGAGACGTCGATAGAAACGTCGACAGAGACGTCGACAGAGACGTCGACAGAGACGTCGACAGAGACGTCGACAGAGACGTCGACAGAGACGTCGACAGAGACAGGGCCGTCGATCGAACCGACGCTTGACTGAACCAACGCTTGATCGAACCAAGGCTTGATCAGACGGACCGCTGATCGGGAGATCGGGAAGCGGCTGATCGGGCGAGCGACAGCAAGGGAAACTGACGCGTGACGGCAGGCACTCAGATCCGGCTCCCCGACCACCTGTCCCACCCCTTCTCCCCCGCGGGACGGGCCGATCCCTATCCGGCCTACGACTGGCTGCGCTCCCGCGCCCCCGTCCACTACGACGCGATGTCGCGGCTGTGGCTGGTGACCGGGCACGCCGACTGCGCAGCCGTACTGCGTGACCGGGGGTTCTCCGCGAGCGCCGGGCAGCAGGGGCGGGCGCGCGGCGAGGAGCTGCCGCCGTCGATGCTCACCACCGACCCGCCCGACCACACGCGGCTGCGCGCGCCGGGACTGCTGCTGCTCGGACCTGCGGCGATCGCGTCGGTGGCCGGGGGGATCGCCGCCGACGTGGACGACCTTCTCGAACGGCTCGCGGGCGAGACCGTGGTCGACGCGGTCAGGGAGATCGGGAGCCCGCTCGCCACCTCGGTCTTCCTGCGGCTGTTCGGGCTGGCGGAACGTGACAGGAAGGTCTTCGCGCAGCTCGCCCAGGCGGCCTCGATCAACCTGGACCCGCTGGCCGGGCCGCAGGTGGCGGCGCTGGGCAGGTCGGCCATGGCGGAGCTGAGCCGGTTCCTGGACGGGCACTGCATGGTCGCCGCGCCCAGCCCGCTGGCCCGGCTCGCCGCCGACGACCGGCTCACCCGGCCGGAGATGCTCGGGGTGCTCGGGCTCGCCGTGGTGGGCGGGTGGCAGCCGCTCGCCGAGGCGATCGGCAACGCGCTGTACTGGCTGCTGCCCCGGCCGGAGGCGCTCGCCGCGCTGCGCGAGGGCGGGGAGGAACTGGCGCGTACGGCGATGGACGAGTTGCTGCGGCTGGAGGCGCCGATCCCGTTCACCGCGAGGGTCGCGGCCGGGAACGTGACACTGCCCGGCGGGGAGGTGCCCCAGGGGGCCCGGGTGCTGGCGGTCGTCGCCGCCGCGAACCGGGACCCGGCCGTCTTCGACCGGCCCGGGGAGCTGGTGCTCGACCGGACACCCAACCCGCACCTGGCCTTCGGCGGGGGGCCGCACTTCTGCCTGGCGGCGCAGCTCGTCCGGCAGACCGGGGCGGTGCTGCTGTCCCGGCTGGCCGGGCGGTTCCCGGCCGCGTCGCTGGCCGACGCGAACCCCGCCTGGGCCGCCACCATGATCCCCCGGCGGCTGCGCGCCCTTCCTGTGAACCTGTGCGCCCTTCCGGCGGACACTGTCGATCTCTCCGCCGACCCGGGCGCCCTTCCGGCGGACCTCGGTGCCGTCCCGGCGGGTTCGGGTGTCCTTGGGGCGACCCCGGGCGCCCTTCCGGCGGACTCCGCTGCTCTCCCCGCGGACGTGGGAGGCGGGGATGCGTACTGAGGTCCTGGTGATCGGGGCGGGGGTCAGTGGGCTGACCTGCGCCGCCCGCCTGGCGGAGGCCGGGGTGCGTACCGTGGTGGTCGAGGCCAGGGCGCGGGTGGGCGGCCGGATACGGACGTTCCGGCCCGCGGACGGCGGGCCCTCCCTGGAGCTGGGCGCGCAGGTCGTCCACGGCGACCGTAACCCCGTCCACGGGATCGTGGGGACAGAGACGGCGCCGCGGCCGACCGCGGCCAGGGTGGTCAGCGGGCGGGTGGGCCGTCCTATGGGGGCGCTGGCCCGCACGCCGAATCCGCCGTGGGCGCTGGAGGCCAGGCTGAACGCCGAGGGCGCCGGGGCCGGTGAGTCGGTGAACGACTGGCTCGGGGCCAGGGGCGGGCCGTACCCGGTGGCGAGCGAGTGGTTCCGCCAGATCTGGGCCGCCGATCCCGGCCGGCTCAGCGCCCGGGGGGTGGCCGAGTCCCAGCGGGGCGACACCGCCGGGCGGGGGGAGTTCGTGGTGTCCGGCGGGTTCGACCTGCTGCCGCGACGGCTGGCCGAGGGGCTCGACGTGCGCACCGGCTGCCCCGTCCACGTGCTCGGCTGGTCGCCGGGACGGGTCGGCGCGCAGACGCCGGCCGGGACCGTGGAGGCCGAACGGGTGGTGGTGACGGTGCCGCCCTCCGTCGTGGCCCACGGCACGCTCACCGTCAAGGATCTGCCCGATCACAAGGCCGAGGCCGCGCGTGCCCTCTCCGGTGGGGACGGCTGCTGCGTCGTCGCGACCCTGTCCGTCCCCGCGCCGGAGACGGCGTCGGTGTTCGACGCGGACGGGGCCGGTGGCTTCGTGAGCTGCCGCGAGGGGCGTCCCGAGGCGCTGATCGTGGCCAGGGACGCGGCGGCGGCCTGCCTGCGCGCCGCGACCGGTCCCGGCCTGTCGGCGCTGCTCGCGGTGGCCCTGCCCTGGAGCGCGCGGGCCCGGGTGGTGGACACGGAGGTCGCCGACTGGGGGGCCGACCCGTGGAGCCGGGGCGCGTTCACCGCGCCGCTGCTCGGCGCCGAGCGGGCCCCCGCCGTCTGGGCCGAACCGGTCGCGGACACGCTGTTCTTCGCGGGCGAGGCCACGGTCTCGGGAACGCGACCGCCGTGGGTTCAGGGGGCGATCGCCAGCGGGGCGATCGCCGCCGACCGGCTCCTGGAGGCGATGGGCTGATGACGTCCTATTCGGAACGACCGCATTCGGGGTGGTACCTCCCGGCCTTCACCTCGGAGCTGGAGGCCGAGGTGACCCCCCTGGAGATCGGGACCCGGCGGCTGGTGGCCGTACGGGACGGGACGGGGATCCGCGTCTTCGACGCCGACTGCCCGCACCGAGGCGCGCATCTCGGCTACGGGGGACGGCTCTCGGGCGGCTGCCTGGTCTGCCCGTTCCACGGCCGCCGGATCGCGCTGGGCGAGTCCACCGGGCGGCTGTCGGTGCGCGAGCACCACGTGATCGTCTCCGGTGAGGCGGTGTTCGTCCGGCTCTCGGACGGCGCCGGCCGCACGGACGACGACCGGGGGCTCACGAGGGCGCTCAAGGAGCTGGAGACGACCCACCCGCTCACGGCGGCCGTGGTCAGGCCGGTGGCCGCCGACCCGGCGCTGATCGTGGAGAACGCCTTCGACATCGACCACTTCACCGAGGTGCACAAGGTGCCGAGGCTGCGCGGGATGGCGCATCGGGACGGGGACGAGGGTGAGCTCGTCATCGAGGGCGAGTTCGTCATGGGGGCGAAGCCGGGGAACACCTCCGGGCCGCAGGTCACCCGGGCGCGCTTCCTGGCCCGCGCCTACAGTCCCGGCGTGGTCGTCACCCGGTTCGGGCCGCCGGGCTGGGAGCAGGTCATCGTCACCGCCGCCGTGCCGTACGAGGGGGGCGGGTGCGTGGCGCGGGTGGCGATCGGGGTCCGCCCGGAGCAGCGGGGGGAACTGCCGCTGCTCATCCACGGCAGCGAGCGCGCGCTCGCGGAGGACGCGGCGATCTGGGAGCGGCTGAACCCGCGGGCGGTCCCCCGCTTCGACGGCAGGGACGTGGCGGTGCTGGCCTACCGGGAGTTCTGCGCGACCTTCGGATCACCGGCCAGCGAGTCACCGGCCGTCGAGTCACCGGCCAACGGGGCACCGCCTACCGGGTCACCGCCCGTCAGGTCACCGTCCCTCGGGTCACCGTCTGTCGGGTCACTGGTCGGCGGGTCACCGTCCTTCGGGTCACCGTCTGTCGGGTCACTGGTCGGCGGGTCACCGCCCGTCAGGTCACCATCTCTCGGGTCACCGGTCGGCGGGTCACCGTCCCTCGGGGAACCCGCCTCCGGGGAACCGGCCCTCGGGAAACCGGCCCTCGGGAAACCCGCGCTCGGGAAGCCCGCACTAGGAGAGCCGGTGGCCCTTGGGGAGTCCGCGTGAACGGGTTGCGAATCGTCAGGTCGGGGACGGGCCCGGCGGTGCTGTGGGTGCACGGTTACACCATGGACCTCACGCTGTGGAGGCCGCTGTGGCAGCTGCTGCCGGGCTGGCGGCACATCGGCGTGGATCTTCCCGGCCACGGCGGCTCCGAACCGCTGCGCCCCGGTACGACCCTGCCGACGCTCGCGTTACGGCTGGCCGAAATCGCCGAGGCCGAGCGGGCGGACCGGGTCGTGGGACTCTCCTTCGGTTCCAGCGTCGCGCTGCAGATGGCCCTGGAGGCGCCCGAGGTCGTACGGAACCTGGTGCTCGCGGCGCCGACCCTCGGCGGCGCGCCGCCCGACCCGGCGGCCCGGCGGCGCTACATGGAGCTCATGATGGTGCGCAGGGCGGGCGGCGGGCGCGAGCAGATGGCCGAGCTGTGGATGAGCTCCCCACCGGACATCTTCCGCGGCACCGAGGCGCACCCCGAGCTGCGGGCCCGGCTGCGCGCGGTGATCGGCGGGCACTCCTGGGCCGAGCTGGACACGGGGGCGATGGCCGCCCTCAGCGCGCACCGGCACCCGCCGGAGGACCTGACCCGGATCAGGGCGAGCACCATGGTGATCATCGGTGACTCGGACATGCCCACGTTCGTGACCAACGCGGAGACGCTGCGGCAGACGGTGCCCGGATGCCATATTCGGACAATCCCTAACTCGGGGCACCTTCCCCTGCTAGAGCAGCCGGAAATGTCAGCAAAAGCAGTATTTGCGGGACTGACATTATCTGAGAGAGTAGATCGGGTTTGAGGCTATTGTACAAGCGTTTACAGTTGGACACCCGTAAGGGGGGTTAGTTGCCCCTGCTGTTGAGTTTCTTCGGCATGACCATCATGGTGCTCACCGAGCTCAGCTCCGGCGACCTGGCGTTCCTGTTCGGCCCTCACCTCGTGGAGAGCGGCGAACCACAGCTGGTCGTGAAGCTTCTCACCGGCAAGTCGCCGGCCGGGGAGCTGCTGGTCCACCGTCCCGACGGGATGCTGCTGCAGCGTCGCGTGTTCCGCGGATGGAGCACCATGCCACCCCCTCTCCCCCCGTTCGCCGTGCTCGACCATCTCTTCCTGGTGATGCGCGCCGTCGTCATGGCCAAGGACGACGCGACGGTCGCGCTGATCGGCAGCTCCTGCTCACCCAGCGCCGGTGTGGCGGCCGCGCTGGCCGGCCGGTCCTGGCGGCCGGTGTCGGGACAGCTCCTCGTGGTCGACCGGTCCACCGGCCACACCCTCCCCTTCCACGCCCCGCTGGACCTGCGCGGCAGCGCCCTGGAGTCGGCCAGGACCGGCGGCCTGATCGGCCCGGAGACCGCCCCCGGCGCCTGGCGGCGGGCCCAGCCGACGCTGGCCGGGGAGTCCGTCCTGGTCCGCCCGGAAGTGCTGGGCCCGATCGTCCCCGTCACCGCCAGGCTCGCCCCGCCCACGCTGGTCAGGCTCTGCCAGGGGGACGGCGACCGCTGCAGGCTGGAACCGTGGGCCTTCCAGCCGCACGTCTGGCCGCCGAACACCTCGGACCTGGCCGACGCGCCCCGCTACCGGCTGCTCATGCCGGAGTTCGGGGGCGCCGAGGAGGCCGCGGCACTCATCGACGACATGATCCAGGAGACACCATGCCCCGGCGGACCTCGTACGGCCCGGGAACACCTTGCTGGGTTGACCACGTCACCGTCGACCTGACCGGAGCGAAACAGTTCTACGGCGGCCTGTTCGGCTGGGAGTTCACCAGGGAGAACGACCGCGGCTACCACCTCATCACGCTGCGAGGGGAGATCATCGGCGGCCTCGGGCCCAGCCCGACGGTCATGGCGCCCGGCTCGTCGTGGAACGTCTACCTGGCCTCCAAGGACCTCGACCACACCCGGGCGGAGGTCGTTGACCTGGGCGGACGGGTCGTGATGGGCCCGGTGCCCGCGGGCGAGGACGGCCGCCTCTGCCTGGCCGTCGACCCGTCGGGCGCGGCGGTCGGCTTCTGGGAGGGCGGCAGGGACGAGGGCGTGGTCCTGGCCGACGAGCCCGGCGCGCTGTGCGCCTGCGAGCTGCACACCGCCCGCCCGGACGCGGCGGAGGAGTTCTACCGGGGCCTGTACGGCGACGTGCCCCTCGTGATCCGCCCATCGTCCAGGACCGGCTGGGTGCCGTTCTTCGGCGTCCCCCACGCCGCCGAGGGCATCGGAAACGCCGGGAGCACGGAGGACACCCGAGGCGCCGCGGCGGCCCTGGCCGCCGGGGCCCGCCCGCTGGAATCGGGACTGTTCGCCGATCCCCTGGGCGCGGTCTTCGGCCTCACCGACGGGAACCTCACCGACCTGAATTAGTCGATAAATGCGTATCACGATGAGCACAAATACGTATTAACAAGATTCCCCCACCCTTGCGATGATTCTGGAGTGAGCAATTCTCGCAAGGGAGGGGCATTTCATGGCGCCTGACGTGGTGGTGATAGGCGGTGGCCCGGCGGGAGCGATCTCCTCGGCGCTGCTGGCCCGGGCCGGTGCCCGGGTACGCCTGCTGGAACGGGATTTCTTCCCCCGATATCACATCGGCGAGTCGATCTCCTCTTCCTGCCGGGCCATCATCGACCTCGTCGGCGCCCGGGAGAAGATCGAGTCCCGCGGCTACCAGGTCAAGGAGGGCCTGCTGCTCCGCTGGGGCGCGGAGCGCGACTGGACGATCAACTGGCCCGACCTCTTCGGCGACCAGGTGCGGTCCTGGCAGGTGGACCGCGCCGACTTCGACGACGTCCTGCTCAAACACGCCGCCGACCAGGGCGTAGAGGTGGTCCAGGGCGCCCAGGTGAGGAAGGTCCTCTTCGACGGCGACCGCGCCATGGGCGTGGAGTGGACGCACGACGGACGTCCGCGGGAGTCTCCCGCCGACTTCGTGGTGGACGCCTCGGGGCGTGCCGGGGTGCTCTCGTCCCAGCACTTCCGCGACCGGCGCCCGCACGACGTCTTCCGCAACGTCGCCATCTGGGGCTACTACCGGGGCGGCGCCCTACTCCCCCGCACCCCACGGGGCGGCATCAACGTGATCTCCGCCCTCAACGGCTGGTACTGGGTCATCCCGCTCAGCGGCGACGTCTACAGCGTGGGCTTCGTCACCCACCAGGACCACTTCCTGGCCCGCAGGCCCGAGTTCCCCTCGCAGAAGGCGATGTTCCTCACCCTGGTCGCGGAGTCGGAGACGGTGGCGGAGCTGGTGGCGGACGGCCGCTTCGAGGGCGAGGCCCGCGTCGAGCGGGACTTCTCCTACTCGGCCGACAGCTTCTGCGGCCCCGGTTACTTCATCGCGGGCGACTCCGCCTGCTTCCTCGACCCGCTGCTCTCCACCGGCGTGCACCTGGCCATGTACAGCGGCATGCTGGCGGCCGCGAGCATCCTGTCCGCCCACGCCGGGGAGGTCACCGAACGCGAGGCGCTGGGCTTCTACGAGTCCCACTACCGCAACGCCTACGGCCGGATGTTCTCCATGGTCGCCGGGTTCTACGAGCAGTACCGGGGCAGGAACAGCTACTTCTGGCTGGCCCAGCGCCTGGCCAGGGGCCAGTACCCGGAGCTGATGAGAAAGCGCGGGGGCGACTCCCCTGTGCCCTCCGACGGCGCCTTCGCCTCGATCACCTCGGGCCTGACCGACCTCGACGACGCCACTCGCGTCGGCGGCGCGGCCCCGCTGGACGCGATGGTGCTCGCCAGCGAGCTGGTCACCGGGAAGACCGGAAACGCCGGGAAGGGCGGGAGGACCGGGAAGGGCGGGAGCGGGACGGGGCACCCGGACGCCGACGACGCGACCGGGCTGTACCTGGTCACCGAACCGAGGCTGGGCATCGGCAAGGCCGTCGAACCGGTGGCACCACGCTGACCGAAAACCGAGCCGAACCGGCGACCCCCCGCTGACCGAAGGCCGAGCCGAACCGGCAGCACCACGTCGATCGAAGAACGAACCGAACCGGCGGCCCCCACGCCCACCGGAACCAACCCGAACCGGCGACCCTCACCCTGACCAGGAACCAACCCGAACCAATGGCACCACCCTGACCGGAGAGGTCAGAGTCCGAGGGCGGTGGACAGCTGGTGCCGCCCCCGGATGCCAAGCTTGCGGTAGATACGGCCCAGGTGGGTGTCGATGGTGCGCTTGCTCAGGCAGAGCCGCTCGGCGACCTCCATGCTGCTCATGCCCTGCCGTACCAGCTCGACGACGCGCTGCTCGGCGGGGGTGAGCACGATCCTGGCGTGCGACGGCTGCGCGTCCGGCGCGTGCTCCCGGCTCCCCTGCGGCTCGGCGGCGATCGTACGGGCGGCGGAGTGCTCGCCCA
Source organism: Streptosporangium sp. NPDC002524 (assembly GCF_040295985.1). Classification (NCBI taxonomy): domain Bacteria; kingdom Bacillati; phylum Actinomycetota; class Actinomycetes; order Streptosporangiales; family Streptosporangiaceae; genus Streptosporangium; species Streptosporangium sp. NPDC002524. The sequence goes on along the minus strand of NZ_JBEOWK010000004.1, from coordinate 71,590 downwards.
GCGCGGTGTACGCCTCGGCGGCGTGGGCGCGCCAGGGCAGGCAGGCGGGGTTGGTGATGCCGCGGGCGGAGAGGCGGTGCCCGCAGTCGAGGAACAGGCTCAGCGCGGTGACGTGGTCGTCGTCCGCCGCCGCGATCAGCCCCTGGACCTCCAGGACCATGCTCTTGACCAGGGGGTGGGCGTCGGCGGGGGTCGTCGTCTCGCGCATCAGCGCCGCGGCGTCCTCCACGCGGCCCAGCCGGACGAGGGCCCGCGCGCCGCAGGCGCGGGCCGCCGTGGCGAGCACCCGCGCGCCGATCAGCTCGGCCCCCTTCCGCGCGTCGAGCGCGTCCCGCAGGCTGTCGGCGGGCTCGCCCCGCCGGTGGCCGACGTCCGACCGCAGGAGCAGCCCGAGCGCGTGCAGATCGGGCTGGTCCCAGGTGCGGGCGTCCTGCAGGATCCTGGCGCACACGGCCAGCGCCTCCTCCGGCCGTCCCGTCCAGCCGAACGCCAGCGCGGCGCCCACCAGGCCGGTCCCGACCGGCCGGTCCCTGCGGGACCGTTCCCTGGTGGCCCGCATCGCCAGCCGCCTCGCGGTGTCCGGGTACCGCCCGCCCGCCGCGACCATCGCCGCCAGCGCGCCGGAGAACTCCTTCGCCGCCGCGTCCTGCACGCCCGACACGGCCATCCGCAGCGACCTGCGCAGCCCGGTGCGGTATCCCGACAGCACGCCCTGCGCGGTGAGCCGCAGCAGCGGCTCCCTCGGCGGGTCCGCCACGGCCGCCAGCTCGTGGGCCGCGGTGACGAACGGCCTGACGCCCACCGTGCTGGCGGCCAGCGCGGGGCTGGCCAGGTTCAGCAGCGACCTGGCCCGCCGGACGGGGTCGGGCGCGGTGGTGGCCAGCGCCTCGGCGTGCCGTACGCAGGCGTCCAGGTCGTGGCGCAGCTCGACCATGCCGAGCTGCAACGTCAGCTCGTGAATGGTGGCGGGGTCGTCTGAGCAGGCCAGCGCGCGGCGCAGGTACCGGGTCGCGTCGTCGTACTCGCGGGCCGCGACCGCCTCGGTGGCCGCCCTGCGCAGCACCGGGACCCCCCAGTCGGAGTCGGTGAGCATCAGGTGCTCGGCGGTCTGCCCGGCCGGCGCGCCCAGCCTGTCCAGCAGCGCGGCCCCGCGTTCGTGCAGGCCGAGCCGGGTCTGGCTGTCGATGCGCGACAGCACGGCCGCGCGGATCAGCGGGTCGCGGAACCGCACCGGCGGCCCCTCCGTGACGAGGCCCGCCTGGACGAGGGTCCGGCGGGCCTGGCGGATCTGCGGCTCGCCCTGGCTCAGCAGGATCGCCGCCACGGTGATGTCGGTGTCGGGTCCCATCACGGCGAGCTGGGTGAGCAGCTCCGAGGCCACCGGGTCTTGACTGTGCAGCCATTCGAGCACGGTGTCGGACAGGGCGGCCGTGCCGATCTCCAGCACCTGGTCGGCGTCGGGCTCCCCCGGGCTCACCCTGGCCTGCCGCATCCGGCTGGTCAGCTCGCGCAGCACCAGCGGGTTGCCCTGCGACAGCGTGTGGCAGAGCGCGGCCAGCTCCACGTCGGGCGGCGCGCCCAGCGCCTCCGCGACGAAGTCGGCCGTGCAGGTGGCGCAGAACGGCCTGAGCTGGACGAACCGCGCGTACGGCAGCTTGCCCAGGTCCGCGCCGAGCCCGGCCGGGACGCTGCCCGGCAGCGTGGCGACCATCATCACCGGCAGGTCGTCGAGGCGGCGCGCGATGTAGGAGAACCACCGCAGCGACGGCGTGTCGGCGAAGGACAGGTCGTCGATCGCGATCACCACCGGATGGTCGGCGACCAGGTCCCGGGTGAGGTGGAACAGGTTGAGCAGCAGGTCGTGGGTCGCGGCGCCGTCACCGCCGGAGGCGCGGTCGAACTGCCTGCGGGTCCGCTCGCCGGAGGCGAGCACCGGGTCGAAGAGCTGGCGGACCATTCCGTAGGCGAAATGACTCTCGCTCGGGTGGCAACGTGCCCGTAACACCCGGCTGCGCTGGGGAAGCATCTCGGTAATGGCGCCGAGCAGAGAGCTCTTGCCCATCCCGTTCTCCCCGAGGATTGACGCGACGGTCGGCCTTCCTGACCGGAGCCCGTCAATTGCCTCCCCGAATACAGTCAGTTCTCTGTCTCGGTGAAGAAGTGGAGCCATACCTCATCGTCCCATTCTCCCGATACGGATCTCAACGGGTTCCATGCCCGTCTTTCGCGGCGATCCGGATGTGAGGCCGAATCCGCCGCCCGCCGCGGCGATACTGAGGCGGCCGCGACCGCTCCCTAAGTATCCGCCGCGCGATGCGTACAATTTTTTGCGCATTCACCATCGACCTCCTCCCGTGTTTAAATCCGCAATGAAGAGGGTGTCGAGAGCTTGATATAAAAAAGGCGGATGACGATGGAGAGTCCACGGCTGAAGGCTCATTTCCATGTCGAGGTCGTGGACGGATCCAGGGTCTTCCTGTACGCGGAGGGAAAGGACTTCCTCGTGCCGGGGAAGGCCGCCGCGGCGGTGCTGCCCTACCTCGACGGCCGCAGGACCGTGAGCGAGATCGTCCAGGAGCTGTCCGGGAGCGTGCCGTTCACCACGGTGCTGACCACGCTGCGCCGCTACGAGGCCGCGGGGCACCTCGCGGAGGGCAGGCCCGACCTGCCGGAGAGGGTGCTGGCCTACTGGGACGCGCTGGGCATCGACCCCGCGGCCGTCACGAAGGGCACACCGGTCACCGTCTCCGCCGCCGAGGGGGTGGACGCCGCGCCGGTCGTGGACGCCCTGACCGGGCTGGGGCTGAGGGTGGGCACCGGCCCGATCGGCGAGGTGCCCGCCGAGGGGGTCTCGGTCGTGCTCGTCGACGACTACCTCGACCCGGCCCTGGAACGCCGCAACGCGCTGCAGCTCGCGTCCGGCCTGCCCTGGCTGCTCGCCAAGCCCGGCGGCGTGAGCCCGTGGCTCGGCCCCTACCTCGACCCCGACCACACGGGCTGCTGGTCGTGCCTGGCGCAGCGGCTCAGTGGCAACCGCCAGCTGGAGCGCTACCTCGCCGGGAAGCGGGGCGAGCGGACGCCGCTGCACCCGGTGCGCGCGCAGATCGCGGCGGGGCCGCTCGCGCTGGCCGGGATGCTCGCGGCCGAGGTCGCCAGGATCGTGGCGACCGGCGAGCCGGGCGCGCTCTGCGGCCAGATGGTCGCCCTCGACCTCGCGACCCTGGAGACCAGCAGGCACGTGCTCGTCCGCCAGCCGCAGTGCCCCTCGTGCGGCACGCCCCCCGACGACGACCCCAAGATCGTGCTCACCCCCCGGCAGGCGAACCACGTCACCGACGGCGGCTACCGGGTCTACCAGCCGCAGGAGACGTTCGCCCGGCTGGAGCGGCACATCAGCCCGCACCTCGGCGCGATCACCAAGCTGATCTCGATCGGCGCCGACCCCACCGGCCTCACCTTCAGCTACGCCGCCGGACACAACTTCGCCATGGTCAACGACAGCATGGACCTGCTGCGCCGCAACCTGCGCGGCCAGAGCGGCGGCAAGGGGCGCTCGGAGATCCAGGCGAAGGTCAGCGCGGTCTGCGAGGCGATCGAACGCTACTCGGGGGTCTGGCGCGGGGACGAGCCGGTCGTCCGGGCCGCGTACGCCGACCTGGACCCGGCGACGGCCGTGCACCCGGACCGGATGCTGCTCTTCTCCGACGAGCAGCGCGCCGGGCGCGCGGAGTGGAACGCCGACCCGGCGCACCGGCTGCAGCAGGTGCCCGACCCGTTCCCGGAGGACGTGCCGTTCGACTGGTCGCGGGCCTGGTCGCTCACCCGCGACGAGGAGCGGCTCGTCCCGGCCGCCTACGCCTGGTACGGCCACCCCGACCTCTACGGCCACTTCTTCTGCATCGCCGACTCCAACGGCAGCGCCGCGGGCAACACCCTGGAGGAGGCCGTCCTGCAGGGCATCTGCGAGCTGGTCGAACGCGACTCGGTGGCGCTGTGGTGGTACAACCGGCTGCCCCGCCCCGGCTTCGACCTCGACTCGCTGGACGACCCCTACGTGGGCGAGCTGCGGGCCTTCTACGACGGCATGGACCGCGACCTGTGGATGCTCGACCTCACCACCGACGTGGGCATCCCGGTGTACGCGGCGGTCTCCCGGCGCCGCCACGAGGTCGAGGACATCATGGTCGGCTTCGGCAGCCACCCCGACCCGCGCATCGCGGCGTTCCGCGCGCTCACCGAGCTCAACCAGTTCCTGCCCAGCGTGGAACGGCGTGACGAGAAGGGTGACACGCTCTACCGGGTGGACGACCCGGAGATGCTCGCCTGGTGCAAGGGCGCGGTGATCGGCCGGGAGCCCTGGCTGCTGCCGGACCCGGGGCGGCCGGCCACCGTCGTCGGCCCGCCCGCCCCCACCGACCTGGCCGAGTGCGTACGCCGGTGCGTGGACTCGATCGAGGCGGCCGGCTCCGAGGTGATCGTCCTCGACCAGACCCGCCCCGACCTGGAGCTGAACGTCGTCAAGGTGATGGCCCCCGGCCTGCGGCACTTCTGGCGCCGCCTCGCCCCCGGCCGCCTCTACGACGCCCCGGTGCGCCTCGGCTGGCTCGACCGCCCGACCCCCCAGGACGAGATCAACTCCTGGAACGTGTTCTTCTGAGACGGACGGTCCCCATGAATCCCATCATCGTCTCCCGGCTCCGCCGGGGCGCGTCGTTCTCCGGCGAGCGCATCCAGCTCGCCACCACGGTCCTCGATCCGAAGAACCTGTCCCAGGGACAGGCCACGGCACTGAAGCTGCTCGCCGAGGGCGACCACGACGACGCCGCCCTCGCCGCCGCGGTGACCACCGCGGACGGCGAGGCCGGGCTGCTGCGCTGGCACCTGCTGTTCCGCGGGCTGAACACCTCCGGGATGGTCGAGCACGCGGTGCGGGTGGACGGCGCCGTCACGGCCAGGCTCTATCCCGTCGGCCGGGGCTCGACGCTGCCGGTGGCGGCCCCGGCCGGGCCCGTACGGCTGTCGCGCTTCGCCGAGGCGCGGGTGGTGGACGGCACGCTGACCCTGCGGGCCCCCGGCCGTCACCTGGCCGTCGAGCTGATGCCGGAGACCGCGGGGCTGCTCGGCGAGCTGGCGACCTGGAACACCGGGACGCCCGCCCCGCTGCTGCGGCTGCTCGCCACGGCCGGCCTGCTCGCCCCCGGCGGCCCGGACGAGGACCTGGAGGCGACGGAGCGCTCCTACGCGCAGTGGCACCCCGCCGACCTGGCCTTCCACTCCCGTACCCGCTTCCCCGCCTCGGCCTCCGGGTACGGCGGGACCTACCCCCTCGGTGACCGGTTCCCGCCGGAACCGGTCTCCCCCGAACCCTCGGGCCTCCGGACGGTCACGCTGCCGGTGCCCGACCTGGACGAGATCGCGGCCAGGGAGCCGTCGTTCACCGAGGTGCTCGAACGGCGCACCTCGACCCGCGCCCACGACCAGGAGGCGCCGATCACCCTCGCCCAGCTGGGCGAGCTGCTCTACCGGAGCCTGCGCAGGCGGGGCACCATGACGGGCAGCGACGGCCAGCGGCTGGCCAGCCGTCCGTACCCGAGCGGCGGGGCCGTCCACGAGCTGGAGGTCTACCCGCTGGTCTCCGCGTGCGAGGGACTGCCGGCCGGGCTGTGGCACTACGCGACCGACCGGCACGAGCTGGAGCTCGTCGCCGAACCGGGCAAGGCCACCGGCGCGCTGGTCGGGGAGGCGCGGAACGCCGCGATGATGGAGTCGGACCCGCAGGTGGTGCTGCTGGTGGCGGCCCGGTTCGGCCGGGTGATGTGGAAGTACGAGACCGTCGCCTACCCGCTGGTGCTCAAGCACGTGGGCGTCCTCTACCAGACCCTCTACCTGGTGGCCGCCGCGATGGACCTCGCCGTGTGCGGCCTGGGCGGCGGCGACACCGGGGCCTTCGCCACCGCCTCGGGACGCGACCCGCTCCTTGAGGGCACCGTCGGGGAACTCGTCCTCGGCTCCCGTCCCCGGACGGAGGCGTAGACCGCGATGCGATTCCGCTATCAGGCGCTGCAACGGATGCGCGAGCCCGACGAGCTCGACTCCCCCACCCTGCTCGCCACCCCCCGGGGCTGGATCGCGGTCTTCGTCGTGATGATCGTGATGGCCGGTGGGCTGGTCTGGGCGTTCGCCGCCGAGCTGCGCATCTCGGTCGCCGCCCCGGGGGTCCTCACCCACCCGGGCGGCACCGCCCGCATCCAGAGCCACTACTCCGGCCTGGCCCGCCGCGTGCTGGTCCGGCCGGGCGACCGGGTGATCGTCGGCCAGTCCGTCGCGGAGCTGCAGGAGGCCGACGGCAAGACCCGGGAGGTGGCGAGCCCGTTCACCGGCCAGGTGGTCGGCACCACGATCAACGACGGCCAGGTCGTCGCCGTCGGCACCACGGTCGCCACGGTCGAGCGGACCGACCTGCCCGACGACCGCCTCGTCGCCATGGTGTTCGTGCCCGCCGACCGGGCCGCGTGGATCGCCCCCGGCCGACCGGTCGACCTGGAGGTGTCGACCGCGCCCGCCGCGGCCTTCGGGCTGCTGCGCGGCACGGTCACCTCGGTGAGCCGCTACCCCCTGACCGGCGAGGCGCTGGCCGGGCTGGTGGGCGGCGACCTGGCCGCCAAGAGATACGCCGCCGTCCAGGCCCCCCTGATGATCATCGTGGACCTGATCCCCAAACCGGGCGCGCACTCGGGGTACGCCTGGTCGACCGCGCAGGGCCCGCCCGTACGGCTCGACTCCCAGGTGACCGTGTCGGCCTCCATCCACCTGGGAGAACAGACGCCGTTCGACCTGGTGCTCGGGCGCTGAGCGGAGGAGGGGACCGATGACGAACACCACACTGAAGCCCGCGTCCAGGAAGAAACAACCGCAGGCCCCGCGCCCCCGCAGGAAGAACCGCCACCGGGTCCCGACCGTGATCCAGATGGAGGCGGTCGAGTGCGGCGCCGCCGCGCTGGCGATGGTCCTGGGCCACTACGGCAAGCACGTCCCGCTCGAAGACCTGCGTGGCCGCTGCGGGGTGTCCAGGGACGGGTCCAAGGCCTCCTCGATGCTCGCGGCGGCCCGCTCCTACGGAATGGTCGCCAAGGGCTTCCAGGTCGAGGCCGAGCTGCTCCGCGACCAGACGGGCCCGGTGATCATCTTCTGGGCGTTCCAGCACTTCATCGTGGTCGAAGGGCTGGTGACCCGGTTCGGCCGCACCATGGTCGCGGTCAACGACCCGTCGTCGGGCCCGCGGCTGATGGAGTGGTCGGAGTTCGACTCCGGCTTCACCGGGATCATGCTGACCTTCGAGCCCGGACCCGACTTCAGGCCCGGCGGCGAGCGCGCCAGGCTCAGCAAGGCGCTGCTCCAGTGGCGGCTGCCGTCCGGGCGCGCCCTGCCGCTGGTGCTGCTGGCCAGCGCGCTGCTGCTGCTGCCCGGCATCGCGGGACCCGCCTACTACCGGGTCTTCATCGACCGGGTGCTGACCGGCAACTCCCCCGGCGTCCTGCCACCGCTGCTGATCGTGATGGCGTTCACCGCGGCGGCCGTCTTCGTGCTGACCTCGGTGCAGCAGTACTACCTGTTACGGCTGGAGATCAGGGTCGGGCTGGTCGGCTCCGCCCGCTTCTTCCGGCACCTGCTGCGGCTGCCCATCGAGTTCTTCCTGCAGCGCCGCCCGGCCGAGGTCGCCAAGCGGATCTCCACCAACGACACCGTGGCCGAGATCCTCTCCCGCGACCTCGCGCTGACCGTGATCAACATGGTGCTGGTGGTGTTCTACGCCGCCCTGCTGGTCCGCTACGACGTGCTGCTCGGCGTCATCGGCGTCGGCATGGCGGCGCTGAACATCCTGGTGCTGCGCTGGGTCGCGCGGGCGCGCAAGGACGCGGTCACCGCGCTCCGTACCGACCGCGGCAACCTCACCGGCACCACCTTCGCCACGCTCAGCATGATCGAGACGGTCAAGGCCACCGGTGCCGAGCCCGACGCCTTCACCCGCTGGGCGGGCTTCCTCGCCAAGGTCGTCTCCGCGCAGCAGCGGCTCGGCGTGCCCACCGCGGTGCTGGTCGTCGTCCCGCCCCTGCTCGCCACCGTGAACACCGGCCTGATGCTGCTCATCGGCGGGCTGCGGGTGGTGGAGGGCGTGCTCAGCGTCGGCATCCTCATCTCCTTCCAGACCCTGCTCGCCGCGCTCAGCAGGCCGGTCACCCAGCTCACCAACCTCGGCGGACGCCTGCAGGACCTCAGCGCCGACGCCAAGCGCATCCACGACGTGGAACGGCACCCGATCGCCCGCTGCTTCGAGCGCACCGGCGACGAGACGGAGATCGCCACCCGCCTGGAGGGCCACCTCGAACTGCGCGACGTCACCTTCGGGTACGGCCCGCTCACCGACCCCGTCATCGAGAACCTCTCGCTGAGCATGACGCCGGGCAGCCGGGTCGCGATCGTGGGCGGCTCCGGCAGCGGGAAGTCCACCCTGGGCCGCCTGCTCACCGGCCTGTACGAACCGCGCTCCGGGCGGATCCTGCTCGACGGCCACCCGCTGGACGAGATCCCGCGCACCGTGCTCGCCAGCTCGATGGCCTACGTCGACCAGGACATCGTGCTGTTCGCCGGGACCGTGCGCGACAACCTCACCCTGTGGGACGAGGCGGTCCCCGACGACGTGGTGCTCGCCGCGCTCCGCGACGCCGCGGTCTACGACGCCGTGCTGGCCCGTCCCGGCGGGATCAACTCATTTGTCCGCGAGGACGGCCGCAACTTCAGCGGCGGCCAGCGGCAGCGGCTCGAACTGGCCCGCGCGCTCGCCGCGGAGCCGACCCTGCTCATCCTCGACGAGGCCACCAGCGCCCTGGACCCGGAGACGGAACGCGTCATCATGGACAACCTGCGCCGCCGGGGCTGCGCCTGCCTGCTGATGGCCCACCGGCTGTCCACCATCCGCGACGCCGACGAGATCATCGTCCTGGACCGCGGCCGGGTCGCCGAGCGCGGCAGCCACGAGGACCTGCTCGCCGCCGACGGCATCTACACGCGGCTGTTCAACACCGGAGGAGGACTGTGAGCACTGTGAGCCCTGTGAGCCCGGCCGCGCTCGAAGGGGTCGCCATCCCGATGGACCTCGGCACCGACCGGTTCACGATCCTCGACAATCCCGGGCGGATGCTGCTGGTCGAGTCGGGCACGGTGGACCTGTTCGCGGTCCGGACCTCCGGCGGCGAGCTGGAGGGCCGCTGGAACTTCCTCGGCCGCGCCGAGGCGGGCACGGTGCTGGCCTGCGGGGTGCCGCCGGGGCCGCGCCACGTGATCGTGGCCCGCCCGGTGCCCGGCGCCGGGCTGGCCGACGTCCCGGCCGCGATGCTGCACGACCTGCCCGCCGAGGCCGCCGCCTGGCTGGTCAGGGGGCTCGGCCGCGGCATCGAGCTGCTCGCCGAGGCGCTGCCCGCCACCCTGCCGCCCCGCCAGTTCGTCCCGCTGCCCGCCAGCGGGACCGCCGAGCTGGACGCGGGCCGTACCCTGCGGTCGGTCGACGGCGTGCGCTGCGTGCGCGTCGAGGAGGGCGAGGTGGGGATCGGCAACAGCGACGGCCTGCTGCTCGGCGCGGGCACCGACATCTGCCTCACCGAGCGGGACTGGCTCACCGCCCGCACCAGGGTCCGGCTGCGGACCCGCTCGCTGCACTCGGTCTTCGACGAGGGCCTGCTCTGCGAGTTCCTCGCCGCCCACGCCGTCCGGCTGCTCGCCACCGTCGACGAGCGCCTCGAACGGCAGCGCGAGGAGGAGCGCGCCGCGCTCACCGGCCTGCGCGACCGCGAGAGCACCGTGCTGACGCAGGCCGTACGGAGCTTCGACGCCGTACTGCGCGACACCGAGGTCCAGGTCAAGCTCGCCGACGTGGCGAACGACCCGCCCGCCCTGGCCGCGGCCCGGCTGGTCGCCGCGCACCTGGGCTTCGAGGTCCGGCCCCCGGTACGGCACGGCGGCCAGGACCGCCCGATGGGCGACCTGCAGGCGATCGCGCTCGCCTCCGGCGTACGGACCCGGATGGTCCGGCTGGACGGCCCGTGGTGGAAGCAGGACCTTGGGCCGATGGTGGGCAGCACCTCCGCGGGCCGTCCCGTGGCGCTGCTCACCATGGGCCACGGCTACGTCATGGTGGACGACGGGGTGCTCACCCCGGTCACCGCGGACGTCGCCCGCGGCCTGGAGAAGCGGGCGCACGTGCTGTACCGGCCGCTGCCCGCCTCGGTCAAGACGATCGGCGCGCTGCTGCGCCTGGGGCTCCTCGACGGCGGCAACCACCGGGACCTGCTGCGGTTCGCCGCCATGGGGGTGCTCGTCGCGCTGCTCGGGCTGCTCGTCCCGATCATGACGGGCAAGGTGCTCGGCGTGTTCACGGTCCGGGCCGAACTCGACCTCATCGTCCAGGGCTCCCTGCTCGTGATCGGCTCCGGGTTCGTGATCGCGGCCCTGTCGGTGGTGCAGAACATCGCGGTGCTGCGGGTCGAGAGCCGTACCACCTCGGCCCTGCAGTCGGGCCTGTGGACCCGGCTGCTCTCCCTGCCCGCCGGGTTCTTCGCCCGCTACTCGACCGGCGAGCTGGGAACCACGGTGCTGGGCATCAGCTCGGCGCAGGAGATGCTCTCCGGGATGCTGACCACGGCCACGCTGGGCCTGCTCACCGGATCGGCCAACCTCGTCCTGGTCTACTTCTACGACGTGCGCCTCGCCCTGGTCGCCACGGCGCTCATGCTGTTCGGGCTCGGGTTCGCCGTCGTCGCGGGGCGGATGCAGCTCCGCTGGCAGCGGCAGTCCTACGAGCACGAGCGGACCATGTCGGCCCGGGTCTTCCAGATGCTCACCGCGATGCCGAAGCTGCGGGCCGCCGCCGCCGAGGAGCGGGCGTTCGCCGAGTGGACGCGCGAGGTCACCAGGGGCCGCTCGCTCACCGCCTCGGCCCGCCGCATCCAGAACGCGGTGACCACGTTCAACGCCGGGTTCCCGCTGGTCTGCACGGCGGTCGTGTTCGCGGTGGTGGCCGGGCCGATGGCGGGCCAGATCCCGGTCGCCACGTTCCTGCCGTTCTTCACCGCGCTCAGCCTGCTGCTCGCCTCCAGCCTCCAGTTCACCGCCGCCGCCGTCACCGCGATGGGCGTCGTGCCGATGCTGGAGAACATCCGGCCGATCCTGGAGGCCCGGCCGGAGACCGACGGCACCAAGGCCGACCCCGGCGACCTGTCGGGACGGCTCGGGCTCAGCAAGGTGTCGTTCCGCTACGGCCAGGACGGGCCGCTCACCCTCGACGGGGTCGCCCTCGCGATCGAGCCCGGCGAGTTCGTGGCCCTGGTCGGTCCCTCGGGCAGCGGCAAGTCCACGGTGCTGCGGCTGCTGCTCGGCTTCGAGACCCCGCTGTCGGGCACCGTCCTCTACGACGGCCAGGACCTCGCCGAACTCGACGTCTCCGCCGTACGCCGCCAGTGCGGGGTGGTGCTCCAGAACGGCGCGCTGCAGGCGGGCAGCATCCAGGCCAACATCGTCGGCAGCGGCATCCACACCGTGGACGACGCCTGGGCGGCGGCCGAGATGGCCGGGCTCGCCGACGACATCAGGGCGATGCCGATGGGCATGCACACGGTGCTCTCCGAGGGCACCAGCACGCTCTCCGGCGGCCAGCGGCAACGCCTCATGATCGCCCGCGCGCTGGTCGCCCGGCCCCGCATCGTGTTCTTCGACGAGGCCACCAGCGCGCTGGACAATCCCTCCCAGAGCCGGGTCGCCGAGAGCACCCGCCGGCTCAACGCCACCCGGGTGGTGATCGCCCACCGGCTCTCCACGGTGGTGGCCGCCGACCGCATCGTGGTGATGGACGAGGGACGGATCGTCCAGCAGGGCACCTACGACGACCTCCTCGCCGACCGGGACGGCCTCTTCGCCCGCCTCGCCACCCGCCAGCTCTCCTGACCTGGGGGCGCCCCCCGCCCGGCGGGCGCGCGGGTCACCCGCCGGCTCTCGCGGCCCGCGAACGCACCCGACGACCGGCCGCTCACCGGCTCCCCTGACCGGAGGGCGCACCCTTGGAGGGCGTACGGGCAGGGTCGTCGGGTGTCGACGGGTGTCGACGGGTGTCGACGGGTGTCGACGGGTGTCCTCGGATGCCTTCGGTGTCCTCGGGTGTCCTCGGATGCCTTCGGGTGTCCTCGGCATCTTGCTCGGACGCGGTCAGATTGCTCGGACACGGTCAGATTGCTCGGACACGGTCGGATTTATCGGACGGGGTCAGATTTATCGGACGCGGTCAGAGCACCAGCGCGAGGACCGCCCACGCCACGCCCGCTCCGGTCGCCGCGCCCGCGGCGACCTGGGCGGGCGTGTGGTGGGAGACGCGTACCCGGGCCCACCCGATCAGGCCGACGAGGACCGTGCCCACCGCGAGCGTGGCCACGGCGGGCAGCACGTGCGCCAGCACGACCGCCGCCCCGGCGGCCACCCCCGTGTGGAAGGAGATCTTCCATCTCAGGGTGATCGCCCCCATGACCACGACCCAGCCGAGCATCACCGCCGCCGTCGCCGTCACGACGGCCGGCGCGTCCAGCAGGGCGAGCAGCGCCAGACCGGCCGCCACGGTGACCAGGCCGACGAGCATCGGCCCCGTGCGGGACCTCCGGTCGACCAGGTGCATCGAGTCCAGGCGGCCCCGCCGCACACCGACCGCGATCACCCCCACCGGCGCACCTGCGCACAGTGCCGCCGCGAGCAGACCCCACAGCGCGCCCGCCCATCCGTGGGCGAGCAGCCCGGCCACGATCGGCAGCGCGATCACGACGTACTGGGGAGCGGCCACCTCGGTCACCGCCCAGGCGAGGCCCCCGCGCTCCGCTCCGGCCCCCGGGCCCTGCCCGGACGCCTCACGCCGATCGGTCATGCCGCTCCTCGGCGGGTCAGGCCAGGGCCTGGCGGTAGGGGGTGAGGGTCGCGAGCCATCCGTCCAGGGAGCCGGCGTCCTCCCACAGCTCGTACAGCTCGTTGTCGTCGGGGCGGGTCGCCCGGTCGATGGTGGCCCGGGCGAGGTCGCGGAGCTCGGTGGACGGCTCGAAGGGGTTGCTCTCCAGCCACCGGGCGGCGACGGCGTCCGGCTCGGCGCCGATCACGCGGGCGCCGACCAGGCAGGCCACCGCCACGGCCCCGCTCATCTCCGGCCCCTCCACGTAGTCGTCCTCGTCGAGGATCTCCCGCATCACCAGGGCGAGCCGGGCCGCCGTGTCCTCGTGGTCCTCGATGTCGTCCAGCTGGTCGAGAGCCCCGTCGTTGCCGAACGGCCCTATGTCCCACGCGCCCATACCGGTCTCCCGCCTGCTCTTCTGATCGGTCGATCGGATGGTAGGGATCGCCTGCGACATTTTCGCCGTCCCGGCCGCACGCCCCGGCTACTCCTGGTCCAACCGCACGGCCTGCCGCGCGTAGTCGCGCAGGGCCTCTCGGTTCACGGTTTCCGGCTTCTTGAGCTTGACGTGCCTCGTCGTCTTCCCGACACCCTCCAGCAGGCCGAAGGAGTCCTCGAACTCCGCACCCCGCGTGAAGGCGAACGTCAGATGCGTCTTGCTGACGCTGACGATCGCCAGGATCTTCCGGCCCTGCCAGGCGGGCGACCCCCGGCTGATCACCTCGGTCGCGTCGGGAGCGCACTCCTTCATGAGCGTACGCAGCGTCTCCACGATTTCCCGGTGTTCCGGCTGAACCTTGGTCTCGACGAACTCATCCACAGCCTCACTGCTCATGAACAGGCCTTTCCGGCATCGCGCGTTGACCCGGGTCGCACACGTCTCCGATTCCCGGCCGGTCGATCATCGACGGGATGAGGCAGCATAGCCCGACAGGAGAACGATGGTCCGACATGTCGGCATACCTGGCTTCTCGTGGCTTTTCCGCGCTTCGTAGGACCTGGCCTGAGTTCGAGCCTTTTCGCGTGGGTCTTCGGGATCTCGCACAGCCGCGCCCCTGCGCGTGCGGCCGGTGCCAGGACGATCGCGGCGGAGGCGGACGGACGACACGGCACGTCACCGGGCGACGGCCCCGCCCGAAGACGGGACCGTCGCCGGTTCCTACTGACTCCTGCCGGGACGGCGTCCTACCGGGACGGCGTCCCGCCGGGCACGGTGCCCGGCGGTACCGGGGCGTACCCGGTGGGCCGGGTGGTGAAGGTGCCCCGGCCCTGGGTACGGCTGCGCAGCCGGGTCGCGTAGCCGAACAGCTCGGCCAGCGGCACGGTCGCGGTGATCACCACCGTCCCGGCCCGCGCGGCCGAGCCGGAGACCCGGCCGCGCCTGGCCGCCAGGTCACCCAGCACCCCGCCGGCGGCGTCGGCGGGCACGGTGGCCGTGACCTCGACCACCGGTTCCAGCACCACCATGGCACTGGCCCGCAGCGCCTCGCGCAGCGCGAACCGGCCGGCCGCGCGGAACGCCATCTCCGAGGAGTCCTTGGGGTGGGTGGCCCCGTCGGTCAGCGTGACCCGCAGGCCGGTCACCGGGTACCCGCCGAGGGGACCCTCGGCCAGCGCGTCCCGGCACCCCGCCTCCACCGCCCGCACGTACTCCTTCGGCACCCGGCCGCCGACGACGGCCGAGCCGAACACGAACCCCGTCGCGTCCGGGGCGGCGCCCGACGGCTGCGGCGACTCCGGCGACTCCGGCGACTCCGGTGACTCCGGCGAGTCCGGCGGCCCCGGCGTCCCCTGCGGCTCCAGTGGCTCCACGTCGAGGACGACGTGGGCGAACTGGCCGGCGCCGCCGTCCTGCTTGACGTGCCGGTACAGCAGGCCGGACACCCCGCGCACGACCGTCTCGCGGTAGGCCACCTGCGGCCGTCCGACACCGACGTCCAGCCCGTGGGCACGGCGGATCTTCTCCACCGCGACCTCCAGGTGCAGCTCGCCCATCCCCGACAGCACCGTCTGACCGGTCTCGGGGTCGGCCCGGACCGCCAGCGAGGGATCCTCCTCGACCAGCCGCGCCAGCGCCGACGCCAACCGGCCGGTTTCGGTGCTCCTGCGGGCCTCGACCGCGACGGAGACCACCGGATCGGCCACGACCGGCGGTTCGAGGACCAGCGGCGCCGAGGGGTCGCACAGGGTGGCCCCGGTGCGGGCCGCCTTCAGCCCGACGACCGCGACGATGTCCCCGGCCACCGCCAGGTCCACCTCGGTGTTCCGGTCGGCCTGTACCCGCAGGATCCGGCCGATCCGCTCGGTACGCCGCGCGCCCGCGTCCAGCACCGTGTCTCCCTTCCGGATCGTTCCCGAGTAGACGCGCAGGTAGGACAGCCGCCCGGTGGTGGTCGAGTTCACCTTGAACACCAGGGCGGCGAACGGCGCCGCCGGGTCGGCGGTGCGCTCCCGCACCGCGCCTTCCCCGGTACCGTCCTCGGTGCCGCGTACCGGCGGCACGTCCAGCGGTGAGGGCAGGTAGGCGACGACGGCGTCCAGCAGCGGCTCGATCCCCCGGTCGCGGTAGGCCGATCCGCACAGCACCACCACGCCCTCGCCCGTACGGGTCAGGTCGCGCAGCGCGGCGGCGAGGGTCGGCGCGGAGATCTCCGACTCCGCGCAGAACTCCTCCAGCGCGCCCGGGTGCAGTTCGGCCACCGACTCCTCCAGCAGCCGCCGGCGCCGGCGCGCCTCCTCCAGCAGGGCGTCCGGCACCGGCCCCTCCTCGAACGTGTCGCGGCCTCCGGCCCAGACCAGCGACCGCATGCGCACCAGGTCCACCACGCCGGTGAACCCGTCCTCCCGCCCGATGGGCAGCTGGACGACGAGCGGGACGACCCGCAGCCGCTCGCGGATCGACGCGACCGCCGCGTCGAGGTCGGCGCCGGCGCGGTCGAGCTTGTTGACGAAGGCGATCCGCGGCACGCCGTGCCGGTCGGCCTGCCGCCACACCGACTCACTCTGCGGCTCGACGCCCGCGACGGCGTCGAACACCGCGATCGCGCCGTCGAGCACCCGCAGCGAGCGCTCCACCTCGTCGGAGAAGTCGACGTGGCCGGGGGTGTCGATCAGATGGACGCGGTGGCCGTCCCAGGAACAGCTCACCGCCGCGGCGAAGATGGTTATCCCACGGTCGCGCTCCTGGGAGTCGAAGTCGGTGACGGTCGTCCCGTCGTGCACCTCGCCACGTTTGTAGGTGGCGCCGGTGACGTACAGGATCCGTTCGGTGACGGTGGTCTTGCCCGCGTCGACGTGGGCGAGGATGCCCAGGTTGCGGACGCCGGTCAGCGATTCGGTGATGTGGTGACGCAGGTCGGTACGCACGGCCCGTGGCCTTTCGGAGTGATCCGGACAGGACGGCGCGATTCCCGGACGTCACGACCCGAGGCCGGGTCGTGGAGAGACCCCTGGCATGGCACGGCCACACCGGACCCCCGGGGTGGCACGGCCACACGGGACACGTCCCACCGGCGAGGCGGGCGTGGGCTCCCGGGGGACGGCCACCGGGGGACACGCCCGACCGGCGAGGCGGGCGCGGGGCGCGGGAGTGCCCGCTCGGCCCCGGCGTGACGCGGTCACGCGGGGACACGCCCTACCGGGCGGGGGTCAGGGGTTCGTCACGGGTGTTCGACGCGGGCCGCGCGGCCGGCGTCGAGGACCGACGAAGACACCAGGATCACGTCATAGCGTGACGGGGGAATGACCACGGCGGTGCGGTGACGCACGGCATGCTCCCCTCACTGGTACGAGACGCGCACCGCGATGTCGCGGCTACGCGTGATCTGTGGCGAGTGTACTGAGACCGCCACGAGCGGGAAAGCGATTTTCTCCCCGGCGCTACCCCCGGCCTGACCGGCGCGCGAGGCGTTCCGGCTCACACGGCACTCCTGACCTGACCGGTGCGCGAGGCTCCCAGCTCACGCGACACCCCTGGCCTGACCGGCGTACGAGGCTCCCAGCTCACGCGTTGGCCTTGGCCTGACCGGTGCGCAAGGCTCCCGGCTCACGCGGCACCCCTGGCCTGGCCGGTGCGCGAGGCGTTCCGGCTCACGCGGTGGCCCGCCGAAAGCGATCCACCGTCAGCCTGACCGGCTTCACCGGCTTCACCGGCTTCACCGGCGCGTGAGGGGCATTCCGGCCGTCCCTGAAAGTTTCATGTCTCAGGCGGCCGATGTCGCGGCCAGGGCCGTTTTCTCTGGTACCTCCGATTCCTCCGGGGGTGACATCGGCGTCGTACATCCAGCTGTGATCACTCGCACGGCTCGACTCCCCCTTGAATCGCGTCATCAGCGGCAAATCATGACTGTTGACACCTCTTTCTGATTTATCTAACTTCCAGGTGTTGCTTCGAAGGAAGCTTCTCCGCACAAGTGAACACGGGAGTGTGGCATGTCGCCCCAGAGTCCACTGTTCGGCCGGCGCCGGACGCTGGCCGGAGCCGCGGGCGCGGCCCTCGGCCTCGCGCTCGTCCCGGCGGTCGGAACGGAGGCCGGGGCCGCCACCCGTCACCCGTTCGGGCCGTACGGATCACCGCGGCACCGGCGGAACGAGCGCACGCTGTACGTCGACTCCCGGGGCCGGGGCGACCACCCGACCGTCCAGGCCGCTGTTAGCGCGACGCCCGACGCCCCGGAGCGGGGCTGGACCCTGGTGATCGCGGCCGGGACCTACCGCGAGACGGTCCTCGTACCCCAGGCCAAGACCGGCCTGACCCTCCTCGGCGCCACCCGCGACGCCCGTGACGTCGTCATCGTCTTCGACAACGCCGCCGGGACGCCGAAACCCGGCGGCGGCACGTACGGGACGAGCGGCAGCGCCACCACCACGGTCCAGGCCGACGGGTTCACGGCGGCGCACGTGACCTTCGCCAACGACTGGCTGCGCGCCGGCCACCCGGAGATCACCGCGACGCAGGCCGTCGCCGTGAAGGTCATGGGCGACCGTTCCGCCTTCGAGGCGTGCCACTTCCTCGGCCATCAGGACACGCTGTACGCCGACACCCTCAACCTGGCCACCTTCGCCCGGCAGTACTACCGGCGCTGCCACATCGAGGGCGACGTCGACTTCGTCTTCGGCCGCGCCACCGCGGTCTTCGACCGGTGCGAGCTGCGCGCCCTGACCCGCGACGTGTCGTTCCTGCCCTACGGTTTCGTGTTCGCGCCGAGCACCGCCGCCGCGAACCCGTACGGCTACCTGGCCACCAGGTGCCGCGTCACCGGCGAGGCCCCCGGCGGCTCCTACGGACTCGCCCGCCCCTGGCGGCCGAGCAGCGACCCGACCGCCGTCCCGATGCTGACCGTGCGCGAGACCTGGCTCGGCCCCGTGATCGACACCACCGCGCCGTACGTGAACATGAGCTCGGGTTACCCCTGGCAGGAGGCCAGGTTCGGGGAGTACCGCGACTCCGGTCCGGGCGCGGCGATCCCCGTCCCGGAGAACAGGCCGCAGCTGACCCCGGGACAGGCGGCCGGGCTGACCATCCGCGCCCACCTCGGCGACTGGAGCCCGCCGATCTAGACCGGCCCGGCCCGCGCGGTCAGGTCACACGCCCGGCCAGGACCGGCACAGGCCAGCGTCGTCCGGAACAGGCCGAGTGATCAGCTCACGAGCCCGGCACGGACCGGCCCGCGCGGTCAGGTCACGAGCCCGGCACTGACCGGGACAGGGCGGCGTCGTCCGCGCGATCGGGTCACGCGTCCACTCCAGGGGCGATGTGCTTGACGAAGAGGAGCCCGTCGGTCTCGCGCAGACGGCCGGGGTCCAGCGGGAAGTAGCCGTAGTCCGCCGACGTGTCGGTACGCGGGACCGGTTCGGTCCCCGTGGCGCCGAGAGCCTCGGCCAGGCTCGTCGAGCCGACGACGTAGCGGTTCCCCGGGAGGGTGGACAGGATCCCCTCAAGGGTGTCGGGGCGCGGAGCGTCGAGCCCCTGGTGCGGCGCGGCCCCCAGGGCCGACGCCACGAAGGCGTACTCGTCGCCCAGCCGCGCGGCGACGACCGCGCCCGCGCTCCACCAGCTCAGCGTCCGCCCCTCCAGCGGCCCCCACCCCGGCGGGAGGAGCCAGTGGCTCTCGTCTCTCTGGAGGTGACGGTTGTGGGCGTAGACCAGTGTCGGCCCGCGTCGCTCCCGCCGCTCCCGCTCCTCGACGGCCCACAGGTTGTCGGCCATCATCGCGTCGCGCAAACCCATGAGCCGTACCAGGCGCGCCTCGGACGTGTCGGCCATCACCGCGTGGTAGCGGAGCAGCCCGGTCGCGGTGCGCCCGTACAGGTGCGCCCGCCACCACTCGTCACGCGACGTCGCGCGGATCAGGCGCGGCGACTCCGCGGTGAGCAACGCCAGGAGGTCGTCCGCGATGAGGCGCAGCTCCCCGGCGTCGGCGGACAGTCCCACGGACAGGGAGGGATCCATCGTCACCGCGGGGTCGGTCCACCGGTCGTCGGAGCCGACCAGGTGATCGATGGTGCCCACGGTGTACGGGAGGAGGCCGATCTCCAGCCGGGCCGCGAGGTAGCCGTGCAGCGCGGTGAGGGCCCGCCGGGGACTGCCCGCGCCGGTCATCTCGAACGGGCCGTCGAACCCGAAGAACCGGACCCTGTCCGGCGCGGGACGGTCCCGGTTGTGCTCCCTCATCCACCGCACGAGCTCGCGGCTCGTCTCCAGTCCGCCCAGTCCGTGGCTGAAGCCGT
This sequence comes from Streptosporangium sp. NPDC002524, assembly GCF_040295985.1. NCBI lineage: Bacteria > Bacillati > Actinomycetota > Actinomycetes > Streptosporangiales > Streptosporangiaceae > Streptosporangium > Streptosporangium sp. NPDC002524. The sequence continues at coordinate 51,888 of NZ_JBEOWK010000004.1, read as the reverse complement.
CGCGCATGACGTCGTCGAACGTCCCCACGCCCTCCGTGACGTACTCGTCGACGATCAGGCCCGCGAGGCAGTCGCTCTCCAGCGCGATCGACCGGTAGCCCTCGTGCTCGACGAGGTGCCGGAGGACCTCGTTCCGCGCGCGCGGGAGCGCCTCCTCACCGTGCATGGCCTCCCCCAGGCCGAGCAGGCGGGGCCTGGCGGGCAGCGACCGGAGAAGTCTCGTCATCGCGGAGCCGAGATCGGCGGCGCTCTCGCCGCCGAACGCCCACGCGTCGTCCCGGACCGGCGGATCGGTGGCCATGGCGACTCCTGTCTTCTCGGTGATCCAAGCAACCCCTTAAACCGTATCGTTGAACCGACTGTGTAAACTTTCCCTCGCTCCTGCTCGATGGCGAGGTGGAAACCTTCAACATCGCGGTTCAGCCCCAAGCTTGGCGGACGCCCTCGCCCGACCATCTCGGTCCGACCCGCGAACCACGACCGGGCCGATCCGGCCCGTGAGCCGCGGCCCCTCGACGACCGCCTCCCCCTCCCCGCTCCCTCGCTCTTCCGGCCGTACCGGATTCGTCGGTGAAGCCAGAAGAGCGGTGAAGACCGGGAGGGCGGGAAGGCGCGGGAAGGCGCGGGATCAGTAGCCGATCCAGCCGAAGGAGATCGGCCGGTCGGCCACGCCGTGGTAGCCGGTCGTGACGTTCTCGTTCACGCCCCACCAGTGCCCCTGCGGCCGGTTCGCCGCGTCGGTGCGGATGAAGATCCAGCCGCGTCCCACCCCCGGGTTCTCGTCCGCGCCGTCCGCGCGGGAGTCGCGGAAGTTCTGGTACGGCGAGCTCGCCGAGGTGACCGCCACCCCGTGCGGGTTGCTGGTGGTGTCGACCACCGGGACCGCCCACTCCACGGTGGAGGCGTTGCCGTCCCTGTCGTACCGGACGGGGGCGCCCGCCACGATCATCACGTGGCCGGTGGAGTCACCGGTGCCCGGGGAGGCGCTGTTGTACTTGATCGCGATGATCACCCCGGCCCCGATCTCGGTGAGCTGGTCCAGGCCGGAGTCGGCGCTGGTGGTGAAGTACTCGGCGCCGGTGGTGAAGGTGTCGTGATACTGCGCCGCCGTCGGGCTGATCGACCCGAAGTTGCCGGTCAGGTACTGGTCGGTGGCCCCGGGCAGCACCCGCTTGATCACCTTCGTCACGAAGCTGCCGCACTTGCTGCGGTTGAAGTAGGTGGTCGGCGAACCGGGCGTGCCCCAGACCACGGACGTGCTCTGACCGCCGGTGAGGTAGATGTTGTAGGAGGCCTGCCCCGGCCAGCTCATGCTGTTGAGGTTGTCGGCGATCTCGGCCGCCGCCTGGTAGGTGCTGACCTCCATGGCGGCCCCCGCCGCGCGTGCCGCCGACACGGCGGCCGGCGTTCCCGTCGCCCCCGATGCCGACGCGATGGCCGTTGTTCCCGCCTCCGCCGTTCCCGCCCCCGCCCCCGCCGTTCCCGTTCCCGCTCCCGCCGTTCCCGCTCCCGATGCCGACGCCGACGCCGACGCCGACGCGGTGGCCGGCGTTCCCGCCGTTCCCGCCAGCACCAGTGCGACGGCCCCCGCCGCGGTGGCCGCGCGCAGCGGCCCGCGCCCGCCCCGGCGGGCGTGGGTGTCCCGGGTCGTCCCCCCGTGGCCGCCGGACGCGGCCATGATCGATCTCGTACGCATCGCGATGTCTCTTCCTAGATCGCGGACGGCGCGCACCGGCGCCGCCCTGCCCGTGACGCGGGACGGCGCGCGTCGGCGCCGTCCCGCGTGTGGTCTCGTGCCACCGCCCCGGGTCAGCCCCCGTGGACATCCCGGCGACGGGCACTCGGCAGAACCTACGCGGGGGCAGAGGAACGTTCTGCGCGATGCGCCGCAGACCGAACGTGCCCTTCTCCCTGGACGTACGGAGCCCCTGGACGTACGGAGCCCCTGGGCCTGTCGGACTCCTCCGGCTTCGTCTTCGGCCGTCGCCACCACCATCGCGATCCTCGACCGGCGACGGCCGTCACCCTCGGATGACCGGGGCGGCTCCGCTCGACGGCCGCCCCGGTCACCCCGACCACCTCGGCCACCCCGCGGCCGTCACAGGTCGGGGAGCCAGCTCCCGTGGAAGCCGAGCGGAACCCGGACCGGTAGGTGGATCCGCGCGACGGGCTCGCCGGTGAAGTCCTGGGCGGAGAGGACGACCAGGTCCGCCGCGCCGCGGTCCGGGTCGTGGACGTAGGCCAGGACGTAGCCGTCGTCCTCGCCGGCCCCCGAAGCGGCCCCCGCGGCGGCGAAGACGCCCTCGCCCACGGTGGCGTGGCGCCCGAAGCGGTGCACCTCGGCGGCGCCCCGGTCGTAGTCGTGCTTGATCAGCGCGTTGTCGAACGCCTCGTCGGGGAGCGGCCCGTCCACCGGGGGCATCGCGACCGCGTTCATCTCCCCGGTGACGGCGGCGTAGCCGTACCGGTGGCGGCGCGACAGGACGTTCTCGTTGACGCGGGGGAATTCCTGCGGGCGGTCGTCGACCGTCCGCCGGCTCATCGTTCCCGCCCCCGGGTCGATCGTCCAGCGTTCCAGCACGGCCGGTTCGGCGGTGTTGGTGCGGACGTCCATCCGCGGATACCTGACGAGGTCGAGGATCACGGAGGAGCCCTCGTCGTAGGCGTTGAGGGTGTGGGCGACGTAGCACGGCTCGATGTCGATCCACCGGACCTCCCCGCCCTCGCGCGGCATGACCCCGACCCGTGCCTGGTGCGCCTCGTTCCAGAGGTAGGGAACCGCCTCCCCGGCCTGCGCGAGTTCCATGCTGAACGTCACCGGCTGGTCGATCAGCACGACGTGCCGCTCGGTGAGCGCGAAGTCGTGCATCATCGGGGCGTCCGGGACCGGGATCCTGGTCGTGCCGATCGTCGTGCCGGTCCCGTCGATCACCAGGTGCCGGACGTGGTCCCACAGCGGGAAGTACGCGACGGCGTGCAGCTCGCCGTTGATCGGGTCGATCTTGGTGTGCGCGGTGAACGCGCCGTCGAGGGCCCCGCCGAAGTCGTACGGCCCGACGGTGCCGAGCTCGTCGTCCAGCTCGTACGGCCGCGGCCCCGACTCGATGAGCGCGAGCGTGCGACCGGCGTGCCGGATGACGTGCGTGTTCGGGGCGAGGTCCATCGCCGGGTCGACGTCGCCGGTCCGGCCGGGGCGGCGCGGCTCGCCGAGCCGGTCGGTCACGCCGGCCGAGCGCACCCACCGGTTGCGGTACCACTCGGCGCGGCCGTCGCGGAGCCGGACTCCGTGGATCATGCCCTCGCCGAGCATCCAGTGGTGGGCCGCAGGGTCCTCGATGTCCAGCGGGTTGGGGCCGTTGCGCAGGTACCGCCCGTTGAGCTCCGGCGGGATACGCCCGGACACGGGCAGGTCGTACGCGGTGACCTCCTCCTTCACCGGGGCGAAGGGGCCTTCCAGGTAGGGATTCATGGCGAACGTCCTTTGGTGGGAGTGACGTGACCGACGTGACCGACGTTCGCCGAGATGGCTGACGGCCCGCGTACCGGCCGCTGACGAGGGTCGCCACTCCCCGTCAGCCGTCGGACACGTCCACCGCGAACCGCGTCGACCGGGACGGTGCGGGGGCCGGAGCGGGCCGGGGCACGACGAGGCGGAACACGGGGACGGCGGCGGCGAGGCGAAGCAGGGGGACGGCGACGGCAGCGGCGACGGCGAGGATGGTGGCGACGGCGAGGCCGTAGGTGACCATCACCGTCGTCCGGCCGAACCCGGCCAGGGCGCTCACCGGCGCCGGTTCCGGTAGTGGTGGGCGATCAGGGCGGCGACGCACGCGAGGGTGGCCAGCCCGAACCCGATACCGGCGAGGACATTGGTGCCGCTGGACGAGAACACCATGTTGAGAACCGCGCTGACCATCAGCAGGAACCACAGCACGGGACGGACCATGCGGCCCCGGACGCCGGCGGGCCGTACCGGGCGTGGCGCCTCGGCGGCCTCTGGAATGGGGTGGAGATCGGTCACGGTGCGCTCCTCGCTCGACGGGCTGTGACAGGTTCGACGGTGGTTCGACAGGTTCGACAGGTTCGACGGGGTCGACGGGGTTCAACGGACTCGACAGGCCCGGCAGGCCCGGCAGGCCCGGCAGGCCCGGCAGGCCCGGCGGATCACCCCGTATCTGTCATGTGCCGACGCTACGAACGATCACCACCGACGGCCATCCCGCCCGCCGGACAACCGAGGTAGTGCAGGCTGTACTCCTTGGCCGATGATCTGACGATGGCCCGAATGGTGCCCTATCGTCTGCTCCAGGAGGTTCGCCTGGTCCAGGAGGTGCGGATGCCGGCCCCTGACCCCGCGGCCGTACGGAAACCGGCACGTCGGTGGGACGTGTTCGCCCGCGCCCGCGCCACCCTGGACGCGTTCGAGCACCTCGTCGGCGGGCTGGGCACCACGGTCCTGGCGCTGGTCGCGTTCCTGCTGGTGGCCGCCACGGCGCTGGCCTGCCTCTTCGGCGTGGGCGTGCTCCTGGTGCCCGCCGCGCTGCGCGGGCTGCGGGCCGTCGCCGACCGGGAACGCGCCCGGCTCTCCCGCTGGGGCCCGGAGATCATCGGTCCGGAGCCGGTGCCGCCCGGCCTGCGCGCCGCCCTCACCGATCCGGCCGTCCACCGGGAACTGGGCTGGATGGTCACCCACGCCACCCTGGGGCTGTTCCTCAGCCTGACCGGTCTCACGGTGTCCTTCAGCGCGGTGACCAACACCACCTTCCCGCTGTGGTGGCGGCTGCTGCCCCCGGAGGAGGCGTCCACCTCGGCCATGGGGCTCTGGACCGTACGCGACCTGCCCGGCGCCCTCGGGGTCAGCCTGCTCGGCCTGGGATGGATCGTCCTCGCCCTGCTCCTCGTACCGGGGATGGCGCGGCTGCAGGCGTGGCCGGGGCGGCGGCTCCTGCGGGCCGATCCCGGCACCGACCTCGCGCTGCGGGTCGCGCAGCTCACCGCGACCCGCGCCGCCGCGCTGGACGCGCACGCCGCCGAGCTGCGGCGGATCGAACGGTCGCTGCACGACGGGACCCAGAACCGGATCGTCGCCGTCACCATCCTGCTCGGCGCGGCCCGTCGCGCGCTGGCACGCGACCCGTCCGACGCCGAGGCCATCCTCGAACGCGCGCAGAGCGCCGCCGAGCAGGCGCTCGCCGAGCTTCGCGCGGTCGCCCGCAGCATCCTGCCCCCGGTACTGACCGACCGGAGCCTCGCCGACGCCCTCACCGGCCTGGCCACGACCTGCCCGATCCCGTGCCGGATCGACGCCGACATCCCCGTACGGTGCGCCGCCTCCGTCGAGGCCACGGCCTACTTCGTGGCGGCCGAGGCGCTCACCAACATCACCAGGCACAGCCACGCCCGGCACGCCACCGTCACGGTCCACCGCGACGCCGACCGGCTCCACCTCCAGATCACCGACGACGGCCACGGCGGGGCGGACGAGCACAGCGGGTCGGGGCTCGTCGGCATCCGCCGCCGTACCGAAGCACACGACGGGACATTCATGGTGAACAGCCCTCCCGGTGGACCCACCACCCTCACGGTGAGCCTGCCATGCGGATCGTGATCGCCGAGGACGACCCGCTCCTGCGCGAGGGCCTCGCGCTGCTGCTGCGCGCCGAGTCGCTCGACGTCGTGGCCACCGCCGCCGACCCCGACGGCTTCCTCGCCGCCGTCGACGCCCACAGGCCGGACGTCGCCATCGTCGACGTCCGGATGCCGCCGACCCACACCGACGAGGGGATCGTCGCGGCCGTCGAGGCGAGGCGACGCCGCCCCGACCTGGCCGTGCTCGTGCTGTCCGCCTACGTCGAGCAGGCGTTCGCCACCGAATTGCTCGCCCAGGGCAGCTCCCGCCTCGGCTACCTCCTGAAGGAGCGGGTCGGGCGGGTCGAGGAGTTCCTGAGCGCGCTGCACCGGGTGGCGGGCGGGGGTACGGCCATCGACCCAGACGTCGTCGCGCAACTCCTCACCCGCAGCCGGCCCGATACCCGGCTGGACCGGCTCAGCCCCCGCGAGCGCGACGTGCTGGCCCTGATGGCCGAGGGACTGGGCAACACCGCGATCGCCGAACGGCTCTTCGTCACCGACGGCGCCGTCCACAAGCACATCCGCAGCATCTTCGCCAAACTCGACCTGGCCCCCACCGACCGCGCGGACCGCCGCGTCACCGCCGTCCTGCACTACCTGGAGGACGCCCACCGCCGAGCCTGACCTCCCACGAGTCACTCCCCCGAAGCCGATCGTCCACCGGTCACGCGACGGGTTCCGTGCCGGAGAGGGCACCGCGAGGAAGTGGTCAGGCTTATCCGCCGGCGGGGCGGAGAAGATCGTGCTGCCGGATCGGGCCTCACCCTCCTGCCATCGGCATCAGCACGCAGGGATATCTCCCCGACAACCATTGGGACGTCAGCCGGAGCCCGGTCACCTTTTCGACGACGGCCAGAGCGCCCGCCTGCCAGTCGTCCCCGTCGGACGACGCTATTACCTCGGACAGAAGCCGTAATTCCGGCTGGAGGACGGCTTGGTCATCACCGTGGATGTCCTCGGGTTCCGCGGCGTCCACGCTGGCCAGAATCGCGCCTTCCGCGAAGTAGTTCAGCCGGCTGTTGCCGTCGATGTCCCAGCCCACGCCACACACACGGGCGTTTCTGCTTATCCTGCGCAGGACATTGGGCTTACGCCCCTGTGTCCCGATTCCTTCGAAGAGCGTCACCATGGAACCCGTCCGGTCGAAAGAAACGACCGTTTCGTCCTCCAGGTCGAACTCTCCTATGCCTCCGAAGCGCAGCTCCACCCTTCTTCCACCGCTCAGCCCCTGGATCAGCTCGTCATCGCTGATTTCGCCGCCGGTCGGAATGATCACGGTCCAGCACATGCTCACCTCGAGCCACTCTTCGGCACCGAGAAGCTCCCGGTAGTGGGACAACGCCTCGTCCCACACGAATGAACGCACTGGCAGCATGGTTTCCCGATTCAAGCTCAACGACGACATTGGACGTATTGCCGGGCAGGCGCGAAAGCGTACCCGACCGACCGGAAGAAGAACGATCCGGACTATACCTTCACCTCCGCCCGCTATTCAATACCCAGTCTCACGACGCTGGCGACCTCCGGCGAGAAACGTGTTTCCCGCCGGAGGTCGCCAGCGTCACAGATCTGCTAACGGTCGGCTAATCTTTGAAGCGGACGAAGAATTGATCGTGGTCGAGAATACGCTCCCGGTTGAACCATTTGTTCAGCGCGCTGCCGAAGTCCTGGTTCTGGGGCCCGTTGATCACCCGCACAGAGAAGTTCTTCAGTCCCTGCTTGTACTGGTAGGAGCCGTTGTAGGTGGCGTTGAAGGGGAACTCGTCGCAGTCGCCCTGGACACCGTCGTGATCTGGAAGGCCGTCCCACTCCAGCCCGAGCTGACTTTCCGAGACCCCGTTCGGGAGGGGTGCGTATTTCTGGGAGTACGACCACCCCCACTCCTCCCTGCACGCCTTGCGCGCCCAGGAGCGGTTGAGTCCTCTCTTGCCGCACACCCGGTTTTTCGCACATCGTTCGATCATGCTGTTCTTGCTGAAACCGGGGATGACTTTGAAAGGCAGCCGGGGGATTGTCTGGGAAGGCTGGTTCTTCGCCGTTTCAAGATGGGCGGTCTGCTCGTCCCAGCCGTCCCCGTAACCGACCATGACCGAAGGAGCGATCCCCTGGAACACGCATCCACCGTTTTTGGCGTAACCCTGGTTGATGTAACTCGCGGTGTCGCAGCGAATCAGGGATTTCGGCTCGTCCCAGGTCTTCGACGAGCGGACCAGGCTCGCGTCCCACCATGTCGTGAACGTCAGCGTGCAGCGTTGCCGCTTTTCCGCACCCTGCTGGGCCTCGTTCGGAGTCGATTTGAACTGGAAGCTCACCTCGTTGTTCGGCCAGTGTCTCGCCTCGAACTCCCCTTGGGGGTTCGGGGCGTTCGGGTCGCGACAGTCATTGGCGGTCCGCGTGCCGGCGGCGTTGTCCATCGACCCCGTGGACAGTGCGCCGATGCCTATCCTCGTGTTGTCGTTGTAAATACCGTAGGGATTGCTCGTTATTCTCCATTCGTCGATCCTCGCCTTGATCGTGAACGATCTGCTGATATTGCTCGTCTGGCCGACCAGCGTCACCCGGTAATCGGCGGACGCCCTTTCGGTTTTCCTATTACCTTGCACCTCGACGGCCTTGATCGTACGGTATGCCCAGAAGCACCAATGGAAACGGTTCTTGTGCCATCCGTCCGGGCGGTTCATCTCTTCGTTGGGGGCGAGGAAGGTTCCCTTGTTGTCGTCCCTGCACTCCTCCCATCCGTCCGCCGACGACAGGGCCAGTGGCCTGACCGGCGATGTGGACGCGGAGGGGGCGAGCCGTGGTGCCGGGGTTCCCGCGTCGTCGCTCCCCTCGGACATGGCGCCGATCTCGTTGGCGGCCAGCCATCTCTGATAGACCCGGACGTCATCGAGATCACCGCGCATGCTGGTACCCAGCGTCATCGGCGCGTCGGTGTTCCAGGTGTCGAAGGCGACCGGCTCGTTCTTGATCGCGGTGCCGTTGAGATAGAGCGTCGCGGTCTTGGCGGCGGCGTCGTAGACACCCGCGAGGTGGAACCATTCGTCGACCGGCGGTTCGACGCCGGAGAGCACCCCCTGGGTCGTCGCGTCGGCGTCGTCGGCGCTGGTGAACGTGAACACCAGTCCGTGCTCCGGGGTGTTGCCCAAGCGGAACGGCGCCTGGTGGGTGCCCTTCTGCTCGGCAACCGTGTAGGCGCCCTCCTTGTCGTCCCATCGCAGCCAGGCGGAAACGGTGAAGCTCTGGTCGGTGTGGATCACCGGCCCGGAGGTCTGCGCGAGTGGTTCCTCGCCCGGCCGGACGACGTCGACGGTGACCTGTCGCCAGTCCGACCAGGCCGAGGACAGCGGTCCGGCGACGGCGCGGGCGCGCCAGCGGACCTTCCATCCGTCGCTCAGCCGCCCCGCCGGGACGGCCAGGCCGGCCTGGGTGCCGGAGGCGACGTTGTCGACGGCTCCGGCCCAGATCTGGCCGGTGCCCTGCCCGGTGGCGGCCGGGTCGTGCTCGATCTCGTACTCGGCCCGCAGACTGCCGCCCGCCGGATCGCTCACCTGTGCCAGCAGGCGGGGGGTGAGGGTCGAGGTGACGGTTACGCCGCCCACCACCTTCGAGGGGGTGACCTGTAGCGCGCCCACGGCCGGGTCGGAGATCGGGCCGGGCACGTCGACGGTGGCGTTCTGCCAGGCCGACCAGGCCGAGGTGGTCGAGGCGGCGGCGTTGGCGGCGCGGGCGCGCCAGCGGACCTTCCAGCCGTCGGTCAGTTTCCCGGCCGGGACGGTGACGGTGGCCTGGGCGCCGGAGGCGACCGCGGCCGAGGCGCCGGCCCAGATCTGGCCGGTGCCCTGGCCGGTGGCGGCCGGGTCGTGCTCGATCTCGAACTGGCCGCTCAGGGTGCCGCCGACGGTGTCGGAGACGGTCGCGGCCAGTTGCGGGGTGAGGGAGGTGATCGTCGTGGTGCCGCCGGCGTTCTGCGCCGGGGTGACGGCCAGGGCGCTGACCGAGGGAGCCGAGGCCGGACCGGAAGTGGTGACGGTCAGCGTCGGCGGGCTGTCGAATTCGAAGGTCTCCTCCGAGGCGGGGAAGACCCGGAAGTTGTTGACGTTGGTCTCGGTCGGTGACTGCAGTACCAGGCCGTGGTTGGCCGCGCCGCCGGCCCAGTCCTGGGCGATGGCGGTGACCGGCCACTGCAGCGGCGCCGCGCCGCCGGCGCAGCTCATACCGTAGGCGGCCCGGTTGATCTGGGCGTCCTCGGTGGTGGAGGTGGGCTGGTTGGCCCAGTACAGGTTGTTCTCGTCCCAGGCCGAGGTCAGGCGCCGCACCTGGATGCCCGGTCCGGCGGTGGCGCCGCAGGCCTGGGCGTCGATGTTGAGCAGCGACAACCGGGCGTCGGTCACCGTGGTACCGGTCAGCGCCGCGGTGTCGAACCGCAGGTTCACCCGGTACTTCAGCTGGCCGGTCTGGGTGCCGGCCAGCAGGTACGGGCTGGTGGGGTCGGCCGGCCAGTCGGCGTCACTGAGGGTCGAGACCTCCACGTCGTGGTTGAACGGCAACGTGGTCGTCGGATCCACCCGCACCGGATACTTCGTCGCCGGATCCGACAGGAACGCGTGGTCGGGCTTGAGCACCAGCTCGGTGCGACCGCCGGTGGTGACCACGTCGGTGGCGATGCCGGCTCGCCTGGCCTGCTGCGGACGGCCCTTGGCGGAGGCGTCCCACATCACCGGCCGCGGCGCCGACGCCACCAGCTTCCTGTCCTTGCCGCCGGTGAGCAGCAGCCGTCCCCGCTTGCCCTCGGACAGGGTCAGGCCGCCGGTCTCCACGCCGATGCGCAGCTCCAGCGGTGCGGCGGGCCGCTCGCGCAGCACCACGTCGTGCCGGAACCCGGTCGGCAGCACGGTCACGACCAGGTCCGCGCCCCGCCCGGCCGCGTCGGTGAACGTGGCCACGTTCTTGCCGAGGACCGGCTTGGGCAGCGCGGTCGGCCAGCGCAGCGCGTAGGTCTGCCCGTCAGCGGCGGTCATCGTCACGAACGAACCCGTACCGCCGGTGGAGACCTCCACCGCGGCACCGTTCTTGATCGCCTTCGGCCTCAGCACACCACCCCGCTCCACGAGGGAGGTGTCGATCGGCACCCATTTGTTGTCCTGCTTCGTTCGTACCGGGCCCGCGGCGATCTCGGTCTTGAACGTCTTTCCGTCGGGCTGCGCGTAGGTGACGCTCGTCTCGGACGTCTCAGCCGCCACCTCCACGGGTGTGCCCAGCTTGACCGCCTCCGACAGGGCCGCGGAACGTGATCCACCGGCCGTCGACCCCTGTGTTCGTCCCTCGGGCGCGGCGTTCGAAACCGCGCTTCCGGTCTTCCCCGCGATCCATGTCGTGGTGTCGTTCACCGTCGCGTTGTGATTCTGCCCGGACGAGTCGGTGGCCGTGCTTCCCGTACCCTCGTCGAACTTCCAGTGCGCACGCAGTTCCGAGGGGTGGGGAAGCTCGAGTTCGTCGTCGTCGGACGGAACGCCGGGGTCGTCCTCCCAGCCGGGTGGTAGCCCGTCCAACAGGCCGGTGGGGTCCTGGGCCGCCTCTTCGGGGGTGGTGCCTTCGGGAGGAGAGATCGTAGCGAGATCCAGGCCGTAGTCCCACGGGGAGTTCTTGTCCGCGTTCGCTCCGTCCGCCGAGCCGGTGGTCGGCGGGTTGGGGGGACTCTCCTGGGTCGGCGCCTCGATCGCCAGGGCCTGGTCCAAGGTGAGCGGGCTGTTCGACGAACGAGGCCTGGTGGTGAGCGCCCGGAGTTCCGCCGGCTCCTCGTATTCGACGAAGAGGTGCGGGGGGTGGCCGTCGAAGTCGGTGTAGTTGGCCGAGCGGAACTCGCGCCAGTTGATGACGCCGCCCTCCTGCAGGGCGCTGATCCGCAGGCCGTGGTTGGGCTGGCCGCTGGACCAGTCCCGGACGATGTTCTCGATGGTGTAGTACACGTCCCGGGAGGTCAGATTGCCCGAACAGTGGTCGCCGACGGCGCTGCCCTTGACGCCCTGGCCGCTGGTGGTCACCGTGGGCTGGTTGCTCCAGCTCAGCGAGTTGACGTTCCAGGTGCTGGTGATGCGGCGCACGACGATGTCGCCCTTGGCGTCGCCGCAGGCGTGGGAGCGGTAGTTCCACGGCCGCAGGTCGGCGTTGAGGATCGTCTGCCCCATGAACGGCGCGCCGGTCAGGTCGAAGCGCAGATAGCTGCGCCAGACGGTGCTCGGGTCGTTGGTGGGGCCGTTGGAGATGGCGTTGCCGCCGTTGCCCACCAGCAGCTTGAACATGCCCTGGTTGGGGCCGCCGGTGTTCCAGGTCTTGTTGTTGATGAACGTGTCGTCGGGATAGCCCGCGCCGTACCATTCGGAGCCGGCCGCGGCCAGCGTCACCGGGTAGGTGACCCGCGGATCGGCGAGGAATTTCGCGTCAGGGGACAGCACCAGGACCGGGCCGCCGGATTTCTGCTCGACGGATGTCCTCGCCGCCCCCAGGTGGCCGGATCCGGGGACTTCGGCCGCCGTGGCGTCCAGCATCCGCACCGTGGCCAGATCGGTCACCGGCTTGTCGCCCGCCAGTACGGCCGCCTTACCCGCGGAGGTCTTCCCGTAGTTCATTCCCGCGGGCAGATCGACGGAGATCGGCAGCTTCAGCTGTCTGGCCGGCCGTTCCCGGATCACGATCTCCTGGTGGAAACCGGTCGGGGTCACGGTGACCACCAGGTCGGTCCCCTGGCCGTAGGCGGATTCGTACACCGCCCTGTTGCCCGACAGTCTCGGTGCGGGCAACCTGCCCGGCGCGGAGATCCTCACCTCCCCGGCTTCGCCCTTCTCGGTGCCCAGCGTTTCGCCTCTGGCGGTCAGCAAAGCGGTGTCACCGCCGTCGGACAGGCTGATGTCCAGCTTGGCCGCCCGGGGTTTGACGGCCCCGTTCTCCACCACCAGCGTGGTGTCGACCCCTTGCCAGGTGCCGTCTCGTTTGACGCGGACGGGCTGGCTGTAGACGTAGGTGCCCAGCGTCCTGCCGTCGCCGGTGGCGACCGTGGTCGAGTTCTCGGTGTGCAGAGCCTCGATCTCGACCTGCTTGTTCTGCCGCTTCGCCTCCTGCTGGGCCGCCTCCACCGGATCAGGGGTGGCAGCCGGTCGCGGCGCGGGAGAAGCGGGGGCGGGGGTGGGAGTGGGATCGGCCGCGGCGGGGGTCACGAGGAGCGAGGCGGACAGCCCCACCGCGGCTATCAGCGAGGTGCGGCGATAACGGTCCGGCACTCCGGATCTCGGTTTCTGTGGTTTCACTTCGACCTTTCCAGCAAGGTATCCAAAACCGGAGTGATCTTCACATGAAATCCACATCAAAGCAAAGGAATAATCACGGTCGCCCGATAATCGGGCATGCCGTACACGTAACCGGAATCTCACCTTCTGCTGTTTTGCATACAGCACGAAGGCCGCGGCGCACAGATTTTCGAGAGAACACGAAAAAGTAACCGCCGCAGTAATTATCCACATCTTCGCAGGTCAGAGAGCAGCATCAATCCATACCTCCATATGATCGGCAAGGAACAAGGAAAATCTCTAGGAAAAATGTAGGCGGTCCGCCCTACAATCCCCGCCTCATGGCGATTCGGACAGCGCCGTCGATACCTTGCGGACGGACACGCGTGTCCGTTAACGGCACGTTCGCCTTCCCGGCGAAACAGTGCTTCCGCTCACGCGGTGATCGTCGATCGGCGAAGCCCGCTCATCACAACGCCGGCCGACACCATTGCCCGAAATCGGTGGCACGCTCGACCGTGCCGTCACACTCCTCGTGGACAGCCGACGCCGATCCTCCCCGCATCCGAGAACCGGGGTCCGACGGTGGTCGCACAGCAGTACGAACTCCCGCCGGCCGACGGACCGGGGGCGGCATGGGTGAGCTCCGGGGGGGCGTCGGCCCCCGCCTGACGCGCAGGGTGGCCGACCTCGCACCGCGGTGTCCGCCGTCTTCCGGATGCGGACGGTTTCCGAGATCTCGGTCACAACGCACGTCGCGATGCCGGAGAGCACATCCAGATGTAACCGCACACTTCTTTTTCCAGCTTGTGCTGACATTCCCTCTACGGAATTCCCCCTTACCCGCCGAACGAGGAACGTTCGGGTGAACCGGTCGCGGCCTGGTCCGCGCGCGGTGGACGACGACGTCGTCCCCCCGTCCCGGGTACGCCATGATCGGCAGCCGCCGCCCGGCGCACTCCTCGCCCCTCCAGGGGAGCCAGGCGTATTGACGCGGATCCGGTGGGCGCCCCTGCCGCGCACGGCGAGATCGGGGAGCCCGGGGCCGCCCACCCCGCCGTGAAGCCGATGTTGACGCGCGACCTCTTCGCTCCTATGGTTCATTACAAGAGTAATGAACCAACTAAGCGGGTGCCCATGTTCGATGACCAGAGCCCGATCTATCGGCAGATCGCCGATCGCATCAAGACCGAGGTGTTGAACGGCACGTTGGGCGGCGGCGACCAGGTCATGTCGACCACCCGATACGCCACCTTCTACCGGATCAATCCCGCCACGGCGGCCAAGGCGTTCCAGCAGCTGGTCGACGAGGGCGTTCTCTACAAGAAACGAGGCATCGGCATGTTCGTCAGTCCGGACGCCCGGGAGGCGCTCAGAACCCAGCGGCGGGAGAGCTTCTTCGCCGAAGTGGTCGCCCCGATGGTGGCCGAGGCGAAGGTGATCGGCATCCCCCTCACCGACGTCGTCAAAAAGATCCATGAGCTCGAGGAGCGCGCATGAACATCGTGGCCGACGGCCTGCGAGTCGACTACGGCACTGTCAGGGCGGTCGACGACGTCACCTTCTCCCTTGACGGCGGCAAGATATACGGGCTCCTGGGGCGCAACGGATCGGGCAAGACCAGCCTGCTGTCGGTGCTGGCCGCCTTCCGCAGGGAGTCGGGGGGCACGGTGCGGGTCGGGGGCCGCCCCGTGTTCGAGAACTCGGACGTCACCCGCGACATCTGCCTGATCCGCGACGCGGGCGAGACGGTCGACATCGGCACCGCCGCGGACGCGCTCGACTTCGCCGAGTCGCTCCGCCCCAACTGGGACGCGAAGTACGCCCGCACGCTGATGGACAAGTTCACCTTGAAGGGGAAGACGAACGTCAAGGCCATGTCCAAGGGGCAGCGGTCGGCACTGGGAGTGGTGGTGGGGCTCGCCGCGCGGGCGCCGCTGACCATGTTCGACGAGTCCTACATCGGGATGGACGCCCCCTCCCGCTACGCCTTCTACGACGCCCTGCTCGCCGACTACACGGAGCACCCGCGCACGATCATCCTCTCCACCCACCTGATCGAGGAGGTCAGCTCGCTGTTCGAGGAGGTCCTGATCATCAACCGGGGCAGGCTGCTCCTGCACGAGCGGAGCGAGACCCTGCTCGCGCGCGGCACCTCGGTCACCGGGCCGGTGGCCGAGGTCGACGCCTTCACCGTAGGGCTCACGGTGCTGAACACCAGGACCCTGGGCCCGACCAAGGTCGCCATGGTCTACGGCGACCTCGACACCTCCTCGCGGGCCAGGGCCTCCCAGGCCGGGCTGGAGCTCGGCCCGATCGCCATGCAGGAGCTGTTCGTCCACCTCACCGACCCCGACGCCGCCACCCCCGCAGCCCCCGCAGCCCCCGTCCCCACCGAGCCCGCCGGAGACGTCCGATGAGATTCCCGACCCGCCTTCTGGGCGCCCCCCTGATCTACACCGCCCTCCTGTGGGCGGGGTTCTACGTGCTGGTCGTCCTGCTCACGGTCGGCGTGGCGATGTTCGGAACGCTCAGGATCAGCACGTGGGAGGTCGCCACGCAGATCCCCCGCTGGCTCGCCCTGTTCCTCGGCGTCTCCCTGATGAGGGAGTTCCTCCCGCTCTACATCGCGCACGGGCAGACCCGCAGGCAGTTCGGCGCGCAGGCCGCGGTGACCGTCGTGCTGTACGCACCGGCGTTCTCCGCCCTGATCACCCTGGGCTACCTGCTGGAAGCGCTCCTGTACAACCTGCTCGACCGGCCGCAGACCCTGATGAACGCCCACCTGTTCTCCTCGCCGACACAGGTGCCGCTGATCTTCACCGAGTACCTCGTCCAGGGCCTCGCCTGGATGGTCGCGGGAGCCCTCATGGGGGCGGCGTTCTACCGCTGGCAGGCCGGCGGGATGCTCTCCCTGCCGTTCGGCGTCGCGCTGGTCGTGCTGGGCGAGTCGGCCATCGGCGGAAACCTGAGGCTGCCGTTCTTCAGCTCGACCCTGGGCCTCCCCCTCACACCGGGCGTCGCGACGGCCTTGGCGGCGGGCCTCGGCTGCCTCCTGCTCGGCCTGGCGATGACCTGGCCGCTCATCCGCGACGTCCCGCTCCGCAACAGGATCTCTTGAAGTATGGGCCGCCTCACGGCGGGGCCCGGCACACATGCCGGGTCCGCCGCCCTCCGCCTCCTCGGCCCCGCCCCACCTCCGGCGACGGCGCGGCAGTCCGGACGCTCCGCGAAGCAGGCCGAAAAAGGATCACCGACTTGACAGGGATATCTCGCGCGAAGCGATTCACGCGCCCATTCCGGCCTGTCCATGGAAACGGAAATCAACGACGACGATCCAGCGTACGGCCCGAAATTCATTGAACGGACGGCCGGAAATATTCTCAACCGGTTTGTGAATGTCACCGCACCGCCGAGAGCCCGGACACCGGGATGGGCTGCTTTGAATCGAGTCATCACATCAGGCAGAGCCGATTACCGCACGGTGACGGCGTATGACGCCTGCCGGGCAGGTCAGAGCCTTGTCCGATCTGCTCCGCCGGCTGAAAATCACTCATTCTGGAACTAGAGTGAAACAACTGAAAATAGGCTGAGGAGATGGTGGAGCCGATGTCGCCGGGAGCGGGGCCCACGTCGCCGGACTTCACCGGAATCGACCCCGATCTGATGCGGAGCTTCGTCACCGCGCTGGAACGCGGCCGCGACGTGATCGGTGAGCAGTCCGAGCGGATCCGGCAGCTGCTCACGGCGGCCGAGGTGTCGGCGGCGGGGCTGGGGCCGATCAGGGAGATCGACGGCTGGGTCGGCGACGAGCTCCCGAAACTGCGCGAACGCCTGGAGACGATCAGCCAGGACCTCCCCATGCTGGGAGGAGCTCCCCACATCCCGAAACAGGGCTCGATGTGGACCGGCGACCCGCTCCAGGACCCGTTCCAGTGGGGGCTGCTGTCCTATGACGAGAAGACGGGAAAGTCCCCGGCGGGGAACGCCAAGAAGGGCACCGACCTCGCCGCCGAGTTCAGGCGTCTCCCCGAGCTCTCCCCCGGCCGGGCCGACGCCGCCTACGACCGGATCCTCGACAAACTCGCCGACGGGCGGAAGGACGCCTACCTCACCGCCGGGTTCTTCCGGTCCCTCGGCCCCGAGGGCATGCTCGGCATGGTCAGCCGCCTGGAGAGATACGACAAGAAGGCGGCCGACAAGCACCGCGAGGTCATGGGCGACGCCCTGGCCACGGCGGTCGGCGGGCAACCGGCACTCCTCGGCTCCGCCTGGCAGGCCGGCACCCTCAAGAAGGCGTCGGACTACGAGTTGACGACCCTGCTCCGGCACGGGATGTTCCCCACCGCGTGGCTCACCGAGATAGCGCGGAGCAGGGTGGGCAAACCGGTCGGTGACGGCGACGGCGCCCGCCCCCGGCGTTGGGAGACCGACCTCGCCCCGCTGCTGCCGACCCTGGCGAACAACCCCGAGGTGGCCAGGGGCCTGTTCAATGCAATGTCCCGCGAAGACCTCTGGGACCTGTTCACCGAGCTCAACCGCATGAGGAGCCCCGAACAGTCCTGGAAACGGGTGGGGGGCATGGACTTCGACATCAGCACGGAGTTCGGCCGGATGCTCGCCGCCGGGGGCGGGGCCTACGAGAAGGACCCGCACAGCCCCGAGGCCGCGAAGTTCGCCTTCAACGTCATGACCATCATGGGAGACCTCAAGGACACCGACGGCACCGCGGACTCCCCGGCCACCCCGATGCAGGTCGCGCCGAAAGCCAGGATCTTCATGTCGGCACTGGCCGGCGCCTACGCCGCCGAGATCACCGAGGGCGCGAACATCGGCGACGCCAACATGATCGAGGAGAGCGCGCTGAAGCCCTTCACCTCGGCCTTCGGCACGACGGCGGCGTTCACCCTGAGCCCGAGGGACACCTACCGCTTCCTGAAGACCTTCGCCGACTCCGCCGCGAGACTCGCCCCGTTCGACCGGGGAATGGGCGGCTTCTCCCAGCGACTCATCGCCGACGCCTCGGAGAAGGCGCGGCGCACGGGGGACGTCGACCACCTGGACCGGGTCTTCACCGCCCTGGGCAACGTACGCGGTTTCGAGCTGGCCGCCGTCGAGAAGGTCCAGGGCGACCTGGACGCGATCGATGAGCAGCAGAAGGACACGTTCAACTTCTTCCGCGACGCCACCATCGGAGTCGCGAGCATGTACGTCGGAGCCGGCCCGGTCGCGGCCTACGCCTGGTACGCACTGAGCACCGGCCTCTCCGGCTACGGCGCCTTCATCGAAGACGAGGAGACCCGGATGGACCGGGCCGACGAGGCGGACAGGGTGGCGACCCTCGGCCGCCAGCACATGTACGCGCAGATGCTCATGGCCAATGGATTCGTCCCCAAGGTGACACCCGCCGAGTTCCAGGCCGGCCGCGCGTCCATCGTCGACGCCAAGGGCAACCTCAAACCGTTCTCCGAGTTGATCAAGCCACCCGGCGTACCCCTTACCGACGCCAAGGGCAACCTGAGGCCGTCCTTCGAGCTGACCAAGGAGGGAAACGAGGGGCTTGAGGCTTTCGAGAGGTGGGCGGTGGCCAACGGGATGGGCAATAACGATCTGTCAGTGGGGGATCTCTCCGAAAAGATGGCGAGCCGCTTCGAGGGTGGCAACAAACGAGGTCGAGAGCGCGGGCTGGCCTACGACAGCTAGCTCACGAGATCGGAAGGCACTCGGTTTCACCCCGCACTCCGTACTGCCCGTTAGCCGGTGAATCCAAGACGATCACCGTCTTGTACGTGTCATTGGCAAGCCGAATGGGAGCATTGCCCCGGTCTTCGACAATCCGGTAGGGAGCAACCGAGGAAAGCTCACCGAGCATGTATGTATTGAGCCCGTCCGGCTCGCGTTGCGGTGCGGCGTCTCTGGCCGTAGCCGCGAAGGTCCTCTTGGCCCTCCCCTCACCACAGGAAATATCACGCCCACCGGAATCAGTGATACGGACATCCAGAACGTGGCTTTCCTTCATCAACTCGGTGATATGCGATTTGAGGGTCTCCCCCGCTTCGTCTGCCGTAGGGCCGCTTTCCCCACATCCAGACACCGCCAGCAGCGCCACCGCACAAATCGTGACGCCGAGCCGCATAGAACGTCTCATGAATTCCTCCGGGGCTGGCCGAGGTGCCGTAGATCCAATAATGTCCAATAGTCCGCCCGATGTATCGGCATCCGAAGAGGGATATATGAATCCTGGCCCGGAAGATCTGGTGCCCAACCCGCGGCGTCAGGTGCTGGAGCAGACATTGGTGGAGCTCAGGGCGAGAGTCGCCCTCCTTGAGGTCGCGCTCGACCCGGCCCACGGCCAGTTCACCGGCCAGCCGGTGTGGGTCGGGCCGAAGGCCCGGACCTTCACCGAAGACCTCACCGCCCGCCGCACCCGGCTGCGCCAGGCGGCCAGGGCGCTCGTCGACGCGCTCGAAGAGGAGATCCGGTCAGCCCCGGCGAAGGTTCCACCCTCCGCCGCACGGCAGTAGCACGCCAGGCTCGACACCCGGCCGCGAGCCGACGTCGCGACATACGTCACACCTCGTGAGGCGTGGCCAAGTCATCGAAGCCATCGCTCTTGATGCCGCCCAGAAAGGCCTCTCACTCGTCGCAGCCGAAAGTCGGCACCGGGCCGTCGGAGCCCTGGAGTCGCGGATCAGAACGAGCAGAGCGGCATCCGGACCAGACTCGGTCCGGCGGGTGCCGGCAAGCGCGGCTTCGACGCGATCCTGAACGTTTCCGCTCAGGGCGCTCTTGTTCCGGGCGGCAACCTCGACACAGTCCTTGTTCCGGGCGGGCAACCTCGACACAGTCCCGACCAGCGCCGCAGTGGGAGTCTTGCGCCGGACACCGACCTCAACGCGATTAGGTCCATCGCCACTACGGCTGCTTTTACGCGAAACAACGCGAGACGTGTCGAACGTAGACCCCTGCACCCTCTATTTGGGGATAGAGCCCTCGGGAAGATCGCTCAGCCATCTACGAGAGCAGCGTTCTCGACTCATCAGGGCTGAGTGCCGCAGCTCGTAGATGATCAAAAGAAAGCATGTATCGATACATTTCAACATCGCCAGCCACATACGGGATATTTGTCATGATATCGACATAAGTGACATCAGGGTCGCGTGCTTTCCGGAGCTCCAGAGTGGCGGCAGTTCCGGCAGTCGCAGGGCGAGCGCCCGCGACAGGCGACGGCACCTGAACCGTGCCGTTGTCGCGGGCGGCGAACTCAAGGGCGCCCACTTCCACCCTGTCGGGCCTCAGGCGCTCGCGAAGTCGACCGCTCAGAGGACGTTCCGGCACGGATATGAATCAACCCGCACACTCATCTCAATCCCATGTCAATGCAAAAAATCTCTGTGCACTTAGTTCACATTAAGCAGTAAATGGTCTACGTTCCATGGATGTGACGCGGCGCACATCCGATCGGGTTACCGAGCGGAGTCATTTCGCTCCGATCCGGCGCGGGCCGCGCGTCCCACCGAAGAAAGCCCCCGGCCGGTGACGTCGACGGGCACCGACCTCGGAGGAAACATGGGCACCACCGACCTCACCGATCTCACCGCTGCGGGAACCGCCGATCTCGCCGACCGCAGCGCCATGACGAACGTCGACCTCGCCGACCGCGGCGCCATGGCGAACGTCGATCTTGCCGAACGCACCACCGCGGCGAACGGCGACCTCGCCGAACGAACCCTCGTGGCGAGCGGCGACGGCACCGGTCGCGTCGCCGTCGCGGGCGGCGGTAACCGTCCCGCCGTACCGGTCGGTGGCAACCCCGCGGCTCTCGCGGCCAGTGCCGGACGTGCCGCGCTGGCGGCCGGTGGTGAGCGGGCCGCCGCGGTCGCGAGTGAGCGGGCCGAGGCCGTCGCCGAGGAACAGCGCGCCGTCGACCACGCGTACGACTGCGTCGAGCGGAGGCGGCTGAACGCCGGCCGGGTCAGGAACACGCACGGCCAGGAGCACCCCGACACCGGCCTTCCCTTCGTCCCGGACGTTCCCCCCGAGTTCGGTGTGGACGACGACCTCGGAGGGCAGCCTCTCGTCTTCATGCGCGTCGACGTCGCCGACGACCCCGACGGCCGGGAGACCTGGCGCATCGGGCGCCGTTCGGTCCGCGACGCCGAGGGCGACCTCGTGGTGATCAGCTGGACCTCCGAGCAGGCCGTACGGTGGATGAAGGCCCGTTCCTCGCGTCCCGGGGAGATCCGGCTCCGTCGCAAGCTGCGCCTGCACGAGCGCACGGTGACCGACTACCTCGACGACATCCGGCCCCGGGTCGCGAACCACAGGGTCCCGGAACCACTGGACAACCTGGAAGCCCTCGCCGAGCCGCCCGGCGAGGACGCCGACGCCTTCCTCCTCGCCGACCTCGACCGGGGACGCGACGGGCTGATGCGCGACATCGTGGAGACCATCCAGCGCGACCAGCTGGACCTGGTCTCCGACGGGCGGCCCGGGGTGCTGGTCGTCCAGGGCGGCCCGGGAACCGGCAAGACGGCGGTCGGCCTGCACCGCGTCGTCTGGCTGCTGGACCCGACGAACCGGGGGCTCACCCCGGACGACGTCCTCGTCGTGGGACCGCACCGGGGGTTCCTGCGCTACGTCAGCCAGGTCCTGCCGAGGCTCGGCAGCCGCGGCGTGGCCACCGTGGAGGTGTCGCGGCTCTGGGACGGCGAGGTCCGCGCCGAGGACACAACGCGGGCGCACCTGGTCAAGTCCGACGAGCGGATGGCAGAGGTGCTGCGCCGCGTCGTCGAGAGCGGCATCCGCCCCGAGGCGCTGGCGTCCCACATCAGCGACGACGTCTTCAGCACCCCGTACAAGGGCACCGCCCTGACGCTTCCGGTCGCCGAGATCGAGGCGCTCGCCGTCGAGGCGCGCGCCTCCAGCGGCCCCTACCTGGTACGCCGCCGCAAGTTCGTCGACACGCTCGTCGACCGGCTGCTGACCAGGTACGCCAAGGCGCTGCCCGGCCAGCGCCCGGACGGCGCCCTGCGGTCCGGCATCGAGAGGCACGGCCGGGTGGCCTCCCTGGTCAACGCCGTGTGGCCCGCGTTCGGCGCCGAGACCATCCTGCGCAGGACACTGCACGACGCGGAGGTGCTCCGGGCGGCGGCCTCCGGCCTGCTCACCGCCGAGGAGCGGGAGGCCGTCGCGCGCCCCCGGGTGGCTCGCGCCTCCGAGGAGCCGTGGACGCTCGACGACCTCGTCTGTCTTGAGGAGCTGCGCCACCTGCTGTCCGGGGACGAGCCGCGCCGCTACCGTCACATCGTCGTGGACGAGGCTCAGGATCTCACGCCCATGCAGGCGCGTTCCCTCGCCCGCCGCTGTCCCGGCGGCTCCATGACCGTGCTCGGCGACCTCGCCCAGACCACCGGCGCCCGCCAGTACGACGTGTGGGAGCGGCTGGCCGGGATCCTGGGCGGGCGCGACGGCTGGCACATGGCCGAGCTCACCGCGGGCTACCGGGTACCGGACGAGGTCATGCGGTTCGCGGCCCCGCTGGCCAGGGCCGTGTCCCTCTCCACCGCGGTTCCCGAGTCGGTGCGCGGCACGGATGAGACGTCGCTGACGATCACACGCACCGAACCGGACCGGCTGGCGGACGAGGCCGTCTCGCGGGCGCTGGACCTCGCCACGGCCGGTCTGGAGCGGTCGCGCTCGGTCGCGCTGATCGTCCCCGACGGCTCCGCGCTGCTGGAGGAGCTGGAGCGGAAGGTCGCGGAGGTCCAGGGGGTCGTCCCGGCGGACGGCGTCCCGCCGGTGAGCGTCCTGCCCGCGACCCTGGCCAGGGGCCTGGAGTTCGACCACGTCGTGGTGGTCGAACCGGCCGCCATCGCCGGGCAGGGACCCGCCGGGCCGCGCCGGCTCTACGTGGCGATCACCCGGTGCACCCAGTCGCTCAGCGTGCTGCACGCGGCGCCGCTCCCGGCCGTACTGGGCGGGCCCGCCGACCCGGCGCTCGTCGTCGCGGGTGAGCGAAGTGCCTCGCCCCTTCCCGAGCCGGGATCGACCCTTGCTGTGCCGGGCTTGCCTCTTCCCGGGCCGGGCTCGGCCCTTCTCGGGCCGGATCCGGGCCTTGGCGTACCGGGCTCGGTCCTTCTCGGCCCGGGTCCGGGACTCGGTGTACCGGGCTCGGCCTCTCCCGTACCGGATGAGCAAGCCCTCGCCGTATCAGGTGGGCAGGTCACCTCGACGCTCACCGTGACGAACGAACCGGCCGCTCCGACGCTCACCGTGCCGGACCAGCCGGAGCCGGCCTCTCCGACGCCGAGCGTGCCGGACGCGCCGGTCACCTCAGCGCCGACCGCACCGACCGCACCGACCGCACCGACCGCACCGATCATGCCGACCGCACCGGCTGTCCCGATCGTGCCGGTCACCCCGCTCGCCCCGCTCACCACCGACACGCCCAGCCGGGCCGCCGAGGAGCACACGACCATGGATTCCGGCACGGCGGTCACGAACGACGGCTTCCGGGACTTCGTCTCCTCGCTGGAGGAGCGCGTCCGCGCCGACAGGCGGTGCCACGTCCACGAGCAGCTGCGCCACATGCTCATCGCCGAGCTGCACGGGGCCAGGCTCGCCCCCTCGCAGTCCCCCTTCGCCGACATCACCTGCGAGGGACCGGAGGGGACGGTCCTGTACGAGGTCCTGGGAGAGGGCGGGCACACCTACGAGCGCATGCGTGAGGCCGTACTCCGGATCATGGAGGTCGAGCACGTCGGCGGGGAGCGCGCGGAGCACCGGTTCCTCGTGCTTCCCCAGGCTCCCGAGCCCGCGTGGGCTCCGGCGCTGGCGGCCACGGCCTTCGCCGTCACGACGATCTGGAGAGACGGTGCCGGGTGGGCCGGAGAGAACCTCACCGTCGCACTTGGCCGCACCTCTGCGGCCGAGACCGTCGCACGTGACCACATCTCCACGACCGAGACCGTCGCACGTGACCACACCTCCACAGCCGGGACCGTCACACTTGGCTGAACCTCCTCAGCCGGGACCGTCGCACGTGACCACGTCTCCTCGGCCGAGACAGTCGCGCTTGGCCGAACCTCCTCGGCCGGGTCGGCTCCCGAGTGAACTGAGTCAACGGATAAGCTGCCAGGGGATCTCCCCAGGAAGCCGCGGTGCCCGGCCGGCCGGGCGCATGCCGTCATCGTGCCTTCCGGCGGCGGGATCGTCACCGTCCTGTCCTGCTATCCGGAGACAGCATGCCTCCTTCTGCCGACCCGTCCGTCTCCGTCACCCTGGCGGAGATAGCCAGGATCGCCGGTGTCGGGCGCGCGGCCGTCAGCAACTGGCGCCGCCGTCACGACAGCTTTCCCGCGCCGGTCGGCGGTACGGACACCAGCCCGCAGTTCGCGCTGTCGCAGGTGGAGGAGTGGCTGAGGCGGCAGGGAAAGCTCGACGAGGTGGGCAGCCGGGAACGGCTGTGGCCGGAGTTCGAGGCGCTCGGGGACCGCGACACGATGGGAAGGGCGATCGCCGCGGCCGGTGCCCGGCTCGCCCGGGAGCAGGCGGCCCGCCCGGCGGACGCACGGCACGCGGCGGGGCCGCCGGACACCGGCGCGACCGGGGGACCTCCAGGCGACACCGGCACGGCCAGGGGATTTCCTGATACCGGGACCGGGGGGCTTCCGTGCGACACCGGCGCCGGGGCACTCCCGGGCGACACCGCTCTCTCCGAGGCCCAGCGGTCCCTGGTGGAACGCGCGGTCGGCCTGGCGAGGAAACACGGGGCCCTGGAGACCTTCGACTTCCTGCTCGGCCGCTGGCTCGACACGCACGTCCGGCAGATCGGTGTCACGCCGCGCCCGCTGGCCGCCCTGATGGCCGAGGTCGCCGAGCTGTCCCGTGACAGCCAGGCCGGCGAGGCCGGTGACGTGGGCAGCGTGTTCGACCCCGCGTGCGGCACGGGTGGCCTCCTGCTCGCCGCCGCCCGGCAGTGGGCCCGCGCGGTGGACGCGCCCTCCCCGGGCGTCCCGCTCAAGCTGCTCGGCCAGGACGCCGACCCGACCCAGGCGGCCCTCGCCGCCGTACGGATCCTGCTCGCCGGTCACTCGCCGGGGCGCGAGGACGGGTGGGAAGTGGACGTCCGGGCCGGGAACACGCTGCGCGCCGATCCCCACCCGGACGTCCGCGCCGACGTGGTGCTGTGCAACCCGCCGTTCAACGAGCGCGACTGGGGATACGAGGAGCTCGCCACCGACACCCGCTGGACGTACGGCCTGCCTCCCCGCACCGAGCCCGAGCTGGCCTGGACCCAGCACGCGCTGAGCCGCCTGGCGCCCGGCGGTACGGCGGTGCTGCTGCTGCCGCCCGGTGTCGCCTCCCGCAGGGCGGGGCGCCGCATCCGGGCCGGGCTGCTCCGCAGCGGCGTGTTGCGCGCGGTGGTCGCCCTCCCGCCGGGGGCCGCGCCCCCGTACAGCGTCGCGCTGCATCTGTGGGTCCTGCGGGCACCGGCGGAGGGCGGGACGGGCACGGAGGCCGGGGTGCTCCTGGTCGACGCGGCCGGGGTCCAGCCGGAGCCGCCGAAGGGAACGCAGCGGACGGGCAGGGCGGCGATCGACTGGCCCCTCCTGCGGCGGCGCGTGGTGTCGGCCGTCCGCGCGGAGGACGAGGACAGGGACCGGCCGGCCGACCACGCCGTGGTCCCGGTGATCGACCTGCTGGACGACGAGGTGGACCTCACCCCCGCACGGCACGTACCCAAGGTGGCGGCCTCGACGGACCTGGGCCTGCGGCGCTCGTGGAACCGGTTCGGCACCCTGCTCCACGAGCTGCGGGACCTGTCCGCGGCCCTGTCCGCGCTCGAACCGAACGGTGAGGAACCGGCGGGCCAGGGCACGGTGACCGTGGGCGACCTGCTCCGGGCGGGTGCCCTGACGATGCGGGCCGGGCAGCAACCGGCGGACGGCGCGGTACGCACCGGCGACGTCCCCGACGGCGCCGTACCCGTGCTCACCGTCACCGACGTGCTGGCCGGGGGCGGGCCGTCCGGCTGGCTGCCCGCGCACGAGACGTCGGCGGGAGAAGGCGCGGGCACCCTCACGGTGACCGTCCCGGAGGAGGTGGTGGTCGTCGGGGCCTACCGGGCGTTCGGCGCCTGGGTCGACACCGGCGCCCCCACGGTGCTGGGCTCGCAGCTGTTCGCCCTGCGGGTGGACCCGGCGCTGCTCGACCCGTGGTTCCTGGCCGGGTGCCTGCGAGCCCCGGCCAACGCGAGACAGGCGGGAACGCACGCCTCGACGTCCTCCCGCATCGACGTCCGCAGGCTGCAGGTGCCGCGGTTGCCCCTTGGGGAGCAGCGCCGCCACGGCGAGGCCTTCCGGCGGCTCACCGCGTTCGAGCAAGCCCTGCGGGAGGCGGGGACGGTCGGCGGGGAACTGGTCGACGGCCTGACCGACGGCATCGCCGCGGGCAGGCTTCCGGGAAGCCGGGCGTGATGTCCGCCCGTCGCGAGGCCGGTGAAGAGACCGTGGGCGGGTTTCCGGGAGCCGGGCGTGATCTCGGCTTGTTACGGAGCGGTTGAGGAGATCGCGGGCGGGCCTCCGGGAGCCGGACGTGATCTTCGCCCGTCACGGGACCGGGCGGGTGAAGGATCCGAACGTGACGGGGATGCGTTGACCGTGCTCCCCTGCGGCAGGCGGGGAAGGTCGTCGCCCGCGGGCGGCTGTGGTGGCCGGCCGCCCCAGGCCGGGTGTTCCGCGTCCCGGCGAGCCTGCTCGCCGGGATCGACCCCGGGGACGGTCCCGTACGCATCGGCGTGGAGACGTGACGCTCGCCGCCCATGAGAGACGATTCCCCGCACGTGGCACGAGGCGAGCGACGCCTCTTCGAACAGGCAATCCTTCAGCCCATGGAATGACGAACATGATGTACAGAACATCGCATTAAAGAGTTTTCACCGATAGCCGCTCCCCGGATTCAGGACATCCCGGGCGGTGAACTCCATCCGCCCAAACCGCGCCCCCGGGTACGCCGCCAGCCGGCCGGACCCGTCAAGGTCTCGTCCCGGGCGGTCCGCTGAGCGGCGATCTCGGGGAAAGACCGCGACACCAGGCCGGGAGGTCGTCACACTGGGGGCGACAAAGTCGGCCGATCGCGGCAACACCCCCGCTCGCTGAACCCGATTTTTGTCTTATGCGCGCTTAATTCAGCACTAAACACCATTTATGGTGCACAAAGCCCACTCGCCGGAACCGGTGAAGCCTGGCTGACATCCAACCCCGTACGACTGGCGTCCATTTATCGGACATGAGCCGTACATCCCCCAGGTTGATGACATATGAGGTGTCGTGACTATGGCGTCGAACGTGACGCGGTTATATCAGGCGGTGCTGCGCGACCCGGCCGCCCCCATCTCGATCCGGCTGCGCCGTACCTTCTCGGAGTGGGTCGAGCGGAAGGGGTTCCCGCCGCCGGGCGCGGCGCGGGCGATGGTCGAGGCCGAGGCCGGCCGGGCGCGGCTCACGATGGAGCGGCGCGGCGACTGCGGCCGCTACACGCTGGACGAGCCGGACGGGGAGGGGCACCTGCGGACCCGGGTGACCTACGCGGAATCGGTACCGGGCATGACCGGGTGGGTCATCGTCACCGTGGACCGGCACGAGGGCCGCGAGCCGGAAGGGCACCGGCGGGAACCGTACCGGCGCGGGAGGCGTGAGCGGGAGCGGCGCGAACCGGGGGTGGTGAGCGTGCCCGGTTTCCTGCCCGCGTACCTGCGCACCGCGCGCATCAGCGACGGCGGCGTCCAGGTGGAGGACGGCCCGGTGGTCCTCGACGAGGAGGGCATGGACCGGTTCGTCCCGGTGATGACCGAACCCCGCAGGAGGATGCCGATCCTCGTTCTCTCCGTGGACCCCCAGAACCCGGAGGCCGCGCGCTCCCACGCCGACTACCTGGCCGGCGCGGTCACCGGCGCGAGCCTGGTGGTACGGCTCGCCGACCTGCGCACCCAGAACCGGTTCAACAAGGTGATGGGCAAGGAACTGGGCGTGTTCGGCGGCGGGATCCGCACCTACCTCGCCCCCTTCGACCCCGCCGAGGAGCGCCACCCCCGCAGGCACCCGCCGATGGGCGCCGCCATGATCCGGGACCAGGGTGCCGCCGCCCTGGACCGGATCGTCACCGGAGCGGTCGGCGACACCGTCCACCGCGAGCTTCCCGAGGACGTCCGGCGGACGCTCCAGGTCGTCTACCGGGTGCTCGCCGGGCGCGCCGACCTGAGCGAGATCGCCGAGGCCGCGCTCCGGCCCGCGAAGACCGACTCCGCCCGCGAGGAGTTACGACGGCGGATGATGGCCATGACCCGGCGCCCGGCCCCCACCGCGACCACCGAGGTCTCAGCCGGGGAGTCCGGTCCGGACACGGAAAAGGACACGGCGGAGGCCACGGATACCGAGAAGACCGAGGAGACGGAGAAGCCCGGAGGAACCGGGGTGGAGGAGGTCGCCCAGGTGGTGGCGGACATGGTGGTGAAGGAGCTGCGCGGCGACCTGGACGCGGCGCTGGGGCTCGCCACGTCGTCGCAGTCGTCGCAGACCTCCGGCGGTGACCTCGCCAGGGTTCTCCGCGAGCTCCACACGCTCGGCGCGCACCTCTCCGGCCTGCGTGACGTCGTCACGGAACGGCGTGCCGGCACCTCCCCTCCCGGGGACGAGGAGGGCGACCGCCCGGCCGCCGAGGCCGGGCGCCTCCGCGAGGAGTACCGGCTGCTCACCGAGGAGCACGCCGAGGCCGTCACGAGCGCCAGGAAGCTCGCCGAACGGGTCCGCTGGCTGGAGGGCAGGCTCGCCGAGGCGGGCCAGCCGGTGTACGGCGTGCCCGAGGAGACCCCCGTCTTCGAACCCGCCAGCCTGGTCGAGGTCCTGATCGAGGCCCGCGAGAGCCTGCGCCACATCGTCGTCGGCGACACCGACAGCGCCGCCGCCCGGCTCGACCTGGACCACCCGGCCCAGTCGCGTACGTGGGCGGCGAAGGCGTGGGACTCGCTGCGCGCCCTGGAGGACTTCGCGAGGGCGCGGTCGGGCGGGGAGTTCTCCGGCGGCTTCTACGAGTGGTGCTCCCACGGCTCCTCCGGCCGCCTCACCATCCCCACCGGGATGCTGTCCATGCGCGAGTCGAAGAGCGTGGTCACCCGCGCCAAGTTCAGCGACCGCCGGACCTTCGCCGTCCCGCCCGAGGTGAACCCGGGCGGGCAGGTCCTGATGGAGTCCCACGTCAAGCTCAGGCCCGTCGGCTACCCCGCGCCCCGGATGTACTTCCACGACGACTCCGGCGGCGCCACCGGCAAGATCTGGATCGGCTACCTGGGCGAGCACCTCCCCAACACCCGTACGAACTGACCGGTGACGGGCGGGACGCAACGTCCCGTTCGATGTCACCACGATGTCACCCTCGTCCCGGAGCGTGTCACCCAGCTTGATCGTGTTCCCACGGTCGTGGTTCTGGAGGAGGGTCGTGGTTCCGGAGGAGTCCGCCGTCATCGTCGATTCTCCCGGTGTTCCCCTGTCCGGCGGCGCCCCGCGACCCCCTGATGTCGTGGCCGGCGACGGGAGCGATCCTGTGCCCATCGGCGGAAAACCCCTCCGCGACGCCCGGATCACCTGTCGAAGCCCTTGACGAGCAGCCACGACGCCAGCACCATCTCGCCGACCGACAGCGGCGCGATCAGCACGGCGTGCACCGGCGCGGACACCTCGACCACCCCGAAGAGCACGAGCAGAGCGTCCGCCGCGTACGGCACCACCGCGATCAGCGCCCATCCGGAGATCAGGCGTGAGCACCAGCGCGCCCCGCCACAGCGCCCCGTTGAGCAGCACCATGGCCAGGCGGAAGAACAGGGCACCGACCGGATAACCCCAGGTGCCGTACGTGCCGGACCACGAGGCGTCGGCCGCCGCCGTCCCCGCACCGGTACGGCCCGCGCGGGCGCGCGGGCCGTATCTCGTCCCTCGTCGTCCAGCCCCTCGTCATGGAGACACCGGTCCCCTCGTCAGGGGACCGGTGTCTCCATGACGGTCCTGATCTGGGCCGGGCTGAGGGCGGCGGTGTAGGCCCTGACCTCGTCGATCTCGCCGGTGAAGGGGTTGAGGTTCGAGCCCGCGACATCGAAGGACGCCGCGTCGCCGGCCGGGTGGAAGGAGTCCCTCCGGAACGCCGCCTGCTCCCCGTTGACGTAGAGGACGAAGGTGTTCGCCTCGTAGGTGACCGCCAGATGGCTCCAGACCCCGACGGGCAGGGTGCGGTGGCTCGACACCCCGGCCCCCTGGCTCGGCGTGTTGCCGAAGGCCACGACGGAGGGGCCCGGCGAGCCCCCGCCGGACGCGAACACCTTGAAGTCGCTCTCCGCGTTCTTCCACTTGAAGAGCATCTGCTTCGTCTCACTCTCCTGGGAGGGCTTGACCCAGGCGGAGACGGTCATGCCCTCGGTCATCCTCAGCGACGTGGACGGCGGCGCGGAGATCCGGCCCTCGCCGTTGAGGAACCGCACGGACCCGCCGAACCTGCCGTCCGTCCAGGCGGTGGCGTAGGCCGTGCCGTTGTTGCCCTTCCCCGAGGCGTCCCGCACGGTCGTGCCGCTGCCCTCGTTCAGGCCGTAGGCGAGGGCCAGGGTCTGCGACAGGCCGGGCTCGGGACGGGTCGTCGCCACCGCCTGCGGCGACGGCGCGCTGCGCTGACCGATCCGGTCCACCATGACGATCCGGTAGTAGTACGTGCCGGCCGTCGGCACCGGGTCCAGATGCTCCCATGTCGAGGGCTCGGGAACCGTGGCGACCAAGGTCGTGGCCGACGGGGTGAAGCCGGAGACCGTCGAACGGTGGACCTCCGAGGCGCTGAGTCCGCGGTCGTCGGTAGCACCCCACCACCACACGGCCGCCGACCCGCCGTGGCCGAGGGCCGAGACCGAGTAGGGAGGGGTGGGAGGGTTGTCGGGCTCCAGCACCTGGGCGGACACCGCCTCGGACATCGGCCCGAGCTGGCCCGAGGTGTCGATCGCGGCCACGCGGTAGTGGTACGTGCCCTGGGACGGGAGGACGTCCGCGTAGGAGGTGGAGGTCACGGTGCCCCGGAGGGTCGAGGCCGAGGGCGTGAAGTTCGCGGCCGTGGACCGGTGCACCTGATAGCCGGTGACCCCGGCGTCGTCGGTGCTCGCCCGCCAGGAGAGCGCGGCCCTGCCGTGCCCGGGGACGACGGCCAGGCCCTCAAGCGCGGTCGGCGGGCTGTTCAAGGCCCCGCCGGTCACCGGTGTGGTCATGTCGGCGTTGATCTGGGCCTCGCTGAGCGCCGTGTCGTAGACCCTCACCTCGTCTACGAGACCTCCCCATTGGGAGAGGACGAACGGGGCGGTGGTCGCCGCGATGGCGCCCTGCGCCGGCGCGGAGGCCACCAGCGCGCCGTTGACGTACAGGCGCAGGGCCTGGCCGTCATAGGTGGTGGCGAGATGGCTCCAGGTGTACGGGGGCAGAGCGGGACCGGAGATCTGAGTGGTGGCCGTGGTCTGGACGATTCCCGTGGTGGCCGCGAGGCGGTAGGAAGGGCCTTTGCCGACGATCACGTTCCGGTTTCCCCCTGCCAGGGGATTGACCCACGCCTCCAGCGTCACCGCCGAGGTGAGGCGCAGGGACGGGGCGTCGTTCGCGACCACCCTGCTCCCTCCGGCGGTCAGGTCGACGGCCTTGCCGTACTTCCCGTCCCTCCAGGTGGTGGTGCGGGTGGCGGTGCCGGTATTGCCGTGACCCGACGCGTCGGCGGCGACCGTGCCGGTGCCCTCGTCCAGGCCGTAGGCGAGCACCGGAACGGGCTCGGCCTCGGCGAGGGCCGCCGAGGGAACCGTCAGCAGTGTCGCGCCGAGCAGCATTCCCGCGCACGCGGCGAGAACCCCTCCGTACTTGCTCAATTTCGCTCCCCGTAAAAGAATCCCCCGATTCCCGTACGGACATTATGTGGCGCCGGGCGAAGCTCCGCGCGGCCTTAATCACCGGGAAGTGGCCCTGATTACCGGAAGGTTGCCTCGGTCACCGGGGAGCGGTCTTAACCGCCGGGAGATCGAGCCGCCCGGCACCGTCGCCGGAGACGCGTCGGGCCTTCGATTTCGCAGGTCTTTTCCATACGTCGGCACGCGTCCGGCCTTCGATTTCGCGGGCTTTCTCCGCGCGTCGTCACGGCCCGGCGGCGGCAGGGTGCGTCAGCGGTCGGTGAGCCCCTGGAGGATCGCGCGGACCTTTCCCGCGCTGTGGTGGTACGGGCCGTAGCGGCGTTCGAGGTCCGGCAGCAGCTCGCCGAGCAGCCGTTTGGCCCGTCCCTTGTTTCCCGCGTCGAGTTCCACCATCCCGATCTGGCTCCGGATCTCCAGGATCCTCTCCTCGCTCGCGCCGAACCGCCTCTCGTCGGCCAGCAACCGCCGGAGCTGGGACAGGGCGAGATTCGTCTCCCCGATCGCCGCGTGACAGCCCGCCTCCATCAACCGGCACCGCAGGGCGAGGTTGTTGTCCGGCCCCTCCACCCTGGCGACGTCGGCGGCGAGCCGCTGGAACTCGGGCGCCGCCCGGCGGTAGTCGCCGCCGAGGAAGAGGGCCTCGGCGAGCTCGATCCGCAGGTCGACCACGGCGGAGCTCGTCGAGCCGAAGGAGCCCGCGGCGGGCCCGACCACCTCCGCCAGGAGGTCGGCCGCCTGGCCGAAACGGGCCTCCGCCTTGAGGAGGTCGGCCTCCTTGCGGGCGCGCTCGATGTCGGCCCGCTCGATCTGCGCCAGGCTCGCGGTACGCCTGATCCGCGCCGGCCTCGCCGGGTGGGCGGGCCGCCGGTTGTCGGCGCGCGGGGAGGAGATCCGTCCGAGGACGGTGGCGTACATGCGCGCCGGGTGGGACGTGTCCAGGTCGACGTAGCCGGGAAA
Source organism: Streptosporangium sp. NPDC002524 (assembly GCF_040295985.1). Classification (NCBI taxonomy): domain Bacteria; kingdom Bacillati; phylum Actinomycetota; class Actinomycetes; order Streptosporangiales; family Streptosporangiaceae; genus Streptosporangium; species Streptosporangium sp. NPDC002524. The sequence continues at coordinate 19,044 of NZ_JBEOWK010000004.1, read as the reverse complement.
GGGCGGCAGCTCGCGGCAGAAGTCGAGCAGCCGCTCGTAGACGACGTCCGCGCTCGCCGGCCGCTCCTCCGGCGTCTTCGCGAGCAACCGCAGGACGAGCCGCTCCAGCCCCTCGGGGACGTCCTGCCGTCTCGCGCGCAGCGGCCGGGGGGTGACGTCGGTGTGGTTGCGCATCGCGGCCAGCGGGGTGGGCGCGGCGAACTGGTTGTTCCCGGCGAGCATCTCGTCCAGGATCACACCGAGCGAGTAGAGGTCGCTCCGCGGCCCCGCGGTCCCGGCCATGGCCTGCTCCGGCGCCATGTAGGCCGGGGTGCCGAGCACCTCGCCCGTCCTCGTGAGGTTCGTCGTGTCCGCGGAGGCGAGCGCGGCGGCGATGCCGAAGTCGAGGACCTTGACCGTGCCGTCGGGGCAGAGCATCAGGTTGCCCGGTTTGAGGTCGCGGTGGACCAGCGAGCTGGCGTGGGCCACGGCCAGGACCGAGCACACCTGGGCGGCGATCGCCACGGCCCAGGCGACGGGCACCTCCGTCTCGTCGAGCAGCGTCGCGACGGAACACCCCCTGACGAGTTGCATGACCATGTAGAGGTCGTCGCCGTGTGGCCCGCAGTCGTAGATGGTCGGCACGCCCGGGTGCTCCAGCCGGGCGGTGATCCGTGATTCGCGGACGAAACGCCTGGCCAGTTCCTCGTCCCGGCGGCCATCGGGAAACCTGTCGGCTTTGATGAATTTGATGGCGATCTGCCGATCCAAACGTTTGTCGTAGCCGAACCAGACCTCTCCCATTCCGCCGGAACGACGTGACGTGGGATCCAACTCGTAACGGCCGCCGATGATCGTTCCTCTGCCCAAAACGATTCGCCCTCCAGAAACGCCCCGTCTTCCCCAGGAAAATGTAGCGCTCCCGGAGTCCCGTCGTCGTGGGCGAAAGTTTCCCCAGGTCACAGCCTCGTCATTGGGCCGGTTCACAGTGGATGAGGCCGTCGAATGCGTCACACGTCCTCGACTTGGCATTTCACACGCCCGCGTGATAGCGGTCAATTCCCGTGTTACTTCCGGACTTCCGGACTTCCGGGAAGTGATCGTCAAGGTGCGATCGCCTCCGGCCGGTGATACGCGGCAGGTGATCTACGACAGAATGTCGTCCATGGAAGCCCGCATCGCGATAGCCCCCTCCGCGCCCCGCTCCGCCGACGCCGGGCTCGACCGGCTGCGGCTCGGGATCGAGGAGGCGGTGTCCCGCGGCGGCGGTGTCAACGTCCCGCTCGCCGACGCCGACGGCCTGGTGTGGCTCGTTCCCGGCGAGCCCGAGCTGCTCGGGGCGACGCTGGAGGCCCATCCCCGGATCGGGTGGGTGCAGTTCCCCTGGGCGGGGGTGGAGAGGTTCACGTCGTCGGGGGTGTTCGACCGGCCCGTGGTCTTCAGCTGCGCCAAGGGGTCGTTCGCCGGGCAGGTCGCCGAGCACGCGCTGATGCTGATGCTGGCCTGCCTGCGCGACCTCTCCCGCCAGGCGCGGACGCCCGGCTGGTCCCGGACGGAGCCCCGCTCCCTGCACGGCCGGCGGGTGACGATCCTCGGCGGCGGCGGCATAGCCACCGAGCTCGTCCGCCTCCTGCGGCCGTTCGAGTGCCGGATCCGGGTGATCCGCCGCCGCCCCGAGAAGGTCGAGGGCGCCGGAGAGACGCTCCCGCCCTCGGCTCTGCCATCCGTGCTTCCCGAGACCGACCTCCTGGTGCTGGCCCTCGCCCTCACGCCGGAGACGAGGCACGTCGTCGGCGCCGCCCAGCTGGCGCTGCTGCCGCCGCACGCCGCCGTCGTCAACGTCGCCCGGGGCGCGCACATCGACACCGGCGCGCTCGTCGAGGCCCTCCGCGCGGGAACGATCTCCGCCGCCGGCCTGGACGTGACGGATCCCGAGCCGCTCCCCGACGGGCACCCCCTGTGGGCCGACCCCCGGGTGCTCGTCACCTCGCACTCCGCCGACTCCGCCGAGTACGTCGCGCGGATGCTCTGCGAGCGGGTCGAGCGCAACGTGGGCAACCTGCGCGCGGGCCGCCCGCTGGAGGGAGTGATCGACCCGGCCACGGGATACTGACCGCCGCCCCCCTCCCTTCCCTCTCTCCGCCCGCCGCCCCCTCACCTCCTCACCCGCTCACCCCCTCGCCCGCCCGTCCGCCTGCCCGCTCCTCCGAACGGTAGGTTCGTCCGCATGCCGGAAGATCCCTCGTACGCTCCGGAAGACCCGTCGCGGGTGCTGGCGGGCCGGTACCGGTTGCTGACCGCCCTCGGGGCGGGCGGCATGGGCGTCGTCTGGAGGGCCAGGGACGAGCTGCTCCACCAGACCGTGGCGGTCAAGGAGGTGACGCTGCCCTCCCGGCTGACCGCCGAGGACCGCGAGCGGCGGCTGCGCCGGACGCTCCGCGAGGCGCGCACGGCGGCCTCGCTGAGGGGTCATCCCGGCATCGTCACCGTCTACGACGTGGTCGAGGAGGACGGCCGCCCGTGGATCGTCATGGAGCTGGTGGAGGGCCCCTCCCTGGCGAAGGTGATCAAGGACGAGGGGCGGCTGACCGAGGCCGGGGTGGCGCGGATCGGGCTGCGGGTGATCTCCGCGCTGATCTCGGCGGAGGCGGCGGGGATCGTGCACCGGGACGTCAAGCCCGCGAACATCCTGCTCGGGGGCGACCGGGCCGTGCTGACCGACTTCGGGATCGCGGCGGCCGTCCACGACACCACCGACCTGACCGGTACCGGACAGGTGCTGGGCACGATCCCCTACCTCGCGCCCGAACAGCTCGGCGGCGAGCGCGCCTCGGCCGCCTCCGACCTGTGGGCGACGGGCGTGACGCTGTACGAGGCGGTGGAGGGGCGCAGGCCGTTCGACCGGGAGAGCCCGGTGGCCACGATCGCGGCGATCGTCAACCAGCCGCCCGCGCCCGCCCGGTACGCCGACCGGCTCCTCCCCGTGATCGAGGGCATGCTCAGGAAGGACCCCGCCGAGCGGCTGACGGCCCAGCGGGTCACCGCGCTGCTCACGCCGATCGCCGCCGGAGCCCCGCGAGAACGCCCGCACCTCGTCGAGGACCCTGGCACGACGGACGGCGGTGGACGGATCCGGGGCGGATCCTCCGGCGTGACCGGTCCGGCGCGTCAGGGAGACCGGGTCCGGCCCGGCGCCCCGCGGCGGCCCTCGCGGTGGGCGCCCGCGGCCGTGAGCCTGGCGGTGGCGGCGACGGCCGTGGCCGCCGTGGTGATCTGGTCGCCGGACACCTTCGGGCTGGGGAACACCCCGTCGCCCACGTCCGGCGGAGCCGCGACGTCCGCCGGGAAGGACCCGGCGACCTCCCCGGACCCGGCCGGGGGTTCGGCGACCTCCGGCGACCCCCGGCAGACCCCGGCGTCCTCCCCCGGCCAGGACCCGCCACCCTCCCCGGGTCAGAACCCGCCGCCCTCCCCCGGCCAGAGCCCGCCGCCCTCCCCGGGCCCTTCGGGCCGGAGCCCGCTGCCGCGGGGTTTCACCCTCCACACGGACCGACGCGGGTTCTCCGTCGCCGTACCGGACGGCTGGAAGAAGGACGAGACCGGGGACGGGGAGCAGGTGAGCTGGGAGCGCCCCAAAGACTCCATCCTCTCCCCGTCCTCCTGGTACCTGGGCGTCTTCGCGAACCCGAAGAGGAAGGAGAGCAGGGACCCGGCCGACATCCTCGACCAGCTGCGCGACGCGCTCCAGGACTCGATGATCGCGTCCGGCTCCTACCGGGAGTTCACCCGGCGCCAGGTTCCCGTCGCCGGGGGCAAGGGCGCCGAGCTGGAGTTCGGCTTCGCGCACAAGAGCGCGTCGAACCTGCCCCACCGCCTCTACGCCCGCTGCGTCACCCGCGACTCCGGCGGCACCGCGATGTTCTGGTTCTTCACTCCCGCCGGGCAGTGGGCCGAGGCGGACGGGCACGTCGACACGTTCGTGAAGACCTTCCGGCTCGACTGAGCACGTCGCCCCGCCCGGCACCCGCCTCGACGCAGACCCGCGCCACACGGCACCCGCTTCAGTACAGACCCGCGCCGAACGGCGCCCGCGCTCGATACAGGCCAAGCCCCGCACGACATCCGCCTCGGTACGGGCCCGCGCCGGACGGCGTCGTCACCACTGAAGTCACCGCTGGAGCCACCGCCGGAGCCACTGCAAAAGTCACCGCCGGAGTCACTGCCAGAGCCACCGCGTCACTCGTGGCCGGTTGTCTCCCCGGTCGTCATCCGTGGCGTCCCCACGGCCCCGAGCCCTCCGGGTGGACGTCGACCGGCGGCACCCCCTCTTCGGAGGCGTCCGCCGTGCCCCTCAGTTCCTGGAGGTGACGCCGGTAGGCCGCGGGCGAGGCCCCGTAGGCCGCGCGGAAGGCCCGGCTGAAGTGGGAGTCGCTGGTGAAACCCCAGCGGGAGGCGACCGTACGGACGGGCAGGTCGTTCGTCAGGGGATCGGCCAGGTCACGGCGGCAGCGTTCGAGCCGTCGCAGGCGGATCCAGCCCCCGACGGTGACGCCCTCCGGCTGGAAGAGCCGGTGCAGGTGGCGGAGGGAGATGTGGTGGGCCGCGGCGATCGCCGAAGGCGACAGGTCCGCCTCGCCCAGCCGCTTCTCGATGAACGCCTGGACCCGCATGAGGAGGACCCCGTGGGGGTTGGCCAGGGAGTCGGACACGTCCGTGTCGAGTTCGTGGGCCAGCAGGGCGGCGACCAGGTCGAGGGCGACCGTCGACAGCCGCAGGGCGTCGGAGGGCGAGCGCCGGGCGGGCTGCGCGAGCAGCTGGTGGAGGTACCCGCTGAGCAGCCCGCCGATGCCGTCCTTGCCCGACATCCGCACCGCCAGCAACCGTTCGGCCGCCGAGGCGGGGAGCGGCAGGACGTCGCGTGGAAACTGCAGGATCAGCCCGTCGGCCACGCTCGGACGGGATCCGCGCGGCGTCCCGGGACCCGGTTCCTCCGCCACGGTCCAGGCGTGGAACGTTCGTGAGGTGTCGTACAGCGTGATGTCGGTCGGCGCCAGGCCGGCCTCCCGGCCCTCCTGCTGGATGCCCGACCGGCCGCGAAGGGTGAGGGAGAGCTGGTAGTGGCCGGGGTCGGAGTGGCGGATCCGGCTCGGGCTGCGGCGCGCGTCGAACGAGACGCACCGCACCCGGGACAGCTGCGCCACCCCGAGGTCGAGCATGCGCATCTCGGCCCAGAAGTCGGCGGCCTGGTCGCTGGAGACGTCCACCGAGACCACCGACTGCGCGACGGCCTCCCACCAGAAGTCGAACCGCTCCCGGGCGGGGACACCGTCAAGCCGTAATACGGAAGGAACCACCAATATTTCCCCCGATCAACACCACAAAAGGGACTAACAACAAACCGTCGGAAGTCTCGAGGTTTCGGGGTGTCGTTCACCGTCGGCGGCGGAGGGCGGAGCGGCCCGCGACCGGGCGCCGATTCGTTCGCCACCGGCGGCGGAGAGCCGAGCGGCCCGCCGCCGGCCGGGCGCCGACGCACTGGAGCAACCTGTTCGCCCACCAGCACCGATTGTTTGTCCACCACCGATTGCTCGTCCGCCACCGGTGGCGGAGAGCCGAGCGGCCCCGCCCGGCGAGCGGAACGTCACCGTCGTCGGCATCTCACCCCCGCGTGGGCCCGGCCACACCCCCGGTGACCGGTCTCACCCACGTCAACGATCCTCACACCTCCAGCGTTCCAGACATTTTTCGGCAACCACCCGTTAATAACTGTAAAAAATGCGAAACACCTATTCAGCCGCCCGCGCCGATCACCCGCGCGGCGGCGAGGTAGGCGGCGAGCAGGCTCTCGGCGACCGCCGTCACGGTCTCGTCCCCGGGCAGGAAGTACGGGCTGTGCAGCCCCGAGGCCGTGTCGGTGCCCACGAACAGCATCAGCGACGGCACGACCGACGCGAAGTGGGCGAAGTCGTCGGCACCGCAGGAGCGCAGCGTGGCGGGCATGTGGTGGGCGACGTCGACGAGAATGCAGCCCGTCTCCTCGGCGAGGCGGGCGTCGTTGACGAGCACCGGCTCGCCGTGCGTGATCCGTACCTCCGCCTCGCAGCCATGGACGCGGGCGACGCCCTCGGCGATCTCGCGGAAGCGGTGGTGCAGCTGGTGGCGCCACGGCTCCGACATCGTACGGAGGGTGCCGCGGGCGGAGGCCTGCCCGGGGATCGCGTTGGGGGCGCTGCCCGCCGCCACGGTGCCGAAGGTGACCACGGTCGGCGTCATCGGGTCGGCGTCGCGGCTGACGAGCTGCTGCGTGGTCACGATGATCTGGGCGAGCGCCAGGACCGAGTCGCGGGACAGGTGGGGATAGGCGGCGTGCCCGCCCTGCCCCCGGACGGTGACGGTGAACTCGTCGGAGGAGGCGTTGACCGCCCCGGGAGTGCAGGCCGTCTCACCGGCGCCGAGCACCGGCTGGACGTGTGCCGCGATCATCGCGCCGACCCGGTGCCTGCGGAGCGCGCCCGAGTCGACGATGTCGCGGGCCCCGGAGGGGTGGGTCTCCTCGCGCGGCTGCAGCACCGCGACCATCGGCGCGGGCGCCCGTACCCGGTCGACCGCCCGGGTCAGCGCGACCAGGGCCGCGAGGTGCACGTCGTGGCCGCAGGCGTGCATGGCGCCGTTGCGCGAGGCCCAGGGCACGCCCGTCTCCTCCGGGATCGGCAGGGCGTCCAGCTCCCCGCGTACCCCGACGGCCAGGCCCTCGCCGCCGACGCGGAGGAGCGCGCCGGTCACGGCGACCCGCTCCGTCGCGTCGCCCTCGGGCAGCGCGTCCAGCACGCGCTTGAGCGTCGGCTCCTCCTTGCCCGACACGCACGGCTCGGCGTGCAGTTCCCGCCGCAGCTGGAAGGCCGCGGGCAGCTCGGCGTGCAGGGCGGCGCGGAGCCGCTCGTGGATCTCGTTCATCGCCGCTCCCCGAACCGGTGAGCGTCGCGGTTGACCCTCACGCGTCCCCCCCGGCGAGTGCGGCGAGCGCTGCGAGCGCGCGGACGTGAGTGTCGATCATGGATCTCCCTCTGACTGTGCGTGGTGCCGTTCCGGTGGTACATGGGTGACATGGGCGCCGTTCTCGTCGTACGTGATGGTCGTTCTCGTCACCGGCCCCGGGGCCGGTCAGCCGGTTACCCGGTCTCTCCGAGGCCGTAGACGCGGCGGGCGTTCCCCGCGCCGATCATGGCGGCGACCCGGATCGCCCGAGGCTCGCTCCACTCGCCGTCCGCGACGAACCCGCCGAGGACGCGGGCCGTCGCGCGGCGCCAGAGCAGCGCGCCCAGGTGGTGGAGCTCCGCCGGGCCCCAGGCGTCCGAGGAGAAGAGGATCTTGGCGAACGGCGCCAGCTCCAGGCTCTCGGCCACGACGGCCACGCCGCGCGCCCCGGTGTGGTTCACCCCCAGCCCGACGTCGAAGTGGACGTGCGGGTAGGCCTGGGCGAGGTAACCGGCGTTGCGGTGGTACGGGTAGCAGTGCAGCAGGAGCAGCGGGACGCCCCTGGGCTCGGCGAGCTCGATGAGGCCGCGCAGCAGCAGGGGGTCGGACCGGCGCAGGTCGAGGTCGGGGTCGCCGTACCCGGTGTGGAACTGGAGCGGCAGCCCGCGCCCGATGCCCGTCCAGATGAGGTGGCGCAGCAGCACCGGGTCGCCGACGCGGATCGTCCCGGTCCGCTCGGACTCGCGCAGCCAGCGCCCGGCCGCCGCCACCACCTCGGCCGGGGTGGGCGGGGCGGGGTCGAGGTCGAGCCCGTACCGGTAGGCGGCGACGCTCTTCAGCCCGCGCGCCGTACGGCAGCGTTCCCACAGGGCCGCCTCGAAGCGGGCGGCGAACCCGGCGGCGTCGGTCCCCTCGGCGACGACCCGCTCGGCGACCGACTCCAGCCGGACGATCTCCTCGACGGGCCGCCCCGTGAGGGCCGCCATCGGCGCCGGGCCGAGGATCTCCTCGCCCCCGTAACCGGTCTCCAGGAGGAAGTGACCGATCCCGGACGCGGCCAGCAGGCGCCGGTTCGCCTCCCCCGCTCCCAGCTCGGCGCGGCGGGCGAGGTAGGTCTCCGGGTCCGGGTGCGGGTCGAGGCCGAGGACGGGCGCGCAGTGCCGCAGGACGGCGAACCCGAGCTGCGAGTCGAACTGGGTCATCCAGCCGGGCACCGGCCGGTCGGACTCGGTGATCAGCTCCTCGAACCGCCCCCGCGACAGGTCTCCGTCCAGGGCGCCGTGGACGTGGTGATCCACCAGCGGCATCGTCTCGATCGCCCGCTCCAGGTCCCCGGCCGCCGCCGTCGCGGCCACGCGCCCCGGAACCCCTGCCTCCCCCGCCCGGGCGGCGCGTTCCGGGATCCCGGCCTCCGCCGTCCCGGCCGCGCCCTCGCTCGCGCCCTCGGTCACGCCCTCGGTCACGCCCTCGGTCACGCCCCCAAGAACGGCCGCCTCCCCGAGAACGGGCGCACCTCCAAGAGCGGTCGCACCCTCAAGGGACCCGGCACGCGCCGGAGAGTCCATGGGTGCCGGGGTCATGGTCGAACGCTCCTCGAGTGTGCGGTGCCGCTGGGATACGAGGTGCCCATGAAAAGGGGATGTCATGCCCCGGCACCCCATCCGGCTGTCCCCCGGCTCACCCGCCGATCGGGCGCTCCACCTCACCCGCCGCCTCACCGGGCGTCCCGCCCGGCGCCGTACCAGCTGTACCCGCCGTACTCACCGCGCCCCGCCCCCGGATGCCGTACGCGAGCGTGAGGGCGACGACGGCGAGCGGGAAGGCGGTGGCGACGAGGAGGCCGGTGCGCAGACCGGAGCCGCCGTCGTCGGGGAGCGCGTCCGACAGGGTGGTCAGGAACCCTCCGGCGGCGGAGGAGGCGTCCGCGGCGGCCCCGGCGATCCAGGGACCGGCCGCGCCCCCGGCGTCGCCGAAGACGGCCAGCACGCCGAACATCGCCGCCCCGCCGAGGGGGAAGCGGGCCGCGGCGAGGCTGAAGGTCCCCGGCCACAGGAGGCTGACGGCCAGGCCGCACACCGCGCAGCCGACGAGGCTCACCACCGGGTTGGAGGACAGGCAGACGACGAGATAGCAGAGGGTCGCGAGCGCGCCGCACGCGGCCATCGCGGGTACCAGCGGGATCCTCTCGCCCCACAGCCCGTAGACGATGCGGCCGATCCCCATCAGGACCGCGAACAGGCACGGGCCCGCCAGGTCGCCCCACACCTTGGAGACGCCCAGCCCGTCCTCCGCGAAGAGGGAGGACCACTGCGACATGGTCAGCTCGGCCGCGCCCGCGCAGAGCATCAGCACGACGGCGGCGGCGAAGGCGGGGGCACCGAAGAGCGCCCGCAGGGAGGTACGGTGCTCGTCGGGCACGGTCGCGGGCAGCGGCACCCTCAGGAACGCCACCATGTTGACCAGCGGGACGAGCGCCCAGACCACGGGCAGGACCTGCCAGGCGTCCTGGCCGATCCAGGCGAGCAGCAGCGTGCTGCCCGCCACCACCGCGACCTGTCCCCAGCAGTAGAAGGAGTGCAGCAGGCTCATCGCCGCCGCCTTGCCCTCCTGCGGGCTGGGCAGCGCGTCCACGACGGGGCTGACGAGCACCTCCAGCAGGCCGCCGCCGACGGCGTAGACGACGATCGCGACGCACAGCCCCAGGTACGGGGAGGGCGACACCGCCGGGGCCACCGCCAGCAGCACCAGTCCCAGCGCCGCCAGGATGTGCGCCAGCACCAGCGGGACGCGGTAGCCGGTCCGGTCCACGAACTTCACGGCCACGATGTCGGTGACCAGCTGGGTGGCGAAGTTGAGCAGCACCAGGCGCCCGAGCATCTCCAGGGGCAGCTGGTAGCGGGTCTGGAACACGATGAACAGCAGCGGGGCCAGGTTGTTGACGATGGCCTGGGTGACATAGCCGGTGTAGCAGGCGCGGCGGGTGTGGTCGTACGTCATGGACGATGCGTTTCTCTCCCTGGAGGGCTGGCCGCCCCGCACACTACGGGGCCGGACGACACGGCCGCACACCCGCCCCCGGCGAAGACCACCAGGTCACCACGGGCGGCGAGCCGCCCCGGGCACACGTCCGCTCGAACCGCGGGACGGGGACGGCACCGGCCGCTCTAGGCACGTGCCTGCTCGAACCGCGGGACCGTGGACGACATCGGCCGCTCCGGGCACATGCCTGCTCGAACCGCCGGACCGGGACGGCACCGGCCGCTCCGGGCACGTGCCTGCTCGAACCGCGGGACCGTGGACGACATCGGCCGCTCCGGGCACATGCCTGCTCGAATCGCGAAATCGGGACGACATCGGCCACTCCGGGTGCGCGCCTACTTGAACTGCAGGACCGGGGCGACGGCGGGACGGGGGCGGGCGGGGGCCGGGCGGCCGAGGACGAACCAGACGATCTTTCCTCCGGAGGGGGGACGGGCGACACCCCAGTCGTCGGCGAGGGAGTCGACGATCTGGAGGCCCCGGCCGCCGGTGGCGTCCATGTCGCGGGCGCACACGCGGGGAGCCCCCTCCCCCGGGTCGAAGAGCTCGCCGCGGACGAAGCTCCCGCCGCCCTGGATCCGCAGCGCGCACGCGGCACCGCCGTACCTGACGGCGTTGGTGACCAGCTCGCTGACGATCAGCACGCAGTCGTCCACGAGGTCGTCGGCGCCCCACAGGGAGAGCTCCCGGCGGACCAGCGCGCGAGCGTCGCGCACGCTCGTGGGAACGGCGGGCAGCAGGCACTCGCCTTCGTACTCGGGGGCGACGTCGAGGGACGCCGCGGATGAGTCGGGCTGGAGAGACACTGCGCCTCCTTTTGATGGGAGCGCTCCCATGACAAATGTAGAACATTCACTCACATCTGTGAATTGATTCCTCCCTAATTGTTTCCATCACATGTCGTGAAAAGTGAGGAAGATCCACTTCGTGCCATACCCCAGCGGCCGAGGAAGCCGGACACCCGGCTGGAAACCCGCCCGTGTCGTCTCCCCCGGCCGCGGCCCCGTCGCCCCCTCCGGCCCCGGCCGGGAACCCACCCGCGCGTCACCCCCGACGGCCGCGCCGACATCGGCTCGACCAGCAGCATCGGCTCGACCGACATCGGCTTGACCGACATCGGCTCAACTCGACCGACATCGGCTTGACCGACATCAACCCGGCCGACATCGGCTCGACCCGGCCGGCATCGGCTCAGCTCAGCCCCGCCCAGCCCCGCTCAGCCCAATTCAGCCCAGCTCAACCCAGTGCGGCTCGTTCGGTTCAGCTCAGCTGGGGAAGCACCTTCGCGCCGAAGGCGTCGATGTAGGTGGCCTGCTCCTGGCCCACGTGGTGCAGGTAGATCTCCTCGAAGCCCAGTTCCGCGTACTCGTTGATCCTGGCGGCGTGCCAGCCCAGGTCCGAGGAGACGTTGACGGCCTCGGCCACCTTCTCCGGCGAGACGTCCGCGGAGACCACGTCGAAGAGCTCGGCGGTCTCGAGGTCCCAGCTCACCGGCGGCGAGAAGACGTTGCTCCGCCACTGGTCGTGGGCGATGGCCATCGCCTCGTCGTCGGTCTCGGCCCAGCTGAGGTGGACCTGGAGCGCCACCTTGCCCTTGCCTCCGGCGTCACGGTAGGCACCGATGACCTCGCGCAGCCGGTCGACGGGTCCTCCCACGGTGATCAGGCCGTCGGCCCACTCCGCGCACCAGCGGGCCGTGTCGGCGCTCACCGCCGCGCCGACCAGCTTCGGCGGGGTCTCGGGGCGGGTCCACAGCCGGGCGCGGTCGACGGTCACCAGGCCGTCGTGGCTGACCTCCTCCCCCGCCAGCATCGCCCTGATGACGTCGACGCACTCACGCAGCCGCTGCTTGCGGAGCTCCTTGCGCGGCCAGTGGTCGCCGGTGATGTGCTCGTTGCTCGCCTCGCCCGTGCCGAGGGCGGCCCAGAAGCGGCCGGGGTACATCGCGCCGAGGGTGCCGATCGCCTGGGCGATGATCGCGGGGTGGTAGCGCTGGCCGGGGGCGTTTACCACGCCGAACGGCAGGTTCGTGGCCTGGAGCGCCGCGCCCAGCCAGGACCAGGCGAACCCCGACTGCCCCTGACGCTCGCTCCACGGGGAGAAGTGGTCCGACGACATCGCCGCCCCGAACCCCGCCTGCTCGGCCCGCGTGACCGCCTTCAGCAGCTCTGCCGGATGGATCTGCTCGTGTGAGGAATGAAAGCCATAAGTCGCCATCGTCTCCGGCTACCCGGGAGAGGGGCGTCCATTCGGACGAGCGGCGCGGTACCGCCCGGGGGACGTCGGGCGGTACCGCGCCGAGCCTTCGGAAGGCCGGGGTTCCTTCGAAGCCGAGGTGCCTTCGGAAGGGCCGAGGCGCCTTCGGAGGACCAAGGCTCTTCGAAGCCGAGGTGCCTACGAAGGGCCAGGGTGCCTTCGGAGGGCCGAGGGTGTCCTTAGAAGGCCGAGGTGTAGGTGACCAGCGAGGGCTGGGCGACACGGGTGGCGGCGTTGTAGCAGACGACGTTGCGGACGAACGCGTTGCTGCCGCTGGTGTTCCAGATGGTCTGCAGGTTGCAGAACTCGGGGCCGGGACCGTACGCGGTGACCTGGACCTGGTCCTGCAGGACGCCGACCCTCGGGAAGGTCACCAGACGCTGGCCGAGTCCCGAGCTCTGGACCGTGTTCACGCCCGCCTGGGAGTTGAAGTTCACGGGCGGCGGCACCGGGGCGTACGGGCCGGGGTTGGCCGGGGTGTTGTCGAAGGTGTAGGCGAAGTTCTTCGGCGGGATCGCCGCGCCGGTGATGGCGCGCTCACGGTGGTAGGTCAGCGTCCACCCGGTGTTGAGCGGCACGTTCGTCGCGTTGTGGCAGCGCACCTGGACCGCCTGCGCGCCCACGCCGGGAGCCCAGGCGCCGACCTTGCAGCGGGCGGGCTGGCTGGGGTTGACCGCGGTGACCTGGAGGTTCCCGGCGAAGCCCGACGAACCCAGGCCGGGCAGGGTGACCGTCCAGACGCCCCCGCCCCCGCCGACGGTGTTCAGGCCCGCGGCCGAGTTGAACTGGGAGGTGATGCCGCCGCCGTTGTAGTGCACGTAGCCGAACGCCTGCGGCGGCGGCAGGGTGCCGGTGCTCTGCTCGAAGACGATGCTGTACGGGGTGAAGACCGGAGCCCCTCCGTACCGGTAGCACTGCACCGCGACCACCACGTCGGTGCCCGAGGGGCCCCAGTTCTGCGCCTGGCACCAGTAGGCGGTGTCGGAGATCGCCGTGACGTGGACCACGCCGCCGGTGATCGCGATCTGCGGGAACCGCACGAACGTCTGCCCGACACCGCCGGGCGTGACGCTGACGTTGAAGCCCGGCCCCCAGCTGCCCGCCTGGTGGTTGAGGTCGGGGATGCCGGAGGTCACGTTGACCACCGCGAAGCCCCACCGGTTGGGTACGGAGGCCTGCGCGCCCGTGGCCATCGCGGTGACGCTCGCCGCGAGCATCGCGATGACGCACAGGAGGTGGAACATGACTCTTCGTAACTGCCGCATGCCGTACTCCATCGGTTCGGGGGGTGGGGCGGTCCGGCGCGACCGTGGTACCAGCGAGTGGGAATGTCTGGAATCACAGTTCGTCCTGAGCTCTTGATAACCCGCCCGTCCCCCCTTGAGAAGACCCAACCTGACGGGTGAGATGACTTCGTCTTCCCAGATCAGGTCAGGGATCCGACCAGATGACAGCTCTCTCATCGAGAGATCGTCCGGTCGTTCCGCCGAGTACCGTATGAACATGCGCAGCCGATCCGCCAGGATCCACGAGACGGGGTGTGAGACCGTGCCGGAGCCCGAACCGAACGTTCCGCGTGTCATGTGGCAGTTGCTGGAGCCCCTGCACGCCGTCACCTACTTCGCCCCCGAGGCCCGGGCCGCGGCCGACGCGGTCGGCATGCGCGGCTTCTGGATGGGCTACTTCGCGGGCAGGGCGGCTCCGCTCGGGCCGGTCGGCCCCGGCGTCGTCACGGCGGCCTTCCACGGCTTCCCCCCGGCCAGGGTCGCGAGGGCGCTCCCCGACGCGTGGACGTTCGCGACCCCCGGCGACGTGCTGCGCGCCCGGCTCGACGGGGCGGGGGCGGCGCTGCGGACCCTGCTCACCGACAAGGTGACCGGCTCCGACGACCTGCGCGCGGCGGCCGAGCTGGCCTGGGAGGCGGCCGGGCTCGCCGACACCGCGGGCCGGGTGCTCGGCGCGGCCAACCAGGCGCTGCCCGCGCCCGACGAGCCGCACCTGCTGCTCTGGCAGGCCGCGACCACGCTGCGCGAGCACCGGGGCGACGGGCACGTGGCCGCCCTCGTCTCCCACGGCGTCTCCCCCGTCCAGTCCCACCTGCTCAAGGTCGCGGCGGGCGAGACGGACGTGGAGCAGCTGCGCCTGGCGCGGCGCTGGGACGACGAGGAGTGGGAGGCCGGTGCCGCCGCGCTGCGCGAGCGTGGCTGGGTCGACGACTCCGGCGTCCTGACGGCCGAGGGCACGCGGGAGCGCGAGCGGATCGAGCGGCTGACCGACGAGGCCGCGGCCGTTCCGTGGCGGGCCCTGGGCGACGGGCGCACCGCCGAGCTCGCCCTGCTGCTGCACCCGCTGACCATGGCCGTCCTGGAGTCGGGCATCATGCCGCCCGCCAACCCGATCGGCCTGCCGCCGCCCCCCGGGGACGGCGAGAACGGCCGGGGGCTCACGCTCCCGGCCGTCCCTTCACCGATCGGCTGAGGGGGATCAGCCGAACGGCAGCCGTACGATCGACTGGTTGCCGACGCCGAGGTTGACGGCGCCGTTGCCGATGGCGTTCCAGACCTCGACCCTCACCTGGCCGTTCGACAGGTTGCCGAGCGCGCCCGAGGCGGACTGCGGGCCCGTTCTCTGCGTGTAGTGCTCCCAGCCCGTCACCGGGTCGGTGGCGAAGTAGCCGTAGGTCTCCACCCTGTCCCAGCTCCCGTTGCCGGTCAGGTCGTAGGAGACCCTGACCTGGGTGCCGTTGGCGACCGACGTTCCCGCGTCCACGAAGAGGTCGAACGCGGTGGTGCCGCCGTTGTGGGCGGCGGTGAGACCGGTCGCCGTGAAGACCCGGGCGTTGGTCGGCACGCCGTCGTGGTTGCCGTTCGCGGCGGTCACCGCGAGGCTGCCCGCCGCGCCGGCCGTGCCCGGCAGGCCGCCGCCGCTCTGCAGGTAGCGCGTCGCGGCGAAGCCACCCGGGTCCGGGGTCGGCGTGGGGGTCGGGGTCGGCGTGGGGGTGGGCGTCGGGTCGGGGTTGGTGGTGCCGCCGCCCGCGTTGCCGCCGCTCCAGGTGAAGGCGCCGGAGGTGACCGTCTTGCCCGCCGGGACGTTGAGCACGGTCCCGTTGGAGAAGTTCACCGTGAGCGCGCTGGCGGTGATGTTGGAGGCCACGTAGGTGCGGGCCCCGTTCTTGCTGAACACCTTGGCGAGCGGGTGGTTGGCGGTGACGGTGGTGTCCACCGTGCCGAGGGCGGCCAGGTTGCGGATCCAGTGGAAGGTGTGCGCCCTGCTCTCCCCCTCCTCCGGGGTGTAGGCTCCGGCGGCCCGCAGGTTCGCCAGGGCCGCGTCACCGTTGCCCAGCGCCTGGAACTGCCAGAGGATGTCCCGCCACACCGTGGGCGGCCCGCCGTTGTTGCGTACCAGCTCGGCGTAGTTGGTGTTCACGTAGGCGGGGTTGTCGCCCAGGTAGAAGTGCCCGCCGGTGATCGGGAGCATGTTGATGCCCTGGATCATCTCCGGCTCGCCGCTGAACCAGGTGGCGTACGCGCCGCCGCTGCCCCAGACCATGCCGACCGTGCTGTGGCCGAAGGCGGCGGGGAAGTTCTGGTTGCGCACGTCGAACCAGTACTCCTGGATCGCCGCGTTCTGGGTCGTGTAGATGAAGATGCCCGCGTCGCGGACGGCGGTGTTGCCGGTGGCCTGTCCCCACTGGATGAGGGCGTTGGCGAAGTTCATGCCCTCCGAGGACGACTCCTGGTTGTTGCCGGAGCCGAACGAGCCGTGCCCGGCCGCCCAGTCGTGGCCCGCGTAGATGTCGAAGTCACGCAGGTACGGGAAGCGGGTGTCGTTGCGGTCGTAGTTGTTGGCGTCGCGGATCAGCAGGTCCACCATGCCGCCGTACTGGCTCGTCCTCGCCCAGTTGGGGTCGAACTTGGCGAGGGTCGCGGCGGCGGCGATGTAGTAGCCGTAGTGGAAGTGGTGGTCGTTGAGCTCCAGGTCGGAGCCGTACGAGGCCGGGTAGCCGAGCAGGGTTCCCCAGCTCGGGTTGTAGTAGAAGACCCGGCTGGTCTTGCCCGGCGTGGCGGTGAACCAGTCGTTGAGGCGGGTGCGGATGGCGTTCAGCGCGGCGGTGCGCACCGACGTCAGGTTGAGCTGGTCGGCGATCTCCGCGATGCGGGTGGCCCGGCCCAGGCCCTTGCCGGTCCAGTAGGTGTCGTCGCCCCGGATGTCCATCGGGTTACCGAGCTCGGCGTTCAGCTGGTTGGTGATCGTGGTGAGGTCCGCGCCGGAGCTGTCGGCCACCGCGGGGATCTCGGGCAGCACGCCGGTGTACTTCATCGACGTCTGGAACTGCGTCCCGGTGACGATCTTCATCTGGCCGCGCGCCGACACGTACGTCTGCGCCAGCGGCGTCGAGCCGGTCAGGTAGTTCCACTGGTGCGGGTAGAGCGCGATGACCGTGCCGGTCTGGCTGCCCTGCCTGGCCGTGGTGGTGAAGGCGTACGTCGTGGTGAGCGAGCTCGCGGCCTGGTTGTAGGCGTACGAGACGCGGGTGCCGGTGACGTGGGCGTGCGCGTACTGGCCGTAGGTGCTCGCCAGGGCCGCGCGGTCGCCGCCCGCGGGGAGCGCGGCCACGGAGAAGAAGCCCCTGCCCGCGAGGGCGGAGCTGATCGTCGTGCCGCTCACCGACCAGGTCGCGCCGGTCGGCGCGTAGGCGACGTAGTCACGGCCCCCGGCGGTGAAGCCGATGGTGGCGCCGCTGTTGGACCACACCGTGGGGGTGCCCGCGGTGGTGATCTGCGCGTCGCCTCCGGTGACCTGGAAGTACGCGAACGGCAGCCCGTGGCCGATGGTGGCCTTCATGGTCCGGCCGGCGCCGCTCCAGTACGGGGTGACGGTCCAGTCGCTCCAGCCGTCGACCTTGACGTCCGGCGAGCTCATCCCCGCGACGCCGACGCGGATGTTCTCGACGTACGGGTAGTGGTACTCGCCGACGCCCGTCGCGGTGCCGCTGATGGCGGGGGTGGTGTTGTAGGAGAAGCCCAGACCGTTGGCGAAGGTGTCGTACGCGATCGGGTGGGCGTGGAGCGGCTCGCTGTACGCGCAGTCGGTCCTCTTGTAGAGGAGCGACGACCACCAGTCGTTGGTGGGCACGGCCCCGGCGGGGGCGTTCGACGTCACCCACTGGCGGGGGTTGGTGGAGATGGAGCCGCAGCCGGCGGGCAGTGAGCGGCCGGCCGGGAGGGTGTCGGCGTAGCTGCCGGCGCCGACCGTGGCGGCCTCGGCCGTGCGGGCGGCGCCGAGGCCGAACAGTCCGGCCACCATCGCGACGACCACACCGGCGGCGAGGGTGCGGCGGCGAGCCCTGATGCGGGCCGCCGGCTGGGCGGGGCGTCCTTCACGGGGGTGCGCGCTGTCCGGACCCGTGGTCCGGATCGAGGGATCCATTGGGGGGTGCCTCCGGGGAGAGGAATCGGGCTCTGAAGCTGACCGATACGAGAGAGCGCTCTCTCACCGAAAAGTAACGGGCTGCGTCACGGCAGTCAATGTTTCACGTTAGTAACGAATAGGTAAAGTACAGAGATGCAGGCGAGAGGGCGTAAGCACAGAAAATAGGGCGTTCCGCCGCGCGGCGATGCCGCCCTGGAGCCACACGCACCGCATCGATTCCCGTCCAACGATCAAGAAATGGACCTATCCTGATCTGAGAGCGCTCTCTCCCGTTGATCGGCTTCAATCGCCGGTCGACCTCCTGGCGGCGCCCGCCCTCCACTCCCGGACGCGCCGGGGAAGACCGCGAGCCGGGGGCCGCGAAGGCCGGATCGCCGCGCGAGAACCCCGGGCCCGAGGCCGCGTATGCCCGATCTCCCGGCCCGGCGCAACTGGCGCGACGGTGACAAAAACAAGGCTGGACACGCAGCGTGACGAGTAATTACGTTACGTAATCACTCAGGCACCCCCTGCCCCAGGAGAGAACATGCGAAGCAGGAAGCTCACGACCGTCGCGCTGAGCGTCACCGCGGCCGGTGTCGCGGGTCTGGCCGCGATGACGATCGCCGCTCCGGCCACGGCCTCCGTACCCGCCGCCCCAGCCGTACCCGCCGTTTCCGCGAGTGCCGACTTCACCGGCTACCAGCTCGTCAAGCTGCCGAACGCCAACGTCCCCAACTTCCAGCGCCGCGTGGTCCGCTGCCCCGGCGGGAAGAAGGCCGTCGGCGGCGGCGCCGAGGCGCAGGGCAACGAGGCCGTGCTGGTGGGCTCCTTCCCCACCGACGACGGCGGCGGCTGGATCGGCCTCGGCCGCCAGCCCGGCCGCGGCGACGTGGGCATCAGCGTCTACGCGATCTGCGCCAATGTCAGCTGACCCCCTCCCTCGGTGATCACCGCCGCTTCCCCACGACACCCGCTTCCCCGCCCCCGGTGATCACTGTCCCCCTGTGACCACTGTCGCTTCCCCGCGACACCCGCTTCCCCGCCCCCGGTGATCACTGTCCCCCTGTGACCACCACCGCTCCCCGCGTCCCCCGGCCATCACCCGGTGATCACTGTCCCCCTGTGACCACCACCGCTCCCCGCGTCCCCCGGCCATCACCCGGTGATCACCGTCCCCCTGTGGTCACCACCGCCCGATCACCTTCCCCTGATCGGCGTCCCCGAGGAAAGACCGGCTCCGGCCGGGCCCGGAAGGGTCCGGCCGGAGCCGTTTTCGCGCGCTCGTCTAGTAGTACTTCGTTAGGTTGATTTGATCGTGGGTGCTGGGTTCGGCATGCTGCTCTCGTGGACTTGGGGGAAATCGAGCGGCTGCGGGGTGAG